>JBGQKK010000156.1:0-6836 GCA_041499545.1 Gammaproteobacteria bacterium | reverse complement strand
CAATGTTCGCGAACTCATCGAGCACGCGAAGAAGAATCCAGGCAAGCTCAATTTCGGGTCCTGGTCGCTCGGCGGCAGCGGGCAACTGAACGGCGAGTTGCTGAAGGAACTCGCGGGGATCGATATCGTGCACGTCCCGTACAAGGGAAGCGCCGATCTCGTGCAGGCGCTGGCGTCCGGCCAAGTGCAGATGGCATTCGACGGGCTGTTTACGGCGAGGACCCTGGAGAAAGCTGGAAAGGTGAAAATCGTCGCGATCGCGGATGACAAACGCGCCTTAGCCGCGCCCGAGGTGCCAACGATGGCGGAGGCCGGCGTGCCGGGCGCGTATGTATCAGGCGGGTTTCACTTTTTCGGTCCGGCGAATCTGCCACGCACGATCGTCGCGCGCCTGAACGCAGAGTTGGTCAGGGTGCTGCGCATGCCGGACATCAACGAGATCTACACAAGCACGGGCATGGAAGTCGTCGCGAGTACACCCGAAGAACAGGTCGTTATTCTACGAACCCAGTCCGAACGACTGGGAAGCATTATCCGCAAGCTCGGGATAAAGCTTGATTAGGAAGCGCCACGTCGTACTGTCCTCAGGAAATCGCCGCGACTTCCGCGCGCTTGATCTCCTTGCGCAGGAACCACACGCATACGAGCCCGGGGAGCGCAACGATGAAAGCCAGGAAGAAGAACGTCGCCCACGATAGCCCCAGGTACTTGGGGTCGGTCGCGTAGCCCGCCACCGGACCGACGTACACGCGCCCGAAAGAGGCGAGCGCCGAGAGCAGCGCGTACTGCGTGGCGGTGAAGCGATGGTCGCACAGCGCCATCAGCAGCGCCACGAACGCCGCCGTGCCCATGCCCCAGGCAATGTTCTCGAAGCCCCCCGCGAACACCATGATGGGATAGCTCTTGCCGGCGAGCGCGAGCCACATGAAAGTCAGTATCGACGCCGCCTGCAGGATCCCGAAGCCCAGGAGCGCGCGATACAGGCCGAGCCTCACCATCAGCGCGCCGCCGAAGAGCACCCCGACGATGGTCGAGGCGAGGCCGACCGCCTTGTTCACGTAGCCCACGTCGTCGAGCGAAAACCCCGCGCCGCGCAGGAGGAACGCGGTGGTGAGCGAGCCCGCGAATGCGTCGCCGAGCTTGTAGAGCACGAGCAGCACCAGGATCCAGGCCGCCTTGGGCCGCGAGAAGAATTCGCGCAGCGGCTCGACGACCGCCTCGCGCAAGCTCTTGGGCGCCGCGGGAGCGCCGGAGGGTTCCTCGCCCCAGAACGCGGCGAGAACGCCCACCGCCATGAGGACGGCCATGAGGAGATAGGTGTTGCGCCAACCGAGCGCCGGGATCCAGCCCGATCCGGCGACCAGCACCAGCGCAAGCGCGCCCGAGACGAGCATCGCCAGGCGGTAGCCCACCACGCCCAAGGCGCCCGCGAGCCCGCGCTCGTCGCGGCTCACCACGTCGGTGCGATAGGCGTCGACGACGATGTCCTGCGAAGCCGAGGCGAAGGCGACGAAGAGCGCGAACCAGGCGATCGCCGAGAGATCCGAGCGCGGCGACAGGAACGCCATCGCCGCTATTCCGCCTGCGAGCGCGAGCTGGGTGAGGAGGAGCCAGCCGCGGCGCCGTCCGAGAAAAGGCGGCACGAAGCGGTCCATCGCCGGCGCCCACAGGAATTTCCAGACGTAGGGAAGGCCGACTAGGGTGAAGATTCCGATGGTCGACAGGTCCACGCCTTCGACCGTCATCCACGCCTGCAAGGTTCCGCCGGTGAGCGCGAGCGGCAGGCCCGAGGAGAAGCCGAGCGCGAGGATGACGGCGAGACGTGGACTGCGAAAGACTTCGAGGTAGGGCGAGGGCATCAGAGCTTCACATCGTAGTCGATCGTCAGCGGGGCGTGATCCGAGAAGCGCTTCGCCTTGTAGATGCTCGCCTTCCTCGCCCTGGCGGCGATGCCGGGCGTCGCGATCTGGTAATCGATGCGCCAACCGACGTTTTTCGCCCAGGCCCGGCCGCGGTTCGACCACCAGGTGTACTGCCTGGGCCGCGGGTCCACGCGCCGGAATACGTCGACCCAGCCCGCCTCGTCGAAGGCTTCGGTGAGCCAGGCGCGCTCCTCCGGGAGGAATCCCGAGTTCTTGCGGTTGCCGCGCCAGTTCTCGAGGTCGATCTCCTTGTGCGCGATATTCCAGTCGCCGCAGATCACGAACTCGCTGCCGCTCGCTTTCAGCTTTTTCAACACCGGCATGAATTCATCGAGAAAGCGGAATTTGGCCCGCTGCCGCTCCTCGGAGCTCGATCCGGAGGGCAGGTACACGGACACCACCGAGAGCCGGCCGAAGTCCGCGCGCAGGAACCGTCCTTCCGGGTCGAACTCGCCGCTGCCGTAGCCGCAGGACACGCTGTCGGGCTTCGCCTTCGAGTACAGCGCGACGCCGCTATAGCCCTTCTTGGTCGAGCAGCAATGATAGTGCCCATGGAACCCCTTCGGAACGAGAGCGAGATCCGCCAGATCGGCCTCCTGCGCCTTGACCTCCTGCAGGCACACCACGTCGGCCTTCTGGCGAGCGAGCCACCGGGGAAAACCCTTGGCGAGCGCGGAGCGGATGCCGTTGAGATTGAGCGTGATAATGCGTAACATTCGGCGAACTCTTTCCGGGCATCCTCAGGTGGCCGATTTTCGCAAGGACTTCATCGCCTTCTGCTTCGACCAGGGCGTGCTGAAGTTCGGCCGGTTCGTCACCAAGTCCGGCCGCACGACGCCTTATTTCTTCAACGCCGGCCTGTTCAATACCGGGGCGTCGCTCGAACGACTGGCGCAATTCTACGCAAAAGCCATCCTCGCCTCCGGCATAAAGTTCGACATGCTGTTCGGCCCGGCCTACAAGGGGATCGTCCTCGCCGCGAGCGCGGCGGTGGCCCTCGCGCGCGAGGGGCGCGACGTACCCTTCGCGTTCAACCGCAAGGAGCCCAAGGACCACGGCGAAGGCGGCGATCTGGTCGGCGCGCCGCTCGCGGGCCGGGTGCTGATCGTGGACGACGTGCTGACCGCCGGGACCGCGGTGCGCGAATCGCTGGACGTGATTTCCTCACACGGCGCGACCGCGGCGGGAGTGGTAATCTCCCTGGACAGGATGGAGCGCGGAACGGGGGAGATCTCGGCGATCCAGGAGGTCGAAAAACGTCACGGCATTCCAGTGGTTTCCATCGCGAGTCTCGACGACCTCATGAGCTGGCTCGAAGGTCGCGCGGAGTTCCGGCAGAATCTCCAGGCGATCCGGGAGTACAGGCAACTTTATGGAGTGGCCCACTATGCGTAGCCCAGCGGCGGTGTTTCTGCTCTCGTGCGCCGTGCTCGCGCCCGCGCTGGCGCAGCAACCGGCGCCGCAGCGCATGTACAAGTGCATCGATGCGCGAGGCAAGGTCTATTACACGCAGGTCCCGCCGCGGGAGTGCCTCGGCCGCGACACGCAGGAGCTGAACAAGTCCGGGACCGTCATGCGCAAGACCGAGCGCGCGGCGACTCCGGCCGAGATCCAGGCGCGCGAGGCCGAGCGCAAGAAGAAATCGGAGCAAGACGAACGGGCCAAGGAAGAGCGCCGCAGGAACACGGCGCTCCTCAACACCTACTCCAGCGAGAAAGACGTCGAGGACCAGCGCACACGCGCGCTCAAGGAAGCCCAAGCCGCCATCGAGTCCACCGAAAAGACCATCGCCGGGGCGCAAAAGCGCCAGAAGGAGCTGGAGGTGGAAAAAGAGTTCTACGTCAAGAAACCGATGCCGTTGAAGCTCAGGAACGAAATCAGCAACGTCGACATCGAGATCAAGAACCAGACCGCGCTGCTCGAAAGCAAGAAGAAGGAAATCAGCAGCATCAATACCAAGTACGACGAGGACAAGCGCCGCTACATCGAGCTGACGGCCGCCAAGAAATAGTCAGCGGCCGAGCTTGCGCTTCAGGATTTCGTTCACCTGCGCGGGGTTCGCCTTCCCCTGCGTTGCCTTCATCACCTGACCGACCAGCGAATTGAACGCCTTGTCCTTCCCCGCGCGGTAGTCCTCGACCTGCTTCGCGTTCTTCGCCAGCACCTCGTCGACGATCTTCTCGATCGCGCCGGAGTCGGAAATTTGCTTCAGGCCGCGTTTCTCGATGATGTCGTTTACTGAGCCCTCCCTCTTCCACAATGCTGGTAGCACCGTTGTTGTTGCGACCGTAGCAGATATCGTCCCGTCGGCCACCGCTCTCGATAGGTCTTTAAGCTGATTTGAGGACACCTTGCTTTCCGAGGGATCGAGGTTCTCTTGCTTCAGCATGGCGTTGAGTGGACCCAGGATCCAATTTGACAGAGTAGGTACCTGAGCTAGTGGCACATCACGAAACGTCGTTAGAGCGAGCATCGAGGATGCAGTACTTGCAGCATGCTGCTTCACTTGGCTCTCAGGAATTCGATACAGAGAGATTTCTGCATATCGCTCCTCGTAAGACTTTGGTCTCGAAGCCCAGATCTCTTTTATCTGAGACTCCGAAATGATGAGCGGTAGGAGATCTGGATCGGGAAAATAGCGATAGTCGTGTGCCTCCTCCTTGATGCGCATGGAGCGCGTTTCATCTTTGTCCGGATCGTAAAGTCTCGTCTCTTGCACAATCTTGCCGCCGTCCTCCAAGACCTCAATTTGGCGCTTCGCTTCGAATTCGATTGCGCGCTCCATGAAGCGAAAGGAATTGAGGTTCTTGATCTCGCATCGAGTGCCCAGCGGTTCGCCAGACCGCCGAACCGACACATTCGCGTCGCACCGGAATTCGCCTTTTTCCATGTTGCCGTTGCAGATGTTGTAGTCAACCAACAACCTGTGAAGCTCTTGAGCATAAGCAATAGCTTCCTGCGCCGAACGCAGATCCGGCTCAGAAACTATCTCGAGCAGCGGCACCCCAGCTCGGTTGAGATCGATTCCGCTCATGCCGTGGAAATCCTCGTGGAGTGACTTTCCGGCGTCTTCCTCCAGATGTGCGCGCGTCAGGCGAATCTTGAGTTTGCCGCGGGTTGGCGAGACTATCGGTACTTCGCCACCCTGCACGATCGGCAGCTCGAACTGGCTGATCTGGTAGCCCTTGGGAAGATCCGGATAGAAATAATTCTTGCGAGCAAAGATCGAGCGGCGGTTAATGTTCTTGGGATCACCGCCGTTCACCGCCAGGCCAAAGCAGATGGCTTTCGCTACTGCCTCGCGGTTCGCGACCGGCAGCACGCCCGGCAGAGCGATGTCCACGGCGCTCGCTTGGGTGTTGGGCGCGGCGCCGAACGCGGTGGAGGCGCCTGAGAACATCTTCGACGCGGTCGAGAGCTGCGCGTGGGTTTCCAGCCCGATGACGATTTCCCAGCTCATTGGAGTCCCGCCGGCTCGCGCCGGTGCCAATCGGTCTCGCGCTGGTAGCGGTGCGCAACGTTGAGGATTTTCGCTTCCGAGAAATAGTTGCCGACGAGGTGCAGCCCCACCGGAAGGCCACCCGCGCCGAAGCCGCAGGGGATCGACGCCGCGGGCAGCCCCGCGAGGTTGGCCGGGATGGTGTAGATGTCGTTCAGGTACATCTGAACGGGATCGGACGTCTTCGCGCCGATCCTGAACGCCACCGTCGGCGAGGTCGGGCCGATGACCAGATCGCAGCGCTTGAACGCTTCGGTGAAATCGTTCGCGATCAGGCGCCGGATTCTCTGCGCCTTGAGGTAGTAGGCGTCGTAGTAGCCGTGCGAAAGCACGTAAGTGCCGATGAGGATGCGCCGCCTCACCTCTTCGCCGAAGCCTTCCGCGCGCGTCTTGCGATACATGTCGGCGAGGTCGGCGTAGTCCTTGGCGCGGTAGCCGTAGCGCGCGCCGTCGAAGCGCGACAGGTTCGACGAGGCTTCGGCCGGCGCGATCACGTAGTAGGCCGGAACCGAGAGGCCGGAGTTCGGAAGGTCGATGGGCACGCGCTGGGCGCCGAGCTTCTCCAACTGCGCGAGCGCGGCCTCGACGGCCTTGCCGACGTCGGGCGCGAGGCCTTCGCCGAAATGCTCCTTCGGCACGCCGACGCGCAGGCCCGCGAGGGGTTTCTCCAGGTCCCGGGCGTAGTCCTCGGGCTCGCGCTCGATCGAAGTCGAATCGCGTGGATCGAACCCGGCGATCACGTTGAGCAGCAGCGCGAGGTCCTCGGCGCTCTTCGCAAACGGCCCCGCCTGATCGAGGCTCGACGCAAAAGCGATCATGCCGTAGCGGGACACGAGGCCATAGGTCGGCTTGAGGCCGCACACGCCGGACAGCGCTGCCGGTTGCCGGATCGATCCCCCGGTGTCGGTACCGGTCGCGGCAGGAGCCATGCGGGCGGCGATCGCCGCGGCCGAGCCCCCCGAGGAGCCTCCGGGGACGCACTCGGGATTCCAGGGATTCTTCACCGGGCCGTAGAACGAGGACTCACTCGAAGAGCCCATGGCGAACTCGTCCATGTTGGTCTTGCCGAGAAGCACGGCGCCCGCGCCGTTGAAGCGCTCGATCAGATGCGCGTCGTACGGGCTGACGAAGTTCGACAGGATCTTCGAGCCGCAGGTGGTGAGCCAGCCGCGCGCGACGAAGATGTCCTTGTGCGCGACCGGAATGCCGGTGAGAGGCTGCACCGCGCCTCGGGCGATGCGCTCGTCGGCCGCGCGCGCCTGCGCGAGGCTTTTCTCCACGTCGACCGTGATGAAGGCATTGAGCCTGACGTTCAGCGCCCCGATCCGCGCCAAGTAGAGCTTCGTCAGCTCGACGCTCGAGATTTTTTTCTGCGCGAGACCTGAGGCGATCTCTTTAAGAGATGCGTTCAGCAT
>JBGQKK010000155.1:0-6863 GCA_041499545.1 Gammaproteobacteria bacterium | reverse complement strand
TGGCGCCGGTGTGCCTCGTCGCCGCGAGCCCGAACCTGCTGGTCGTCGATCCCAGGCTCGACATCCACTCGGTGAAAGAGCTGGTCGCGCTCGCCAAATCTCAGCCGGGCAAGCTCAACTACGGCTCGGTGGGCAACGGCAGCGCCTCGCATCTCACCATGGAGCTCTTCAAGGAAAGCGCGGGGATCGACATCGTCCACGTGCCCTATCCCGGCAGCCCGCAGGTCAACGCCGCGATTCTCGGCGGCCAGGTCGCCGCCGGTTTCGTCGTGCCGGCGACGGCGATGCCGCTCGTCGAATCGGGCCGCTTGAAGGCGCTCGCGGTGACGACCAGCGTGCGCAGCGTGGTGCTCCCGGAGTATCCCACCCTCGCTGAAAGCGGCTATCCGGAGGTCGTTTCGACCGCGTGGCAGGGCGTCGTCGCGCCGGCCAGAACCCCCGGGCCCATCATCGAGCGCCTGAGCCGCGAGCTGGTCGCGATCGTGCGCAGCGACGAGGTGCGCGAGAAAATGATCCGTCTTTATTTCCAGCCGATCGGCTCCTCGCCCTCCGGTCTTGCGAGCCTGATGCGCTCGGAAGTCGAGCGCTGGGGTAAAGTGATAAAAAAGACCGGCGCGACGGCGGATTGAGCCGGCCGCCAAGCGGCCTACTATAGAATGGGCTCGAGTCGACAACGTTCGATTTCGCAACGGGAGATGGTCATGCCAAAACGCCTTGCCGCCGCCATGCTCGCGCCGCTGCTCCTTCTGCCCGCCGTTTCGCATGCGGATACCTCGATCGGCCTTCGCGCGGGTACTCTCGGCCTCGGGGCCGAGCTGTCGTACGCGGTCAGCCAGCGCGTGGCGCTGCGGCTGGGCGCCGACACCTACTCGCCGAAAACGGTCACGGTGACCCAGGAAGACATCGACTACGACGCCAAGGCGAAGCTGCGCTCGGGATCGTTCTTGGTCGACTGGTTTCCGTTCGCGAACAATTTCCGCATCAGCCTGGGCGCCATACTCAACCGGAACAAGGTCACGGCGACGGGAAAGCCCAACTCAAACGGGCAGTTCACCATCAACGGCGTGCCCATCAACGCTTCCGACGTGGGCTCGCTCGACGCGGAGGTGAGCTTCAAGAAGACCGTGCCCTACTTCGGCATCGGCTACGGGCGCCCGATCAACGGCGGCCTGTCGCTCATCTCCGACCTGGGGGTCATGTTCCAGGGCGTCCCGAAATCGACTCTGACCGCGACCTGCAGCCCTACCGCCTCCGCTGCCAACTGCAATTCGCTGCAGAGCGCCGTCGCGACCGAGCAAGCGACCTTGCAGGACAACGTGAGCAAGTTCAAGTATTACCCTGTGCTCTCGATCGGGCTCGCCTACACCTTCTGACCGAGCTCCGCGCGTGCGCCTGCGCTGCATCATCCTCGAAGGCATCGCGGCGGGGCTCGCGCTCCTCGCCTGCGCTGCGCCGGCTCAGGCCCAAGGGAACTACCCGGCGAAGCCGATCCGCCTCGTCGTGGGATTCCCGCCCGGCGGGGGAATGGATCTCAGCGCGCGCGTCTATTCGGTGAAATTGCAGGAGTCCCTGGGCACGCCGATCGTGGTGGAGAACCGCCCCGGGGGCACGGGCATCCTCGCCGGAGAAGCCGTCGCGAAGGCGCCGCCCGACGGCTACACCCTTCTCGTCGGCGCGTCGGGCCAGATGACGATCAACCCGGTGATCCTCCCCAATCACCCCTACGATCCGCTGCGCGATTTCGCGGCGATCACCACCCTGGCGCAGTTTCCCATGGTGATCGCGGTCAACCCCTCGTTCCCGCCGAAATCGATCGCGGAGCTGGTCGCGCTCGCCCGCGCCAAGCCCGGGGAGCTCGCCTACAGCCACGGCGGCGCCACGCACCAGGTCGCCGCGGAGATGTTCAATCAGGCGGTGGGCATCAGCATGCGCAACATCCCCTACAAAGGCGGCGCGCCTGCGGTCAACGCCGCGGTCGCCGGGGACGTCCCCATCGTGATCGTCGACAGCGCCGCGGCGGGCGCCCAGATTCGCGCGGGCCGCCTGCGCGTGCTCGCGGTAACCTCCGCCGTGCGCACGCCGCTCGTCCCCGACGCGCCCACCGTGGCCGAGTCGGGCGTTCCGGGCTACGACATCGCCGTATGGGCGGGCCTCTTCGCCCCGGCGGGCACGCCGCAGGCGGTGGTCGCGCGGCTCTATCAGGAAGCCTCGCGCGCCATGAGCGCGCCGGACACCAGGGAGAGGCTCAAGAGCATCGGCATGGACCCCGGGGGGCTTTCACCCGAAGCTCTCACCGCCATGATCAGGGCCGATCTCCTCAAGTACGCCGCCATCGTCAAGTCGGCGAACATCAAGCCGGAATGACGCCCTAGGGAAGCTTGACCTTGAAGACCTCGAAGGGCAGCTGGACGCGCGACACGCCGGCGTTGAACGCGGGCAGCCGGTTCGCCTGCGAGCTGGGAAAGTAAAGCCAGCCGTCCGGCCCGATCGAGGGCTCGTTCGGGAAGCTGATGCGGGGATCGGCGATGAGCGTCTCGATTTTCCGGTCCCTGCCCATCTTGAGGATCGCGTTGTCGGTGAACGAGCAGAAGTAGAGATTGCCGACGCGGTCGATGGTGATCCCGGCGAGCGGCGGCACGCGGACGACGTCCTCCACGCGCGACTCCAGCGCGTCCTCCGACAGGCTTTCGTCCCGCAGGAACTTCGTCTCGATCCGGCGCAGCATCGGGCCGAAGAGCGGCATGAAGTACAGCCATTTCCCGTCCTCGGAGAGCTCGAGCAGATCGACGTGCAGCTGCGGCACCTCGCCGGTCATGCGCCGCATCTCACGCCCCTCGACGACCGGGACGATGGACGGATCGGCGCGGGTCGAAGGCGCGCCTTCGAGGAGCTTGCGCGCGCGGCCGCTGTCCAGATCGACCACGAGGATCGAGCCGTGGTGCGCCTCGGTCACATAGGCGCAGCGCCCGTCGACGCGCACGTGCCCGATCATCGTCCCCTGGGGCAGGAGCTCGGCGCCGAAAGGGTAGACGCGGGTGACGCGATCGCTGGCGAGGTCGATTTGCACCAGCTTCGCCGCGCCCGGGACCGCGGGCGCGACGCGCGGGCCGGCGTCGTCCACGATCCACAGATGGTCAGCAGCGTCGGCGAACACCGCGTGGCTCGACACGATGCGGTCGTGCGAGGAGGCGCCCGGCCACCAGTCGTTCCACTGGTTTCCGGGATAGGGCCTGAAGCGCCCGTCGGGCAGCGCCTCCATCACCGAGGGCGCCTCGAGCGAGGTCCAGCGCGGAAAGCTCGCGAACACGCGGCCCTTCGGCGAAACCGCGACGCCGTTCAGCATGAACTCCGGCGAGGCCGCGACTCGGACCAGCCGCGGCGCGCTCACGGGAGGGCGCGCGCCGTGCGGGTCGTACTGCGTCTGCTCATTTCTTGAGGAAGTTCGTCCCCGTAGGACCGTAGCCGGATTCCTGGTAGACGACGTCGCCGCTCTTCGCGAGCGAGTAATGCGGCTGCCCTGCCGGCATGACGACGAAGCTCCCCGCCGGGTAGCGCGTCTCCTTCGCAGCGTCCATGGTGTCGCCCAGGCCCACCGTCAGCTCGCCCGAAAGCACGGTCGTGTAGCGGGCGTCGGGATGCGTGTGCGGCGAGATCATGCCGCCAGAAGCGAGGCGCACGCGCTGCGTATACGGAACGGGCTTGTCAAGAGGGCCGGCGAGCACGGCGGCTTGCGCGTCCTTGGTAACGCCCGCAGCCCCGGCCGCCCACTTGATCTCGCCTGGCATGATCTGCACGAGATTCGCCTGTGCAAGGGCGACGGCGGCGGCCCCAGCCAGTAGTCCAGCGACCAGTAAACGCGATGTTTTCATGATGTCTCCTCCGAGGGTGGACTGCGCCGACAGTATAGAGGAGGACCCTCGAGCCGACTGGCAAGCCGTGCAGGACTCGAACCTGCGACCGACGGGTCGAAATCCGGCGTCACGGATTCATCGGAACTTGCCGGTGGCATGCTGTATGAAATTGACTTACATGTCCCCAGCGTTCGAGAATTACCGGTTCAAACCACGGAGGTAACCATGAGCTCGTCTGCTAAGGCTTTGCTCGCGGCCATATCGGTATCACTTTTGGCGCTTCCGACACTGGCGCTGTCACAAGACATCCCAGGTTGGTACCTTGGCATCGGTATCGGGCAGTCGAAAGCCAGAGGTGCATGCGACGGCGTGTCGGGACCAGGCATCAGCTGCGATGAGACGGACACCGCCGGCAAGATTCTTGGCGGATATCAGCTGAGCAGGAACTTTGCTCTCGAGGTCGGCTATGCCGATCTCGGGCAAGCGAAAGCGACATTCGGAGGGTTCGGCTCCGCCACCATTGGAACCAAGGGCTTCGAATTTACCGGCATAGGAATGCTGCCCCTCACTGACCGGTTTTCCGTTCTCGCGAAAGCGGGTCTCTT
This sequence comes from Gammaproteobacteria bacterium, assembly GCA_041499545.1. GTDB lineage: Bacteria > Pseudomonadota > Gammaproteobacteria > Burkholderiales > SG8-39 > VBDM01. The sequence continues at coordinate 2,407 of JBGQKK010000155.1, read as the reverse complement.
CAGTTGGAAGGTCGAATCCAAAGACGGGACCGGTCTGCTAGGGTCGTCTAACGCCTCCGGAACCGACCTGACGTTCGGTTTTGGAGTGAAATTCAATTTTACCAGGGACTTCGCTGTTCGCGGCGAATGGCAACGTTACAAGGACGTCGGTGATATGGATAACACGGGTCAATTCGATGTCGATTTCATTGGAGTCAGCCTCACCTACAAGCTCTGAGTTGCCGTGCCTCTGAATCTCTGACGGGGGACTGGTAGGCCGTGCAGGATTTGAACCTGCGACCAACGGATTAAAAGTCCGCTGCTCTACCAACTGAGCTAACGGCCCGGAAGTGAGACGGCATTTTATTATTCCGCCCGACGCACGGTCAACGAAAAACCGGTGCCGTCGTACTGATTCCGTAAGATGGTATTCTGATATTACTTGCACCATCCTATGGGAAGGGAGAGAGATGGATAAGACGAAAAGGAAGCCGGGTCTTGTTTCACGCGTTGGCCAGCTGCTGCTCGCGGGCGCGCTCGCGGCCGGAGCGGCAGCGCCGGCAGCGGCCGACGACTTATTCCTGAGGCTGGAAGGGGTCCAAGGCGAATCCCTCGACGCGAGACACAAGGGTGAGATAGCCATCCTTTCCTACATCCAGGCGTTCACCGGCCCGTTCGCCCGCAGTACGGCAGCCACGGGGGCTGGAGCCGGAAAGACGACCTGCGGCCCCGTGACTGTCACGAAATTCGTCGACGTGTCGAGTCCCCATTTGATCCTGCTCGTGGCGAACGGGCAGCATATTCCGAGGGCGCTGATCACGTTCCGCAAGCCGGGAACCCCGCTCGAGTACTACAAGGTGACGCTGGACGACGTCATCATCACCGAGGTCGAACAGACCGGCAGTAGCTCGGCCGCGGCGAGGGCCATGGAGAAGGTGTCGCTGATCGGCCGGCGGTTTAGTTTCGAGTACGTTCAGCAGAGGCCCGACGGGAGTCCCGGTGCGACACCCAAGTCCGGCTGGGATTGCGTGGCGAACAAATAGCCGCCGCTGGCCGGCTCGCCTAAGCCTCCTTCATCAGCCGCCAATACTGTACTTTCATCGTCGCCGCCGCGCCGCCGACGATCGAGAAAAACGCGAGGAACGAACCGAGCGCGAGCGTCGAGACGCCGCTGATCCCCTGACCGATCGTGCAGCCCAGGCCGAGCACGCCGCCGAAGCCCATCAGCGCGGCCCCCGCGAGGTGATTGATCAGGTCCTGCGCGTCGCGAAAGCTCTCCAGGCGGAAGGTCCGGGTCGCGAGCGACCAGGCGAGCGAGCCCGAAAACATGCCCAGCACCGCCGCGATCCCCAGCGTCACCAGGCGACTCTTGTCGCTCCAGAGCATCAGGAGCTCGAGGAAATAGGCGTAGGGAGCGACGAAAGAGAACGACTCCATGCGCCCCGAGTTGGTGGCGAGGAATCTCTCCTCAAGCGTCGCCGGGTCCTCGGGCAGGTGCCCGAGGTGCCCCGACAGGAACCAGCAGCCGACCACCACCAGCCCGGCCACGGCGCCGCCGAGGACGTTGTCGAAAGTGCGGAACTCGCGCGCCTTGAACACGAACGCGAGCAGGCCCGCCGAGATCACGGGCCCCAGCACCGCGAGCGTGCTCCGCTTGTCGGTGCCCAGCAGCGGCGCGAGGAGAGCGGGGAGGTCCTGCGACCCCGCGAGCGTCGCCCCCACCGGGTCGAGCGCCGCGACGCGGAACACCCCGAGGATTCCCCGCAGCGTCATATAGGCCGTGACGGCGAGCACGATCGCAACGACGAGCGACTTGAGGTTGCCGCTGCCGATGCGGATGAGCGTCTTGGAGCCGCAGCCCGACGCGAGCGTCATGCCGATGCCGAACAAGGCGCCGCCCAGGACGTACGACAGCCAGGTGAACCGCGGCGAGGTGTAGATCGTCTTCGAGAGATCGATCAGCCCTGCGAGCTGCAGGGCGCTCGCGCCCGCGGTCGCCACCGCGATGGCGAGCAGCCACATGCGCATGCGGTTCCAATCGCCCATGTTGACGACGTCGGACACCGCGCCCATGGTGCAGAAGTTCGTCTTGTTGGAGACTGCGCCGAAAACGAAAGCCAGCGCGAACGCCCCCCACACGACGGTCGAGGCGAGCGCGACGGGATTGGGTTCGGCCAAGACGCGAATGCGGGGGCGGCGTCCCGTCCTATTTCTTTTGCGAGAGGCGCTGCTTGGCCTGCTCGGACGCCGAGGCCGAAGGATATTTCTTGACGAGCGCCCTCAGTGTCTCGCGCGCGGCGTTGCTCTCCCCGAGCTCGGCCTGGGAGCTCGCGATGTTGAGCAGCGCGTCGGGCGCCTTGGAGTTCTCCGGCCAGAGCCTCACCACTTTCTGCTGGGCGGCGATCGCCGACTTGTAGTCGCGCATCGA
>JBGQKK010000154.1:0-6866 GCA_041499545.1 Gammaproteobacteria bacterium | reverse complement strand
GACAGGTAGAGCGCGCCCGGCCCGGTGAGCTCCATGTCCTCCTCGAGCGCCGCGGTCGCATAGCGCAGGCACGGCGAGGGCTTGCCCGGAACGAGATAGGGATCGTTGGCGAACTGATCCTCGCCCGGAGCGCCCGGCTGCGCATCGATGCCGCCGCCCGAGCGCAGCCAGAAGCGCGTCCAGCGCGTGCGCGCAAGCGGCCACTCGTGCTCGTCGCGCCACTCGTTGCGTCCCTTGATCAGCAGCCGGATCGGCGGCTCGTCCATCATCCCGGTATCGTTTCCCTTGAGCCAGTGCTCGTACCAGCGCAGCAGGACGTCCTGGTGATCGCGCCACGGCCGCCGCGGTCCGGTGGACTCGAGCGTCTCGAAGATGATCATCTTCTTCTTCGTGTCCAGGCCCTTCCACGCCTCAAACGCGCCCGGCAGGTGGATGTCCCAGGCGCTCCAGCGCGCCATCAGCAGCACCGGGATCCGGATACGCTCGAGCATCGTGCAGGAGGAGCGCTCGCGATAGTACGGACCGTCGTTCGGCTCGACGAGAAAGTCGAAGAGCAGCGGGTTCTTCTCCGGATGCTTCAGCTGCAGGTGCAGGTAGGGGCTGTCCGCGATCTCAGGCGTGCGCTCCAGGGCTGCGATGCGCCTGCCGATCTCCTCGCCCGAAAGGTAGCGGAACACCGGCGGGCGCAGCGTGCCGATGCTCACGTGGCCCCACCATTGGTGATAGAAGCCTTCGTTCAGGAGCCCCCCGTGGTACACCGAGTGCCGGTAGCGGTCGGTATACGCCTCGTAGGGCGCAATCGCCTTCAGGTGCGGCGGCTGTTGCGCCGCGATCAGGTGCTGCACGACGCCGAAGTAGGACATGCCGAGCATGCCGACGTTGCCGTCGCACCAGGGCTGCGCGGCGATCCATTCGACGAGGTCGTAGCCGTCCTGCTGCTCGCGCACGCCCTGGAAGTCGTACTCGCCTTCGGAGTCGCCCGAGCCGCGCACGTCCGCGATGACGTGGACGTAGCCGCGGCCGACGAAGAAGCGCGTGTCGCCGGCCTCCTGGCCGCCGTTGCCGTGGCGCGGGCTCAGGGGACGGCGCTCGTCGGTGATGCGCTGAACCTCCTTGCCGTAGAGCGAGCAGGAGAGCAGCGCCGGAAACCGCCCCGGCGCGTCCGGCCGGAAGACGTCGCACGCGAGGCGCACGCCGTCGCGCATGGCGACGCGCCGGTCGCGCTCCTCCTTGATGCCGTGCCGCGGCTGCGACAGCCGCATCGACCAGTCTTCCATGTCCGCGCTCCCCGAGATGGCCCCTAGTTCGCCTGCGCCGTGATGCCGGCCTCCTGGATCATCTGCTTCCAGCGTGCGGCGTCCACGCGCAAGATCTCGGCAAAGCGCTCCGGCGTCGTCCCGGCCGGCTCGATTCCGGTCTGCGTAAGCGACTGCCGCACTTCCGGTTGCGCGAGGACGCGGTTGATGTCGTCGGACATTTTCTGCACGATGGCGCGCGGGGTCGCCGCGGGCAGCAGCACGCCGAACCACGTCACCACGCCGACCTGCGGATATCCGAGCTCGGCGAACGTCGGCACATCCGGCGCGACCGCGGAGCGCGCCTGCTGCGCGATGGCAAGCGCGCGCACACGCCCCGCCGCGAGATGCGGGCTGACCAGCCCGAGCGACGCCCAGGTGGACTGGATCTGCCCGCCGAGCAGGTCGGTCAGCGCGAGCGCCTCGCCCTTGTACGGCACCATCACCATATGAGCGTTGGCGGCGCGGCGCAGGGTCTCCCCGTAGATGTGGAAGGTGGAACCGGCGCCGAAGGTGCCATAACTGAGCGGGGCGGCGGGATCCTTGGCTGCGGCGAGAAGATCGGCGAGAGTCTTGAACGGCGAATCGGCGCGCACCGACAGCGTCACCGCCGCGTAGACGACCAGCGTGACCGGCGCGAAATCCTTCTCGATATCGTACGGAACCTTGGGGAGCAGCGCCGGCGCCTGGATCACCGAAGTAAACGCGAACAGGGCGGTGTAGCCGTCGGGCGCGGAGCGCATCACGTATTCGCTGCCCACCGTCCCGGTTCCGCCCGGCCGGTTCTCGACGATGACCGGCACGCCCCACAGCGTCGCCAGCCGCTGGGCCAGGAGCCGGCTGACGCGGTCGGGACTGCTGCCCGGCGCGGCCGGCATCACGAACTTCACCGTATGCGAAGGATAGGTCTGCGCGGCGGCGGGCAGCGCCCAGACAAGCGCGCCAAACGCGACGAGAACCCTACGGAAAAACCCGATCATCCCCCCCAACCCCCGCTGCGACCAATGCCGGACATTAGCGCTCGCATGAGGTCCCGGGCTTGATGTGGATCAAACCCGCTTATCGATTCCCGGCCGGGCGCAAGCGCCCGCCCGGCTTCAGCCCTTCACCATCTCCTCCCATTTCGGGCAGCTGCGCTGATCGGCCGGGACGTCGTACGGGCCGAAGTTGCTCTTGTCGACCACCACCGCGGGGAGGATCACTTCCTTCGGCACCGACTGCTTGCGCAGCTGGCGCACCGCAATCATGGTGCCGAGGCAGCCCTGCAGGAAGCCGTTGTAGTCGCCGCTCGCGAGAAGCCGCCCGGACTTGATCGCGTCGATGCCCTCCTTGGTGGCGTTGATGCCGATCAAGAGCGCCTTTCGCTTCGCCGCGTCGAGCGCCTCCAGGGCACCGAGCGCCATCGCGTCGTTCGCCGCCAGCACCCCGTCGATGCTCGGGTTCGACTGCATGAGGTTTTCCATCACCTGCAGCGCCTGCAGGCGCTGGTAGTTCGCCGGCTGCGAGGCGACGAGCCTCACGCCCGGGGCTTCCTTGATCGCGGCGTTGAAGCCGCGCACGCGGTCGGTGCTGGTGAGCGAGCCGCGCACGCCCTCGATGATGACGATGTTGCCCTTGCCGCCCAGCGCCTTGATCAGGTGGCGCGCGGTGGCAAGGCCGAGCGTGTAGTCGTCCGCGCCGACGAAGGAGACGAACTGGCCGCCGGCGCTGCGGTCGATGATGTTCACCACCGGGATGCCGGCCGCGTTGATCTTCTCGACACCGGGAACCATCGCTTTGTAGTCCACCGGCACCAGCACGATCGAGTCGGGTTTCCTGACGATCACGTCCTCGAGCTGGCTCATCTGCTCCGGAATGCTGTCGGGCTTGGTCGGCACGTAGTGCGTGAGGCTCGCACGCATCTGCTTCGCCGCCGAGTCACCTCCCAGGCGTACTGCCTGGAAGTAGGGGTTGGTGTTGTTCTTGGTGAAAAAGGCGATCTTCTCGCCGTCGGCAAGCGCGCCGGGCGCGGCGGCGACGAGCGCCGCGCCGAGCGCGGCGGATCCCAGCACTACTCTTGTATGCAGTTTCATCTCGATGTCCTCTCTTTCGTGGCAGTCAGTTCCTTCCCTCGGCCCGCCGGCGTGTCCACATGTCGAGCAGCACGCCGATCAGCACGAACGCGCCGGTGACGAAAGGCTGCCAGTTGGCGTTCACCGCGAGCAGGTTCATGCCGTTCAGCACGAGCGTGAGGATGATCGCGCCGATCAGGGTGCCGCCGATGGTGCCGACGCCGCCGAACAGCGACGCGCCGCCGATCAGCACCGCGGCGATCGCGGGCAGGAGCAGCGGCTCGCCGATGTCGGCTTCGGCCGAGTTCAGACGCGCAAGGTACACCAGCGCGGCGAGTCCCGCCATGCCCCCGCTCACCGTGTAGACGAGCGCGAGCCGCCGTCCGACCGAAATCCCAGAAAGCCGTGCCGCGACCGGGTTCGCCCCGACGGCATAGACCTCCTGGCCCCAGGTGGTGCGCTCGAGAAAGAGCCAGCCGATGCCGAGAAACACGAACATCAGGTAGACCGGGATCGGCACCCCGAGCGCGTAGCCGCTGCCGATCTCGCGGAAGCCCGGCGGGAAGCCGTAGATGGTGTCGCCCGCCATGTACCAGTACGATAGGCCGTGCAGCACCCAGAGCATGCCGTAGGTGGCGATGAAGGGCGGGATGCGCAGCGCAGTGACGAGGAGACCGTTGACCAGGCCGATCCCGAGTCCGCTCCCGAGCCCGGCGAGCGCCCCGAGCAGCGGCGAACCGGTCGCCTTCAACACCGATGCGGCAAGGCAGGCACTCATGCCGAGGTTGGCGCCCACCGACAGGTCGAGCCCGGCCGTAAGGATCACGAGCGTCAGCCCCGAAGCGATGAGAAAGAGCAGCGCCGCCTGGCGCAGCACGTTGAGGAGATTCGACTGCGTGAGAAAGACCTCCGAGGCGAGCGTAAGCACGGCGCCGATCAGCAGCACCGCGAGAAATCGCATGCCCAGGCGCGCGAGGGCGGCGCGCAGCGCTTCCAGGAGCCCGCGCTCGCCGCTCATGCGCGCTTCCTCTTCAGCGAGTCGATCAGCAGCGTCGCGATCACGAGCAGGCCGATCGCCACTACCTGCAGCGACGAGGGCACGCCGGCGACATTGAGACCGTTGCGCATCACGCCGACTGCGAGCACGCCGAGCAGCGTACCGGCGAGCCAGCCCTCGCCGCGCTCGAAGGAAGTTCCGCCCACCGCCACCGCCGCGATGGCATCGAACTCCATGCCGATCGCCGCGGTCGGATGCCCGGAGTTGGTTCGCGCGACGAGCAGGAGCCCGGTCATGCCGACCATCAGGCCGGCAAATGCGTACACGCCCGCGTGCCAGGCGCGCGCCCGCACACCGGAGAGCACGAGCGCTTCGCGGTTGCCGCCGATCGCGAAGATGTAGTTGCCGAAGCGCGTACGGTACAGGAGGGCGTGCACCAGCAGGTAGGCGAGCGCCGCGATTGCCAGCACCAGCGGAACGCCGAACACGCTTGCGCGCATGAAGGCGAGCGGCTCGCTGATGCCGACGATGCTCTGCCCGTCGGTCACCGCGAGCGCGAGCCCCTGCGCCATGCCGAGCGTGCCGAGAGTGGCGACAAAGGGCGGCATGCCGAGGTACGAGACGAGCGTGCCGTTCGCCAGGCCGAAGGCAAGCCCGGTCGCGAGGGAGGCGGCGAGCGCGAGGCCGATTCCGCCGCCGTGCGCGAGCACCCACGCGAGCACCACCGCGCACAGCGTCAGCACCGCGCCCATCGAGATGTCCAGGCCCTCGGTGAGGATGACGAGCGTCATCGGCAGGGCGAGCATCAGCAGGATGGTCGCCTGCGAGCCGATGTTGGTCAGGTTGAGCGCAGAAAGAAATCGAAGGTCGATGGCGCTGAAGACGACCACCAGCAGCGCGAGCACGTACGCGACGCCCGGCACCTGCGCCAGCCGCCCGAGGGTCTGTCTCGCGCCCCGCTCCACTCAAGCCTCGTGCATCGCGAGGCGCAGGATGTTCGCCTCGGACAGGCGCGCGCGGGAGAGCTCGCCCGCGATGCGCCCGCTGCGCATCACGTAGGCGCGGTCGCAGACCTGCGCGACTTCGGACAGCTCCGAGCTGATCATCAGCACCGCGGCGCCTTCCTTTACCAGGCCATCGATGATGGCGAAGACCTCCGCCTTGGCGCCGACGTCGATGCCGCGCGTCGGCTCATCCAGGATGAACAGGCGGCAGCCGGCGTTGAGCCACTTGCCGATCACCGTCTTCTGCTGGTTGCCGCCCGAGAGATAGCGCGCGAGCCGCAGGGGCGATGGCGTGGCGATCCTCAGGCGATCGATGGTCGCACGCGCGAGGCGCGTGGCGCGCGGCGGATCGAACCAGGCGCGCGGGAAGACGCGGTACAGGGCGGCGAGAAGCAGGTTGTCGCGCACCGAGCGGATGAGCGCGAGGCCCTCGTGCTTGCGGTTCTCCGGGATCAGAGCCACGCCGCGGCGCTTCGCCTCGCCCGGGCCCCCGGTGAAGCGCTCGCCGAAGACGCGCACTTCGCCGCGCGACGCGGGATCGGCGCCGACGATCGCGCGCGCGACCTCGGTGCGCCCTGCCCCGACCAGGCCCGAAAGGCCGACGATCTCGCCCGCGCGCACCACGAGGTCCACGCCCCGGACGCCGGTATCGGTGGCGAGTCCCTTCACCTCGAGCGCGACCTCGCCCGGCCGCTCGCAGTATTCGCGCGCGTGCGTTGCGTCCACACGTCGTCCCACCATCAGCCGCACGAGCTCCTCGGGATCGGTCTCGCGCGGAAGCATCGTCTTCACGCGCCGGCCGTCGCGCAGTACGGTGACGCGGTCGGCCAGCTCGAAGACCTCGTTCAGGCGGTGCGAGATGTAGGCGATCGCCACGCCGTCCGCCTTCAGCTGCTGGATCACCTTGAAGAGCTGCTCGCACTCGTGGTCCGACAAGGCCGCGGTCGGCTCGTCCATCACGAGCGTGCGCGCGTCCTGCGACAGCGCCTTGGCGATCTCGACCATCTGCTGCTGCGCGACACCGAGCGTGTGCGCAAGGCGCCGCGTGTCGTAGGCGACACCGAGGACGCGCAGGATGCGGCGCGCCTCCGCGTGCATCCTCTCCCGATCGACGGTTCCCGGAATTCGCCCGCGCGGCTCGCGCCCGAGGAAGATGTTCTGCGCGATGTCGAGAAAGGGAACGAGCGAAAATTCCTGGAAGATCACCGCGATCCCCAGGCGCCGCGCGTCGGCAGGCGAGCGGATCTCGACGGGGTTCCCGTCGTGCAGGATCCGCCCGGAGTCGGCGCGGTAGGCGCCGTACAGCACCTTGATGAGCGAGGACTTGCCGGCGCCATTCTCGCCCACCAGCATGTGCACCTCGCCCGCGCGCAGCTCTAGGTCCACCCCGTCGAGCGCGTGCACACCGGGGAAGCGCTTGCCGATGCCGCGCAGCTCGAGGCGCGGCGCAGAAGCAGGCGGGCTCGAGCGAATATCAGTCGCGCTGATCGGTGAGGGCATGTCCTTCGTGCCGGGGTCG
>JBGQKK010000153.1:0-6872 GCA_041499545.1 Gammaproteobacteria bacterium | reverse complement strand
GGTCGGGGGAGATCTCGATGAGCGCGTCGGGCTTGGCGGCCTTGATGCGGCTCCCCAGCTCGGTCATCGAGCGCGTGAGACTGTCCTGGTTGGACGCGCTCACGTCCTTCCAGCCGCGGACGATGAGCGGCGCGTGACTGGCAGCGTATACCCCGACGAGCCTAGCCATGGCTCGACCGTGCCGCGGATTCGGCTCCGGCATTCCTGACTTTTTTCAGAAACTCCGCTTCGGGCATGCCGGTGACGACGAAATAGAAGCGCAGCAGGTAAGGGTTGACCCGCGACGCGAGAAACACCACGTCATCGCGCTCGACCGCCTTGCGCACTTCGGGCTTCAGGGGATAGCGATCGAGGATCTTCTTCCTTTCGGCGCGGTATTCAGCGCCCAGCGGAGGCGAGCTCTGAAGATCGAAGAACAACTTGCTCAACCAATAGTCTCTCATGGTCGCTATTTTGCCACGAGCGCCGGTGAATACAGAAGCCGCGCGCCTATTTCGCTCCGCGCTCGCGCGTCAGAGGCACGAACCTCACCGGCAGGGTCCGCCGGGTTGTGGCCGTGCCGTCGGCCTGTTTCTGCACGAGGAGCAGGTGCTGGACCTCGAACGATCCGCCCACCGGGATCACCATCCTGCCGCCGGGCTTCAACTGGTCGATTAAGGGCTGCGGGACCGTCGCCGGCGCCGCCGTGACGATGATAGCGTCGAAAGGCGCGGCCTCCGGCCACCCTCCGTAACCGTCGCCGACGCGCACCTCGATATTGCGGTAGCCGAGATCGCCGAGGGTCTTGGCGGCGCGCTTGCCGAGCGGCTCGACGATCTCGATGGTGTAGACCTTGGCCACGAGCTCGCCGAGCACCGCCGCCTGGTAGCCCGAGCCGGTCCCCACCTCCAGCACCTTGTCCGAGGGCTTGGGGTCGAGCAGCTCGGTCATGAGGGCGACGATGTAGGGCTGCGAGATCGTCTGGCCGTCGCCGATGGGCAGGGGACGGTTGTCGTACGCAAACGCTTCCTGCAGAAACGGAACGAAGCGATGGCGCGGGACTTTTCCCATCGCCGCCATGACGGCGTCGCCGAATTTCGGTCGTCCGGTCTCGCCGCCGGTTTCGCGCGCCATCGCGGCGATCTCCGCGACCATCCTCGAGCGCGCCCCGGCGTGCGCGTCTTGCGCGAAGGAGGGGTCGGTGTGCGTCACAGCGAGGAACACAAGCGCAGGGAGCAGAATGGCCAGCATGTCGCGCCTCCAGTCAAGCGACCACCAAGCTCGTCAGGCGCTGCGGGTCGGCGAGCAAGGTCGCGCTGGGCCCGCTGTAGGCGATGCGGCCGCGGTTGAGCACGAGGGCGTCGTTCGTGACCTCGAGCGCGAGCTTGGCGTGCTGCTCGACCAGGATTACGGCGAGCGAGTCCTCGCGGATCAGACGCTGCAGCGCCTGCAGCAGCACCTCGACGATGATGGGGGCGAGCCCTTCGAGCGGCTCGTCCATGAGCAGGAGCGCGGGGTTGCCCATCAGCGCGCGTCCGATCGCGAGCATCTGCTGCTCGCCCCCGGATATCTGATTGCCCCAGTGCCTGCGGCGGTCGGCGAGCCGGGGAAAGAGATCATGCACGCGCTCCAGCGTCCAGCGTCCTGGCTGCGCCGCGACCGTGAGGTTCTCCTCGACCGTGAGCGAGGGGAAGATGTCGCGGGCCTGTGGGACGAGGCCCACGCCCAGCCTGCAGCGCTCGTAGACCGGCAAGCGCTCGATCGGCCGGCCCTGGTACTCGATCCCGCCCGCGTGGAAGGTGGTATGGCCCATGATGGTGGCAAGGAGCGTGGTCTTGCCGACGCCGTTCCTGCCGAGGACGGCGAGCGAGCCTCGCTCGGGCAGGGAAAAGCCGATCTCCTCGATCACCACGGTCTCGCCGTAGCCGGCGCGTACGTCCTTCAACTGAAGCGCGTCAGGCATAGCGCTGCTCGCCGAGATAGACCTGGTGCACGCGCTTGTCGCGTCCGATTTCCTCTGGCGTGCCTTCGACCAGCACCTCGCCCTGCACGAGCACGGTGATGCGCTGCGCGAAGCGGAACACCAGATCCATGTCGTGCTCGATGATCAGAATGGCGATGTCCTTGGGCAGCTTGTCGAGGACCTGAAGTATGCGGTCCGACTCGAGCGAAGGCACGCCTGCCGCCGGCTCGTCGAGCAGCAACACGCTGGGCTTCAGGCCGAGCGCGATCGCGATTTCGACGAGACGCTGCTTTCCATAGGGAAGGTCGAGAATACGCTGGTCCGCGTCTTCCGCCAGCCCCAGCGTGGCGAGCAACGCCATGCTCTCGGCGCGCACCTCGGCATGCGCGCTCGCCGGGCGCAGCATCCTGAAACCCACTCCCCGGCGCTCGGCCACGCCGAGCGCCACGTTGTCGAGCACCGACAGTCTCCGGAACAGGGCGTTGATCTGGAACGTGCGGCCGAGGCCGCGTTTCACCCGTTTGGCCTGCCCCAGGGCGGTGATGTCTTCTCTGCCGAGCACGATCGTCCCCGAGGAAGGCGCGAGGACCCCGGTGAGCATGTTGACGAAGGTAGTCTTGCCCGCGCCGTTCGGGCCGATGAGTGCATGGCGCGCGCCGGCCTCGAGCCGGAAGTCGATCTTGTCCGCCACGGTCAGCGCTCCGAAGGACTTGCACAGCGCGCGCGTTTCCAGGGCGAGATTCATGCCTTCCTCCGCAGCCTTGCAAGGGCGGCGTCGAGAATTCCGAGGATGCCTCCGCGGGCGAACATCACCACCAGCACGAGCATCGTTCCGATCCCGAAATACCAGTATTCCGGAAATTGCTTGGCGAGCAGGTCCTGGGCGATGAGGTAGGCAACCGGCCCCACGAAGGCGCCGTAGATGCGCCCGACGCCCCCGAGGATCAGCATCACCAGCAACTCGCCGGCCGACTCGAACGAGAGGACGTTCAGGCCGACGAATTGGTTCGTCTGAGTGAGCAGCCCGCCGGCGACCCCGGCGATGGTGGCCGAGAGCGTGTACACCAGCACCAGGCGCCAGTACACCGGCGCGCCGATCGCATGCATACGCAGGCTGTTTTCGCGCACCCCGGTGAGTGAGGTGCCGAAGGGCGAGTAGATCACCCTCCTCACTAGCCACCAGCCAGCGAGCAGCACCACCAGGCAGTAGAGGTATGCGGTCTTGCCGAAAATGTCGAACTTGAACAGGCCGAGAACTGGCGCCACGACCACGCCCGAGAGTCCGTCGGCGCCACCCGTGAGCGGCGTGGCCTTGTTGGCGATCTCGAGCAGGACCGAGGTGATCGCGAGCGTGAGCATGAGAAGGGTCAGCGCCCGGGTGCGGAGGATGATCGCACCGGTGACCAGGCCGAGCAAAGCGCCGGCGGCGGCGGCGGCTGCGAGCTGGATCATCGGATCGGTGATGCCGACTTTGGCAGCGAGAATCCCGGCGACGTAGGCACCCAGGCCGAAGTAGGCGCTGTGGCCAAGCGTGATGATTCCGGCGTAGCCGAGGATCAGATCGAGCGACAAGGCATACAGGACGTAGATCAGGATGCGCGCCCCGAGCGACAGATACTCCGGCAGCAGGAAGAAAGCGGCGAGGGCGACGATCCAGGGCAGCCACTCGATGCGGCGCACGCGGGGATCGGCATTGTAGCCGCCGGCATGCCTGCTCATGCACGCCGCCCGAAGAGTCCCGCGGGCCGCCACAGCAGGATGGCGATGGTCGCGACGTAGATGGGAAAGGCGCCGAATTGCGGCAGCCAGTACTTGCAGGCGGTATCGGCGACGCCGATCAAGAGCGCCGCGACGAAGGGGCCGCGCAGGCTGCCGAGGCCCCCCACCGCCACCACCACCAGAAAATAGACGAGATTCTCGAAAGGGTAGGTGGGCTGGATCGCAATGATCTCGGCGCCCAATCCGCCGCCGAGACCGGCGAGTCCGCTTCCCAGCGCGAAAGTGAGGGTGAACAGGCGCTTGGTGTCGATGCCCACCGACTGCGCCATCGCGCGATTGTCCACGGCGGCCCGCACCATCGCGCCCCAGCGCGTGCGCTCGACTCCGAACCACAGCAGGCCCACCATGACGGCGCTGAAGGCGATGATGAAGACCCGGTAAGTGGGAAAGTCGCGCCCCAGGAGCGAAAACTGTCCCTTGAGGTAATCGGGGAGCGCGACGGGCTGCTGCAGGGTTCCGTAGATGAATCGCGCCACCGCGACCGCGATGAAGATCAGGCCGATGGTGAACAGCACCTGCTCGAGGTCGCTTGCGGTATAGAGCCGCGAATATAGGAGCCGCTCGAGAATCACGCTGGCGGCGCCGACCAGGACGAAGGCGAGCGCGAGCGCGAGCGGGAAGGGCACGCCGAAACGCGAGATCGCGGTGGTGAGCACGTAGCCGCCCGCCATGGCGAATACGCCGTGGGCGAGATTGGCGAAGCCCATCAGACCCATGGTCACCGAAAGGCCGACCGAGATCACGTACAGAATCATGCCCAGCGCCGCGCCGTGAAACGCGACGCTCACCAAGGGTGCGAGAAAAGCCTGCACTCAGGAACCTCCCAGCGTCTGAGTCAGGTGCAGATAAACAAACCCCGCGGCACGCCGGGCGTGGCGCGGGGACCTCATTCAGGAAAGAATGCCGATGCGATTCTATACAGTCCGACCGGATTTGGCATTCCGTCAGTCCATCTTGATGCCGACGTCCCTCACCACCTTTCCGTATTTGTCGTAGTCGCGCCGGATCAATGCCGCGAATTCCGCCTCCGTGGTGATGTAGGGCTCGAGGCCGCCGGCGGCATTGAGCCTGCGCTTGACCTCGGGGTCCGCGAGCGCCTTGTTCACTTCGGAGTGAACCTTCGTGAGCACGGCTTTGGGTGTGCCCGCTGTCGAGAACAGGCCCAGCCAGATCGTGACTTCGTATCCCGGGTAGAACTCGGCGATCGCGGGCAGTTCGGGGAACACCTTCGAGTGCTCGAGGCCCGTAACCGCGAGGCCGCGCAGCCGGCCGGACTTGATTTGGGGAGCGCTCGAGGTGCCGGAAAACATCGCCGCAACCTCGCCCGCGACCGCGGCCGTCGTGGCGGGGTTGCCGCCTTTGTAGGGAACGTGGGTGAGGTTGATGCCGGCACGCTGTTTCAGCATCTCCATCGCCATCTGGTGGATGCTGCCGTTGCCGCCCGAGGCGTAGGTAAGGGGCGGATCGGCGTGCCGCGCGTATTCGATGAATTCCTTGAAGTCCTTTACCGGCAGCTTGGGGTTGACCGAAAGCACCCAGGAGTTGGAGACGACGCTCGCCACGGGCGCCAGGTCCTTGAGGGTATCGACTTGCATCTCCGAGTACAGGTGCGGATTGATCGTGACCATGCTGTCGGCGAGCAAGCCCAGCGTGTAGCCGTCGGGCTGCGATTTCGCGATCAACTCCATGGCGATGTTGCCGTTGGAGCCCGGTCGGTTCTCCGCCACCACCGGCTGGCCGAGCGCCTCGGAGAGCTTCTGCCCGAGGACGCGCGCTGAAATGTCCGGCGCACCCCCGGGGGGGATGGGCACGATCACCTTGATCGGCCGCGCGGGATATTGCCCAAGGGCGCAGAGGGGCACCACGGCGGCGAAGACCAGCGCAAGGAGACGGCCCGGACCGGTCTTCATGTTTTCCTCCGACGAATGGGTTCGGCGCTCACGATGCTATGATATTCGCCGCTAAGGCAAAAATCACATGTTTGTGAAATGACCATGTTCCTGGAACGCCGTCTCGAACGCATGATCGCGAAGCTCAAGCAGTCCGCGGCCATTCCGCTGCGCCTGGAGCTGTGGAACGGCCGCACCTTCGATCTCGCTAGCGAGCCCAAGGTAAAGATCGGCGTGACGAGCCCTTCCGCGTTGAGGTTCCTGATCTCGCCCAACCTGATGAAGCTCGGCTACGCCTACGTCGAAGGCTACCTGCGCGTCGAGGGGCCGATCCTCGAGGTGTTCCGGGTGGCCGAGAGCCTCGCCCGCAACGCCGCCTCGCGCGGGAGCCGCGGCATGCGCCGCTTCTGGCGCCACAGCCGCAAGGGCGACCGCGACGCCATCCAGTACCACTACGACGTCTCGAACGACTTCTATTCCCTGTGGCTCGACCGGAACATGGTGTACTCCTGCGCCTATTTCCGCAGCGAGTCCGATTCGCTGGAGGCCGCGCAGGAGCAGAAGCTCGACCACATCCTCAACAAGCTGATGGTCCGGCCCGGCGAGCGATTCCTGGACATCGGCTGCGGCTGGGGCGCGCTGATCCTGCGGGCGGCGAAGAAGTACGGTGCCCGCGCGACCGGCGTGACGCTCAGCCAGAACCAGCATGAATTCGTCTCCCGGCGGATCCGCGAGGAAGGCCTGCAAGACCTCTGCGAAGTGCGCCTTCAGGACTACCGGGATATCCCGGGAGAGGGCGGCTACGACAAGATCGCGAGCGTGGGCATGTTCGAGCACGTCGGGCTGCGCCACCTCGGCGCGTATTTCGCCAAGATCCGCTCCCTCCTCGTGGAAAACGGACTGGTCATGAACCACGGCATCACCGCGGTCGACCCCGACAACAGCTGGGTCGGGCTGGGCGCGGGGGAGTTCATCAACCGCTACGTGTTCCCGCACGGCGAGCTTCCGCACGTGTCGCTGGTGCTGCGCGAAATGGCGAGCGCCGGCTTCGAGGTCTCCGACGTCGAGTCGCTGAGGCGTCATTACGCGCGTACCTGCTTCGAATGGGCGAAGCGCCTCGAGCAGAACCGCGAACGGGCGATGGCATCCGTCGGGGACAAGCGCTATCGCATCTGGCAGATCTATCTCGCGGGTTGTGCGCACGGCTTCGCGAACGACTGGATGAGCATCTACCAGGTGCTCGCGCGTAAGGCAGGCTCAGG
>JBGQKK010000152.1:0-6896 GCA_041499545.1 Gammaproteobacteria bacterium | reverse complement strand
GTTCAAGCCGCAGCACGACTACGACCTGCACATCGCGCTCGAGGTCGAGCGCCCCGTGCTCGAGAAGAAGCTCGCCGAGGGCAAGGCGCGCGGCATCGAGTCGCGCGGCATCGCCGACCACAAGTTCATCAACTCGATCTATTTCCGCGACCCCAACGGCTACGTCATCGAGCTGACCGCGAGGATGCCGCACCACGCCAAGGAGATGGACCCGGCGAAGAACGGCGCGCGCGAGAAGCTCGACAAGTGGCAGGCCTCCAAGAAGCAGCACGCGCCGGCCTGAAGCGCAGCGAATCCCGCATCCTCGCCACGCACGCGGGGAGCCTCCCGCGGCCCACGCCGCTCGTCGAGCTGCAGCTGCGCGCGAGCCGCGGCGAGGCCGTCGATCCCGCCGCGCTGTCCAAGGCAGCGGAGGAGGCGACCCGTCGGGCGGTTGCGCGTCAACTCGATTGCGGCATCGACGTCGGCAACGACGGCGAGCAGCCCCGCGAGAGCTTCGTCACCTACGTGCGCTATCGCCTCTCCGGCTTCTCCGGGGAGAGCCAGCGTCCCGCGGTGAAGGATCTGGCGGCCTACCCGAGCTTTCGCGCGCTGATGCAATCACAGGGGCGAACGAGCCTGCTCACCGCGCCGCCGCGCGCCACCGGTGAGGTGCGCTACTTGGATCGCGGGCCGCTCGATCGCGAGATCGCCGCCTACCGGAGGGTTCTCGCCGAGCAGCCCAGGCCGTTCGTCGAATCGTTCTGGACCGCGCCTTCGCCCGGCATCGTGGCGAGCGCGATGCAGAACGACCACTACGGCTCGCTCGGGGAGTACGTGAACGCGGTCGCCGATGCGCTGCGCACCGAGTACGAGGCGATCGCCGCGGCGGGCTTCGTCCTGCAGATCGATGCTCCGGACCTCGCGATGGAACGGCACCGCCTGTTCGCCGACCGGCCGCTTGCGGAGTTCCTCGATTTCGTCGAGCTCACCGTCGCGGCGATCAACCGCGCGCTCGCCAAGGTCCCGCGCGACCGGGTCCGGCTGCATGTCTGCTGGGGCAATTACGAGGGCCCGCACACCTTCGACGTGCCGCTCGAGGAGCTCGCTGCACGGCTGTATGAGGCGCGTGTCGGCGCACTGGTGCTGTCGATGGCGAATCCGCGCCACGCCCACGAGCACAAGAGCCTCGCGCGCCATCCGCTGCCCCGCGACTGGAACCTCGTCGCCGGGGTGATCGACACGACCACCAACTATGTCGAGCACCCGGAAGTCGTGGCCGAGCGCATCGAGACCGCGGCGAAGGCGGTGGGCGATCCGCGCCGCGTCCTCGCGGGCACCGACTGCGGCTTCGACACCTCGACCGGCTTCGGCCTCGTGGCCGAGGAGATCGTGTGGGAGAAGCTGCGCGCGCTGTCCGCGGGCGCTGCGCTCGCGAGCGCGCGCCTGTTCTAGGCGCCCTACCGCGGCGCGAACTTCTGCACGCGCTTGCCGGTGGCGACTTCCGCGGTGTAGAGGTTGCCTTTCGAGTCGATGCCGATGTTGTGCAGCACCAGGAATTCGCCGGCGAAGCGGCCCGGCCGGCCGAAGCTCGCGATCACCTTGCCCGACTCGCGCTCGACGGTGAGCACCTGGTCGTTGGTGCCGTCGGCGAGGTAGAAGTATTTCTGCTGCGCGTCGTTCGAGAACACCAGGTCGAAGGACGAGCCCGAGCCGAGCGATTTCTCCTCGAAGACGAACTGCTTGACGAAGCTTCCGTCCTTCTTGAACACCTGCACGCGGTTGTTGGCGCGGTCGCAGACATACACTAGCCCGTCCTTCGCGAGGCGCACGCAGTGCACCGGGTTGGCGAACTGCGGAGACTGAGGGTTGTACAGGGGCAGCTTGTCGTCGCTCGGCGCCTTGCCGTAGGCGCCCCAGTGGCGCTTGTACGCGCCGGTCGCCGCGTCGAGCACGAGGACGCGCTTGTTGCCGTAGCCGTCGGCGATATAGAGCTCGTTCGCCTGGGCGTCGATCTCCATGTGCGCCGGGCGCCCGAGCAGGGTGGTCGAGTTGCTGCCGCCGGTCTGCCCTGCTCGGCCGATCTGCAGGAGGAACTTGCCCTCGGGGGTGAACTTGAGGAGCTGATGGTCTTTTGCGTCGTTGCCGCCCACCCAGACGTTGCCCTGATGATCGACGTAGATGCCGTGCTCGTTCTCGAACCATTCGTAGCCCTGCCCCGGCCCGCCCCAGGCGCGCACGACCTTGCCCTCGGCGTCGAACTCGATGACCGCCGGCGCCGGGACGCAGCATTTCGCGCGGGGCGGCGAGAGCGCCGCGCCCTTCTCCTCGTCGATCAGCGTCTTCGGGCGGTGGATCAGCCAGACGTGGTCGCGCGCATCGACCGCGATGCCGGCGACCTGCCCGAGAATCCAGTTGTGGGGAAGGGGCTTCGGCCAGCTCGTGTCCACGGCGTAGCCGCCCGAGGCCTCGCGGCCCCCCATCTGCGCGCAGGCCGCGGCCAGGGCGGCGAGCGCGAGCGCCGCGGCGAGTCGAATCGTGCGATTCATGCTTTTCTCCCCCTAGATTGAGCTCCCCTATCTTAGCTGAATCCAAATCAAGCCCTGGCCCGTAAAGCCCGAAGGAGCTGCGCGGCCCGGCGCATGGGGCGCCGCCGCTGACGGCTCCGCACCTACGAGAGGAGCTTTCCATGAAACGCCCATCCCGGCGCTTGCTCGCGCTCGCCTGCGCGGCGGCCCTGTTCACCGCCGCCGGCGCGGCCCACGCGTCCAGCCACCGCGAAGCGCCCTTCATCACCACGCAGCCCAAGGTCGACGGCACCGACTTCTACATGTTCCGCTCCTACGAGGCGGGACGCGGCGCCAACGTCACCTTCGTCGCCAACTACGTGCCGCTGCAGGACGCGTACGGCGGGCCGAACTATTTCTCTCTGGACTCGAACGCGCTGTACGAGATCCACGTCGACAACGACGGCGACGCGGTCGAGGACTTGAGCTTCCAGTTCCGCTTCAAGAACACGCTCGCCGACATCGCCCTGCCGGTGGGCGGCAAGAGCGTCTCGATTCCGCTGATCCAGGCGGGCGGCATCTCCGCGGGCAGCAACGCCGCGCTGAACGTCAAGGAGACCTACACCATCGACGTGGTGCGCGGCGACCGCCGCGGCGGCGAGCGCCAGAGGGTGAGGAACGCCGCGGACGGCTCGAGCGAGTTCACCAAGCCCGCCGACTTCATCGGCACCAAGACCTTCGGCTCGATCGCGGGCTACGAGGCCTACGCCGCGCAGTACGTCTACGAGGTCAACATCCCGGGCTGCGGCGCTTCCGGCCGCGTCTTCGTCGGGCAGCGCAAGGACCCCTTCGTGGTCAACCTCGGCCGTACCTTCGACCTGATCAATCTCAACCCGCTCGCGGCGAGCGGCGGCACCGACGACCTCGCCGACAAGAACGTGACCTCGATCGCCCTCGAAGTGCCGATCGCCTGCCTGACCAAGAGCGGCGAGCCGGTGATCGGCGGCTGGACCACCGCGAGCCTGCGCCAGGTGCGCTTGATCGACGGCACGCCGAAATCGGGCAACGACGAGAGCACGAAGCAGGGTGGTCCCTGGGTGCAGGTGTCGCGCCTGGGCATGCCGCTCGTCAACGAAGTCGTGATTGGCCTGAAGGACAAGGACCGCTTCAACGCCTCCAAGCCGAAGGACGACGGCCAGTTCGCGGACTACGTGACCAACCCAACGTTGCCCGCCTTGATCGAAATCCTGTTCGGCGGCGCCGGCGTCAAGGCGCCCACGAACTTCCCGCGCACCGATCTCGTCACCGCTTTTCTGACCGGAGTGCCGGGACTGAACCGGCCTTCGAGCGTCAAGCCTTCCGAGATGCTGCGGCTCAACACCTCGATCGCGCCGGCGGCGGCGGCGTTGCAGAACGCCCTCGGCGTGCTCGCCGGCGACAACGCCGGGTTCCCGAACGGACGCCGTCCGGGCGACGACGTGGTCGACATTGCGCTGCGCGTCGCGATGGGCGTGCTGTGCACGCTGAACGCGCCCAGCGCCTTCGGCTGCGTGCCGGCCGATGCGCCCTCGGGCGGCCTCGCGCTGACCGACGGCGGCGCGAACCTGAGCGCCGCGAATTTCGACGCGGCCTTTCCCTACATCCGCACGCCGCTGCCCGGCGCGCAATAGGAGGCGGCCATGACAAGGACCTTATTGCGCAGCGCCTGCGCCGCCTTGGCGCTGCTCGCGGCAGGATGCGGAAGCAGCCGCAACAGCGACACCGTGCCGGCGCAGCAGCAGGAGGACGCCGCCGCGAGCGGCTCGGTGGCGGGCCTCGTCGGCTTCGCGCAGGGCCAGATCGCGCGCACCGACGAGCTGAGCGAGCCTCGTCCCCTCGCGGGCATCAATCCGCCCGTGAGCGAGATGGACGAGCCGGCGGTCATTTGAGAGCGTATCGCCTGCTGGCGGTTGCCGCGCTCCTCGGCGCGGCGCCGCCGCTTCTCGCTCACGACCTGTGGATCGAGCCGACGAGCTTTTCGCCGAAGGCGGGCGAGATCGTCGGCGTGCGGCTCAAGGTCGGGATGAACCTGATCGGCGACCCGGTGCCGCGCATTGCCGACCTCGTCAACCGGTTCGTGATCGCGAGCGCTTCGGGTCGCGGACCAGTCTTCGGCCGCGAAGGCGGCGATCCGGCCGGCTTCGTGCGCGTGTCCGCGCGGGGCGTGCAGGTGATCGGCTACTACAGCAACCCGAGCCGGATCGAGCTGCCGGCGGCAAAATTCAATGCGTACCTGAGCGAGGAAGGGCTCGATTCGGTCCTGACTCTCAGAGTCCTTCGCAACGAAACTGGGACCCGGGCTCGCGAGCTCTATTCGCGGTGCGCGAAGAGCCTCGTGCTTTCTGGGTCGCCGGGCGAGACGGAGGGCGACCGGCAGCTCGGCTTTCCGCTCGAGCTCGTCGCCGAGCGAAACCCGTACACGCTTGGGGTGGACGAGGACCTTCCCGTCCGCCTGACCTATGAGAACCGGCCACTCGCCGGAGCGCTCGTCGTCGCCCTAAACCGTGCCGACCCCGCCGAGAGGCTATCGGCCCGAAGCGACCGCGAAGGCCGCGTCCAGTTTCGCACGCGTCAGGGTGGAATGTGGCTGGTGAAAGCGGTCCACATGGTCTCCGCGCCCGCCGGAGCCAACGCCGATTGGGTGAGCTTCTGGGCGTCGCTCACGTTTGAATCGCGGCCCGCGAGGTAGTAGTCTGCTCACGGAGTTCAAGGGAGGTCACACGGCTAAGGAGGACGACGTGGACGCAAATCTGAAAAAACTGGAGCTCTTGTACGACTACACCAAGTTTCACATCGGGCTTTATCTCATCCTCGCCTCGGCCTACATCACGCTCGCGACATCGAAAATCGGCAGAAAGGACATTTTGCCCATCCTGCAGCCGGCGCTCGTCTGGATTGCCGTGGGCTTCTTCATGGCGGCCGGAATCGCGGGCGGAGTGGTCGCGAGCGGTGTCTCTCAGTCGAGGAGCAATAGCGCAGAGGATTTTCTCAGGGAAAAGATCGGTCCCTGGAGCACCACCCTCTTCCCCGGGAGGGTCTGGGTCTACGTCGAGCACACCGCGTTCTGGCTCGGCCTGATCTTCGCGGTGCTGTCTTTCGTGTTTTCGAAGTGAGCCGGCCCCATCGATAGGGCGCGTGTCACGGGGTTGCGGACTTCACCGCGTCCGCCATGGTCGCGGCGTCGGCGCCGGCGACTTTACTCAGGCCCCGTACCACGCCTTCGCGGTCCGCGGCGGGCCGGTTCTGGCTGGCTTTCCATTTGCCGAGCAGCCGGGTGACGGGAATCTCGATCCCGACGATGGCGCCGAGCATGGTCTCGATGTAGTCGTCTGGAGCGTCGGTCACTTTCCAGGGCACCGGCATCGCGGCTTCGTGCCGGTTTGTGAGCCGCTCCACCAGGTTTCGCAGCCACGCGCGGTCCTCGATCACGCGCATGCGGCCGTAGGCATGTACGGCCAGGTAGTTGTAGGTCGGCACCACCTTGCCGGTTTCCTTCTTGGTCGCATACCACGAGGGCGAGATGTAGGCCTGCGCGCCCTGGAAGACGACGAGGGCCTCGGTGTCCTTCGAGAAGTCGCGCCACGCCGGGTTGCCGCGCGCCACGTGGCACTGAAGCGTCCCGAACGGGGCCGGCGTCGCCTCGATCTCGAAAGGAACGTGGTTCGCGTTCAATCCTTGCGAGCCAAGCGTCACCAGTGCACCGAGGGAATGCTCGCGGATGAGCCGGTGGAGAACCTCGACCCGCGTTTCTTCGAAATGTGACGGCATGTACATGGACGATCCCTACCGTACCTTGCCCAGGGCGCGCAGCACGACCTCGGGCGTGATCGGCTGGCTCGTGACCTTCGCGCCGAGCGGCCGCAGCGCGTCGTTCACCGCGTTCATGATCGCGCCCGGCGCGCCGCCGGTGCCCGCTTCGCCCGCGCCCTTGGCACCGAGCATCGAGGTCTTGGTCGGCGTCTCCACGTGCGCGCACACGATGTCGGGCATCTCCGCGGCCATGGGGACGAGGTAGTCGGCCATGGTCGCGTTGAGGAGCTGCCCCTTGTCGTCGTAGATGCAGTGCTCGTAGAGCGCGCCGCCGATCCCCTGCACGATGCCGCCGCGCGCCTGCTCGTCGACGAGCTTCGGGTTGATGACGCGGCCGCAGTCGTCGACGCACCACATCTTCAGCAGCTTCACGAAGCCGGTGTCGGTGTCGACCTCGAGCGAGCAGCCTTGCGCGCCGTTGCTGAACACGAAGGCGTAGTCCTTCACGCGGTAGTGGCGCGTGACGACCAGCTCCGGCTGGAAATCGACCGGGAGCTCGTTGCCGCGGTAGTAGCAGATGCGCGCGAGCTCGGCGAGCGTCAGGCCCTGCTCGCTGCCTTT
>JBGQKK010000151.1:0-6944 GCA_041499545.1 Gammaproteobacteria bacterium | reverse complement strand
GGTCAAGGGCTACGAGTTCGAAAAGGACCAGTACGTGATGTTCACTCCCGAGGAGCTCAAGCTGCTCGAGGAGGCGGGAACGCACACCGCCGACATCGCCGAGTTCGTCCCGATCGAATCGATCGACCCGGTGTACTTCGACAAGGCCTATTACCTCGCGCCCGACAAGGGCGGGGCGAAGCCCTATGCGCTGCTCGCGCGGGCGCTGCGCGAATCGAAGCGCTGCGCCCTCGGGCGCTGGGCCGCGCGCGGCAAGCAGTACATCGTGATGATCCGTCCCTCAGGTCACGAAAATGAGGACGGCCTCGTCATGCAGCAGCTCCTGTACGCGGGCGAAGTGCGCTCGATCAAGGAGCTCGAGATCCCCGACACCGAGGTCAAGGACGCCGAGCTGAAGCTCGCGCAGCAGCTGATCGAGCAGCAGGCTTCCGACAAGTTCGATCCTTCGACCTACACCGACGAGGTGCGCGCCCGGGTCGAGGCCGCCGTGCAGAAGAAGGTCGAGGGCCAGGAGATCACCATGGCCGAGGCGCCCGAAGGCGGCGCCGAGGTCATCGACTTGATGGAGGCGCTGCGAGCGAGCTTGGAGAAGAAGAAGACGCCGGCGCCCGTGAAGGCCGCGGAGCGCGCCGTCGAGGCCGAGGCGCGCAAGGCGCCGAAGCGGGCTCAGCAGGCCGAGCCCGCCCCCAAAAAGGCGGCCAGGAAATAGCCCCCGCCGCCGACTCGTCCGCTGCGCATCCGTACGGCGTCCGCGACGTCGAGCGGCTGCTTCACCTTCCGCGCAGAACCATACAGAGCCTGGTCGACGCCGGTTTCGTCTCACCGGCGCGCGGACCGCGCAAGTCCTGGCTGTTCTCGTTTCGCGATCTGATCGTGCTGCGCACCGCGCAGGCGCTCGCCTCTGCGAAAGTGCCGGCGCGCCGGATCACCCGGTCGCTGAAGGAGCTGCGCCGCCGTCTGCCCGGGGACATGCCGCTTTCCGGTCTGTCGATCGAAGCCGCCGGCGACCGCGTGGTCGTCAAGGAAGGTTCCCGCCGCTGGCGCGCCGACTCGGGGCAAGACCTCCTCGACTTCGAAGGCGACCCCGCCGCGGGTTCGCTCGCCGTGATCGAGCGGGGCGACGCCGGCGCGGCGGCGAGCGCGGAGGACTGGTTCGAGCGCGGCTGCGACCTCGAGCGCGGGAACGCCCAAGGGGCGCGTGAGGCCTACGAGCGCGCGCTCCAGGCGGACGCCGGGCACGTCGGCGCCCATCTCAACCTCGGAAGGCTGGTGCACGAAGCCGGGCGCCTCGCGGAGGCCGAGCGCGTCTATCGCCGCGCTATCCTCGCCTGCGGCGGCGACCCCCTGCTCTACTACAACCTGGGCGTGCTGCTGGAGGACATGGGCCGCAAGAGCGCGGCGATGGATGCCTACGAGCGCGCGCTGCACGAGGATTCGCGCTTCGCGGACTGCCACTACAACCTCGCGCTCCTGTGCAAGTCTCTGGGCCGGCCCAAGCAGGCGCTCAGGCACATGGCGCAGTACCGCAGGCTGGTCAAGCCTCGGGCATGAAGCGCGCACTCCCGGCCCTGCTGCTCGCGGCGTCTTCCGCGGCGATCGCGCAGCAGCCCAATCAACTCGCGACCCGGCCCGGGCTGGAGTTCGGTGCGCAGGTCGCGTATTACGACTACAAGGAGCCCAATTTCGCGGAGCTCAAGGGCAACCGGCTCGGCCTCGTCGCTGCATGGACCTCCGTCAGCGACCGCGGCATTTTCGCCAAGATCGACTTCCGGGCGTCCCACGGATCGCTTACCTACCAAGGGTCCGGGTCGATGAGCGGCGTGCCCGACATGATACTGGAGACCAGAGCCGTCGCCGGCTTCGACTGGGTCCTACAGGGAACGACCCTCTCGCCCTACGCGGGCTTGGGCTACCGCTACCTCTTCGACGACCTCACCGGCCGCTCCTCGACTGGCGCGGTGGGATACCGGCGCTACTCGAACTACCTGTATGCCCCGGTTGGGCTGACCCTGCGCGTCGATATGGGCTCCGGCTGGGCGTTCGCGCCCACCGCCGAGATCGACATCTTCATCCAGGGAAAGCAGAAATCCATGCTCAGCGACGCCAACCCCGCGCTCGGCGACGTCACCAACACCCAAAATAAGGGCAGCGGCTACCGCCTCTACCTCATGTTCGAAAAGGATCGCCTGGCGATCGGCCCGTACATGCACTACTGGCACATCCAGAACTCCGAGGTACAAGCGGTCGGAGGAGGCCTGGTAGTGGAGCCCGAGAACTTCACGCACGAATACGGGCTGGAAGTGCGCTACCGCTTCTGAGGCGCGCCCCACTCCCCTGCGAGGATCTTCTCCGCCCAGAACAGGCTCGAGACGGTCTTCGAGTCGGTGATCTTGCCCTCGCGCACCCAGGCGAGCGCCGTCGCGAGCGGGAGCGTGAACACCTCCAGGAACTCCTCGTCGTCGAGCTTCGCCTGCGCCTGTCCGAGGCCTCTCGCGAGGTAGATCTCGATATGCTCGTTCGAGTAGGCGATCGCGATGTTGATGGTCGCGAGGTGCGTCCACTCGGCAGCGGTGTAGCCGGTCTCCTCCTGCAGCTCGCGCTTGGCGGTCGCGAGCGGGTCCTCTCCCCGGTCGATCTTGCCCGCCGGTATCTCGATCATGTCGCGGCCCAGGGGATAGCGGTACTGCCGCTCCATGACGAGCTCGCCGGCGTCGGTCACCGCGATCACCGCCACCGCCCCTGGGTGGTCGATGTACTCGCGCTCCGCCGCACCGCCGTCGGGAAGGCGAACGGTGTCGCTGTGGACCTTGAGCAGCTTGCCGTTGTAGACCAGGCGGCCCGAGAGGCGGTGCTCGCTCAGGTCCTTCACTAGAAGCCCTTGATCGCCTGCAGGCACAGCTGCATCAGCGGCTGGGGCAGGATGCCGAGCGCGAGCATCGCCAGGCCGTTCGCCGAGAGTACGATGCCGACGTCCAGCCCCGCGCGGACCGCGCCGGTTTCGACCGGCTCGTCGAAGTACATCAGCTTGACGATTCGGATGTAGTAGAACGCCCCGACGAGAGCGAACATCACGGCGACCACGGCGAGCCATACCTGCCCCGCGGCGAGCACGGCCTGCAGCACCGCGAGCTTGGCGTAGAAGCCCACGGTCGGAGGAATGCCGGCGAGCGAGAACATGAGGAGCAGCATGAGGAAGGCGAACCAGGGGCTGCGTGCGTTCAGGCCCTTGAAGTCCTCGATGCGCTCGGCCTCGAAGCCGGAGCGCGACAGCAGCACGACCATGCCGAAGGCGCCCAGGCTCATGAGCACGTAGACCACCGCGTAGAACATCGCCGAGCTCCAGGCCTCCGCCGCCGAGAGCGCGTTGCCGCCCACGATGCCGGACAACAGGCCGAGCAGCATGAAGCCCATGTGCGAGATGGTCGAGTAGGCGAGCATGCGCTTGATGTTGGTCTGGGCGATCGCCGCGAGATTGCCGATCGCCATCGACAGCACCGACAGGATGACCAGCATGTCCTGCCAGCCGCTCGGAAACTGGGGCGTGTTCCCGGCGAGCGACGGCAGCGCGTTCACCAGCAGCCGGATCGCCATCGCGAAGGCCGCGAGCTTCGGGCCCGTGCTGATGAACAGCGTCACCGCGGAAGGCGCGCCGTGATAGACGTCGGGGATCCACATGTGGAACGGGACCACCCCCACCTTGAAGGCGAGGCCCGAGACGATGAACACCAGGCCGAACACGAGCACCGGCGCCTTCGCGGGCGGATCGGCCTGGAGGATGCGGGCGGCCGCGGAGGCGACCTCGTTGATCTGCAGCGTGCCGGTGGCGCCGTAGATCATCGACATGCCGTAGAGCAAGAGACCCGAGGCCAGCGCGCCCAGCACGAAATACTTCATCGCCGCCTCGGTCGACAGGGCCGAGTCTCGGTTCAGGGCGACCAGCGCGTACAGGCACAAGGACATCAGCTCCAGGCCCAGATACAGGGTCAGGAAATGGGCGGCCGAGATCATCACCATCATCCCGAGCGTGGCGAAGAGCACGAGCACGAAGTACTCGCCGCGGTACAGCCCGCGGTCGGCGAGATAGGCCCGCGAATACACGAGGCAGGCCGCCACCGCCAGATAGGTGAACATCTTGAGCACGCTCGCCATCATGTCGGAGACGAACATGCCGTTGAAGGTGGTGGCACGTACGCCGCCGGTCGCGCTGGTCACCGCCACGGTCAGCACGGCGCACCCGAGAACCGCGGCGAGCGACAGCGCGTAGCTCACCCAGCGCGCGTCGTCCTTCAGGAACAGGTCGATCACCAGGATCGCGCACCCCGCCAGCAGGAGGAAGATCTCCGGGTAAGCGAGCAGCATGATCGGCAGGTTGGTCATCATGGTCTCGCGCCCCTCACAGCTTGCTCACCGCGAGGTGCCTCAGCAGGTCGTCGACCGAGGCGTGCATGATCTCCGTAAACGGAGCCGGATACACGCCCATCCACAGCACCGCGGCCGCGAGCAGGCCGAGGACCAGAAGCTCGCGCGGATTGGCGTCGGAGAGCGCCGCGACGTGCTCGTTGCCCACCTCGCCGAAGATCACCCGCTTGTACATCCACAGCGTATACGCGGCGCCGAAGACCAGCGTGGTCGCGGCGAGGAGCGCGATCCAGAAATTGAACTTCATCGCGCCCAGGATCACCATGAACTCGCCCACGAAGCCCGAGGTCGCCGGCAGCCCGCAGTTCGCCATCGCGAACAGCATCATCAGTGCGGCGAACCTGGGCATGGTGTTCACCACGCCGCCGTAGTCGGCGATGGCGCGCGAGTGCATGCGGTCGTACATCACGCCCACGCACAGGAACAGCGCCGCCGACACGAAGCCGTGCGAGATCATCTGCACCAGGCCGCCTTCCATGCCGTAGGCGTTGAAGATGAAGAAGCCGAGCGTGACGAAGCCCATGTGCGAGATCGACGAGTACGCGATCAGCTTCTTCATGTCGGTCTGCACCAGCGCGACCAGGCCGATGTACGCGATCGCGACTAGCGACAGGGTGATCATGAAGCCCGACAGATAGTGGCTCGCGTCCGGCAGGATCGGCAGCGAGAAGCGGATGAAGCCGTAGGCGCCCAGCTTCAGCAGGATCGCGGCGAGCACGGCCGAGCCCCCGGTGGGCGCCTCGACGTGGGCGTCGGGAAGCCAGGTGTGCACCGGCCACATGGGCACCTTGACCGCGAACGCCATGAGAAAGGCGACGAAGAGCAGAACTTGAGTGTTCAGC
This sequence comes from Gammaproteobacteria bacterium, assembly GCA_041499545.1. Taxonomy (GTDB): domain Bacteria; phylum Pseudomonadota; class Gammaproteobacteria; order Burkholderiales; family SG8-39; genus VBDM01. The sequence continues at coordinate 1,683 of JBGQKK010000151.1, read as the reverse complement.
GGCAGCGGCAGCTTGTGGTAGTCGAGCACTGCGAAGCTGCCCCCGGACTTGTTGTAGAGATAGAGAAAGGCGAGCAGCATCAGCAGCGAACCGAGCAGCGTATATAGGAAGAACTTGACCGCCGCGTAGACCCGGTTCGGCCCGCCCCACACGCCGATGATCAGGTACATCGGGATCAGGGTCGCCTCGAAGAACACGTAGAACAGCACCGCGTCGAGCGCGGCGAAGGTTCCGTTCAAGAGCCCCGACATCACCAGGAACGCGGCCATGTACTGGGCCACCTTCTCCTTGATGACCTCCCAGCCCGCGATCACGACGAGCACGGTGATGAAGCTGTTCAGCAGGATGAACAGCACCGAGATGCCGTCCACGCCGAGGTGATAGTTGACGTTGAAGCGCGGAATCCAGGGGGTCAGCTCGACGAACTGCATGGCGCTCGTTCCGGTCTGGAAGCCCGAGACGAGCGGGACGGTGACGGCAAAGCCGATGACGGCGCCGAGCAGGGCGATCGCCTTCGCCTCGCGCAGGTTCCTGTCGCCCGCGGCGAGCACGACCAGTCCCGCGACGATCGGAACCCAGACCGAAAAGCTGAGCCAGTAGGACTGCATCTTATCGGACGAGCGTCCCGCCGAAGAAGACGAAGTAGGTGAGCAGCACCGAGACCCCGATGATCATGAGGAAGGCGTAGTGGTAGATGAAGCCGGACTGCAGCCAGCGCACGACCCCGGCGAACCAGCCGACCAGCTTCGCCGTGCCGTTCACCATCAATCCGTCGATCACCGTGACGTCCCCGTAGCGCCACAGGCCGGTGCCGAATTTTCGCGCGCCGCCGGCGAAGAACCAGTCGTTGAAGCGGTCGAAGCCGTACTTGTCCTCGAGGATTCTGACCAGGACGCCCGCCCTGCGGCGCACGACTTCGGCCATCTCCGGCCGGGCGATGTAGAGGTACCAGGCGACGGCGGCCCCAGCGAGCGCGAGCCAGAACGGCGCCTGGGCGAAGCCGTGCAGCATCATCGGAACGATGCCGTGAAACTCCTCCGCCATCTCCTTCACCCCGGGGTGAACCTCGGAGATGACGATAGAGCCGCCGAAGTAACCGCCGAAGACCACATCGCCGATCACCCAGCCGGAGATGAGCGACGGGATCGCGAGCAGCACCAGCGGCACGGTCACCACCAAGGGCGACTCGTGCGGCGCATGGTGGCCATGGCCGGTCTCGAAGCGCTCCTTGCCGTGGAAGGCGTAGAACACCAGGCGGAACGAGTAGAAGCCGCCGACGAACACGCCGAGCAATACCATCAGCCAGGCAAAGCCGGCGCCGAAGGTATGCGAGAGCTTCGCCGCCTCGATGATCGAGTCCTTGGAGAAGAAGCCGGCGAACGGCGGAAAGCCCGCGTTCGCGAGCGCGCCCGCGAGCACCGTGAGGTAGGTGACGGGCATGTACTTGCGCAGGCCGCCCATCTTGCGCATGTCCTGCTCGTGGTGCAGGGCGATGATCACCGAGCCCGCGCCGAGGAACAGCACCGCCTTGAAGAAAGCGTGCGTCATCAGGTGGAAGATCGCAACCGAGTACGCCGAAGCGCCCAGCGCCACCGTCATGTAGCCGAGCTGCGACAGCGTCGAGTAGGCGACGACGCGCTTGATGTCGTACTGGACCATGGCGATGAGCGCCATGAAGAACGC
>JBGQKK010000150.1:0-6967 GCA_041499545.1 Gammaproteobacteria bacterium | reverse complement strand
GTGCCCGAGCGCGTGTGGCAGGAATTTTCCCGCGGCTTGATGGAGGGGAACGCCGCGCTCATGCTCGTCGTGCTCGCGGAAACCGGGCTGCTCGGGAAGCTCCTGCCCGAGCTCGGGCTCGCGTTCGAGCATGGACGCGCGGCGAACGACGCTTCGCGGGTGCTCGTCCGCTCCCTCGAGTGCGCCGCGGGCGAGCGCCTCGGCCTCGCGCCGCGCTTCGCTCTGCTCGCGCTGGGTGCTCCTTCCCCTGAAGCCGTGGGCGCTCTGAGCGCTCGTCTCAAGGCGCCCGGCGAGTGCCGCGACCTCGCGGTGCTCGCGCACCGGCACGCCCAGGGCCTGCGGCGCGCGCCGGAGCAGGGCGCAGCGGATCTTCTCGGGCTGCTCGAGCGTTGCGACGCTTTCCGCCGGCCCGAGCGCTTCGGAGAGCTGCTCGCGGTCTGCGAATGCGCGGAGCGCGGCGCGCGCGGCTGGGGTCGGATACCTTACCCGCCGCGCACGGTCCTGCGGCGGGCGCTCGCGGCGGCGGCGGGCGTCGATGCCGCGGCGATCGCCTCGCAGGGCGAAAAACCCGAGATCGCGGCCCGGGTGCGCCGTGCGCGGATCGCCGCGATCGAGGCCCTAGTCTAGCGATGGAGCCCCGCACCGACGCCGTCATGCTCTGGCAGGGCCTGAAGCAGAATCTTCGCGCCGGATCGCGCCTTGCGCTTTTTATGCCGGTGGGAGCGCTCGATTTCCGGATTTCCGCGGCGCAGTGCGGCGCGCTGGTGCTCGCCTGTCTCGCGCTGTGGCTCGCCCTGGGCGTGTTGCAGCAGGGTCTTCCGGGCAGTGTGGACTTCGGCGCGCTCGCGGCGGCACTCGCCGGGGTTCCGATCCTGCTCGGAGCCTGCCTTCTCGCCGCGAGGCTGTTCCGAGCGGCGCAGCTCGCCCCGGCATTTGCGGTCATGCTCCTGGCGAGCGTCCCGGTTCTCCTCGTCGCCGGCTACGCCTTCGATCTCGCCTGGGAGATCGCCGCGGGCGAGCCCACCCCGACGATCGCGGACGGGGTGTTCCTCGCCTGGGCGTTCGCCGTTGTCGTGCGCGCGCAAAGCGTTCTCACCGGCTGGCGCGGACGTCGCTCGGCGCTCGCGCTCGGCGTGTTTGCCGCGCTCTTCGCGGTCCTGCTCGAAATCGGCCCGCGCGGAGAGGTATGGGTCGCCGCAGGCGACGGCGAGGACGAGACCGGGGAGCGGCTGACGCAGGAAGAAGTGTTCTACCGCCAGGGGAGGCTGCTCGAGGAGCGCCTCGCCGCGCTCAGTCCCGAGCGCCCCGGCGTCGCCGATCTGTATTTCGTCGGGGTCGCGGCCGACGGCGGCCAGGACACGTTCTACTCGGAGATCACCTCGATCAAGAGGCTCCTCGATGAGCGCTTCGATACCGCCGGCAGGTCGATCGCGCTGATCAACAACCCCGCGACCCTGACCGAGCACCCGGTCGCCACCGTGACCAGCCTGCGGGCGACGCTCGCCCACCTCGGCAGCACCATCGACGCCGAGGAGGACATCGTTTTCCTGCACCTCGCCACGCACGGAAGCCGCGACTACCGGCTGGTGTTCGACCTCCCGCCGCTCGAGCTCGCGCAGCTCACGCCGAGCGCGCTCGCACGAATGCTCGCCGACAGCGGCATTAAGTGGAAGGTGATCGTGATCTCGGCCTGTTTTTCCGGCGGCTTCGTCGAGCCGCTCAGGGATGAGAATACGCTGGTCATCACCGCCGCCGACGCGTTTCATTCGTCCTTCGGCTGCGACTACGACAGCGACTACACCTGGTTCAGCCAGGCGTACTACGACGAGGCCCTGCGCGAGACCCTTTCGTTCGCCGATGCGTTCGAGGCCGCGAAGAAGGCGGTCGCCGGCAGGGAGCGGGCCGGAGGCCAGGAGCTGTCCAATCCGCAGATCGCGATGGGAGGGGCGATGCGCGCGAAGCTCGCCGCGCTCGAGAAGCGCCTCGCCGCCGGACCCGTGCGGGGCACGCTCAAAGGACGCGCACGATCAGGCTGAGAGCGAGCGACAGCAGGATGGTGCTGGTTAGGGGGATATAGAAGAGCCGTCCCTTGTAGCGCACGACGAGATCGCCGGGCAGGCGGCCCAGCCCGTACCGCGACAGCCAGGGGGCGATCGCCGAGAGCACGATGAGCCCGATGACCAGCGCCAAGACCCACTTCAGCATGGCGTTACTTTAGCAGGGCTTCGCGATACACTCCGCGCTCGCAAAAAAGCGCGGAGAAGACATGATCGAGCTGTACACCTGGAGCACGCCCAACGGCCGCAAGGTCTCGGTGATGCTGGAGGAATGCGGCCTCGCCTACAAGGTGAACAAGATCAACATCGGCTCGGGCGAGCAGTTCGCGCCCGGCTATGTCGCGATCAACCCCAACGCCAAGATCCCCTCGATCGTCGATCCCGACGGCCCCGGCGGCAAGCCGATCCGCATGATGGAATCGGGCGCGATCCTCATCTATCTTTCGGCGAAGACCGGAAAATTCCTGCCGAAGGACGAGCGCGGCAAGTACCTCGCGCTGCAGTGGCTGATGTTCCAGATGGGTCACGTTGGGCCGATGTTCGGCCAGGTGCACCACTTCCTGCGCTCCGCCAAGGAACAGGTCCCCTATGCGATCGAGCGCTACGTCAAGGAAAAGGACCGGCTCTACGGCGTGCTCGACCGGCGCCTGGGCGAAGCCGAATACCTCGCCGGCGAGTATTCGATTGCCGATATCGCGACCTATCCCTGGGTGGCGCGGTACGAGTGGCACAAGACCGACTTGAGCGCGCATCCCAACGTGAAGCGCTGGTTCGACACGATCGGCGGGCGGCCCGCCGTGAAGCGCGGCATGGCGGTGCCGTCCTAGCTTCAGCCCTTCCGCGCGCGCTTCACCAGGAACGCGTTGATCTCCTCGATCCTGAGCTGCGGCTCGTCGGGGGGATGCTGGTTTCCGACGACGCGGTTCATCCACTCCATGTTCTTCTCCATGCGCGCAACCACCGCCGGCCACTCTGCGGCGGTGTGGCGCAGCGGATCGGGCAGCACGTGGCACTGCTCGCAGGCGAGCTTGAACGACCGGCCTTCGGCGCTGGACAGCTCCGGATATTTCTTTGGGTCGAGCGGCGTCTGGCCGTACTTGCGCAGGTACGCGAGGAGGAGGGCCTCCTCCTCCGGCGCCGGCGCCTGCACGCCCGCCATCATCTCGTACATCAGCTCGCCCATGTTGCCCTTGCCCTTCATGCGCACGACCATGCGATCGAAAACGGCGGGCCACTTCGCCGCGTGATGCATCGCCGGGTTGGGCAGGTTGTGGCATTGCACGCAGTACTGGACCAGGAGCCGGGCGCCGCGCGACTCTCTCTGGGGAAGCTGGGCAGTCTCGAACGTGGGGGGAAGAATGCGCTCGAGCATGGGGCCGTGCGGGCTCTCGGCCCAGCGCTTTTTCGCCTGTATGACGAGCTGCTCGGCGTCCTGGGCGAAAGCGGCCGTGGCAAAGAACAGGGCGACGACGGTTAAGGAGCGCATCCGGAAATTATACTTGCTGGTCTCGGCAAGGCGACATTAGCATGGAGCGCATGCGGTTTCATTGGAGCGGCATATAAGGAACGGACCAAAGCGCCATGAGCAAACTATCCGCGAAGATCAAAGAAGAGATCGAGGCCCTGCTCCCGCCCACGCTCTTTTTCTTCATTGCCCTGCATCTTGTCGTGTTCGTGCGCGCGCTGATATTGAAGGGAACGGGAATCACGGTCAGCACCTCGGCATCGGTGACGCTGCTCGCCCTGATTCTCGGCAAGGCCGTATTGATCGCGGACTTGCTGCCGTTCATCAATCGTTACCCCGACAAGCCGCTTTTGTACAACATCGCCTGGAAGACCACGATCTACGTTCTGATCGCCATGCTTGTCCACTACCTCGAGCGCCTGGTCGACTTCTGGCGGGAGGGCGGCTTCATCGAGGCCAACCAAAAGCTGCTCGCGGAGATCGTGTGGCCGCACTTCTGGGCCATCCAGATCTTCCTGCTGGTGCTGATTCTGATGTACTGCACGATGCGCGAGCTCGTTCGCGTGATCGGCGGAGACAAGATGCGGGAGATATTCTTCGGGCCGCCGGGCAAGACCCGGGCAGTGTAGCGTCCGGTAAGGATCGGCGGGTTTTTCGCGACTCATCGCCATTTTCGGAGGCGAAATGAGCACCTACGACGCCGTCATCATCGGCACCGGACAATCAGGCAAGCCGCTCGCCATCGCGCTCGCTCGCGCCGGTTGGAAAGTCGCGGTGATCGAGCGCGAGCACGTCGGCGGCACCTGCATCAACGTGGGCTGCACGCCGACCAAGACCATGGTCGCGAGCGGCCGCGTCGCGCATCTCGCGCGGCGCGCGAAAGACTACGGCGTCGACGCCGGGTCGGTCAAAGTGGATCTGCGCCGCGTGATCGAGCGCAAGCGCGGCGTCGTCGAGAGCTTCCGGAACGGCGGACAGCGGTCGCTGGAGAAGACCGCCAACCTGGAGCTGATCTTCGGCGAGGCGAGCTTCGTCAGCGCAAACCGCCTCCTCGTCCGGCTGAAGGACGGCGGGACGCGCGAGCTCGAGGGAAAGCGCATCGTGATCAACACCGGCGGCCGGCCCGCCGTGCCGCCGATTCCCGGACTGGATCAGGTTCCGTTCCTCGATTCGACGAGCATCATGGAACTGACGACGCTTCCCGAGCACCTCGTCGCGCTCGGCGGAGGCTACGTGAGCTTGGAGTTCTGCCAGATGTTCCGGCGCTTCGGCTCGCGCGTGACTATCGTGAACCGCGACCCCCGCCTGATTCAGCGCGAGGACCCCGACGTCTCGACCGAGGTCGAGAAGATCCTGCAAGAGGACGGCATCGAGCTGCTCAATTCGGCGCAGGTGACGCGCGTGGAGAAAAGCGGCGGCAATGTGCGCGTCGTGCTCCAGTCGGGCGAGGTCTCGGGCAGCCACCTGCTCGTCGCCGTCGGCCGCGTGCCGAACTCCGATCGCCTGAATCTCGCGACGGCAGGCGTCGAGACCGACAAAGCCGGTTTCATCAAGGTGAATTCAAGGCTGGAGACGAACGTACCCGGCGTGTACGCCATAGGGGATGTGAAAGGCGGACCGGCCTTCACCCACATCTCCTACGACGATTTCCGCATCCTGCGCGAGAACTGGCTGAACGCCGGCAGCGCGACCATCGACGGTCGCATGGTGCCCAACTGCGTGTTCATCGATCCGCAGCTCGCCACGGTCGGCCTGAACGAGACCGAGGCGCAGAAGCGCGGGCTCGACTACAAAGTGGCGAAACTGCCGATGACGGGCGTCGCGCGGGCGATCGAGACGGGCGAAACGCGCGGCTTCATGAAAGCGGTCGTGGACGCGAAAACGCTGCAGATCCTCGGCTGCACCATCCTCGGCATCGAAGGCGGAGAGATCATGTCCATGCTGCAGATCGCGATGATGGGCAAGATTCCCTACACCGCAATCAAAGAAGCCGTGTTCGCGCACCCGACGCTCGCCGAGTCGCTGAACAACCTCTTCATGACACTCGACGCGGCCTGAGAGCCGGCGGTGTCGCCTCGGGCGCATATGCAGTATCTGGGATTAGTGGCTTTGCTTGCTTACGGTGCCGCCCATGCTGACGGCGCGCGTATTGGGCTGGAGTATGAGTCTGAAAAGGACAACAAGACAGGAATGATGAACGATGCCGTCACCGTAAAACCCGGTTGGGAATTTTCTGAAGATAGCCTCGTCAATCTCGTTGAATTGTTGATTGAACGTGACCGGGATGCCGATGCCGACAGCAATGGAGTTCGCGCCAAAGAGACTAAACTGTTCGTTCGTCTTCGCTACAACAGGAATTTCAACGAACGCGTTGGCTATTACATTCGTGGCGGCGTGGGACGGAGTTTCAACAACCAACAAGATTTCAACTACGCTTATATCGAGCCCGGACTAAAGTACAAGTTCAATGAAAAATGGGAGTGGATATTGGCGTTTCGGGAGATCAATTCGATCGATGGAACCGATGGTCAGCACGTCCAGAAGTATATTACCGGGCCCAGCTATAGCTTCGACAAGAGCAACGAGCTTGAATTGCGCTACATCAAAGGTTACGGGGATAAGAACCTTGAATCCTGGCAAGTTGGCTATACGCATAAGTTCTAGCGTGTTCCGGTAGGAACGCAGAGAGCACGGCGCAGGGAGTAATCGAGACTAGCGAGACGCGCGGCTTCATCAAGGCGATCATGGACGCAGGCGCGGATGCCGAACGAAAGGTTTATACTTTCCCCGTATGACCATCGACATAGCGACCCTTAGCTCCGAGGAGCGGCTCAAGCTCTTAGAGCAGTTGTGGGACAGCCTTTCCTCGAGCCCAAATGCGGTACCGCTGACGAAGCCGCAACGAGAAGAACTTGATCGTAGGCTGGATGAGCTCGATCGGGAGGGCCCGGTTGGCATTCCATGGGAAGAGGTTCATCGGCGCATTAGCAGTCGTCGGGCTTGATGCAAGTACTCGTCCGTCCCGCGGCCGCGGCGGACATCGACGACGCATTTCTTTGGTACGAGCGGCAACGCCCAGGTCTTGGCGCGGATTTTCTGCAGACTGTAGGCAGCGCGCTCGCTGCGATTCAGAGCAATCCGCAGCTTCACGCCGTAATTCATCGGAACACCCGAAGGGCCTTGCTTCGGCGGTTCCCCTACGGCATTTACTACCGTGTCTATCCAGATTCAATCATCATCGTTGCGTGCATGCACGGCCGGCGCGATCCCAAACGCTGGCTGGCGCGCACCTGATAGCTAACCGCGTAGTTCTTGATCGCCGCGTCCGATCCGCGGCGTCAGGAGTCAATCCAGGCCTAGAATCCGCCCCTCACCCGAAACGCCGCAACCTCACGATCCGCTGAACCAGTTGTACCCCTGGTCTTCCCAGTAGCCGCCCGGGTAC
>JBGQKK010000149.1:0-7141 GCA_041499545.1 Gammaproteobacteria bacterium | reverse complement strand
TCTCGTCCGGAGCGTCGCCGACGCCCTACAGTACATCAGCTACTACCATCCGCGCGACTACATCCAGCACCTGGCGCGCGCCTACGAGCGCGAGCAATCCCCGGCGGCCAAGGATGCGATCGCGCAGATCCTCACCAACTCGCGGATGTGCGCCGAGGGGCACCGGCCGATCTGCCAGGACACCGGCATCGTGAACGTATTTCTCAAGATCGGCATGGGCGTGCGCCTGGAAGGCTTCGAGGGATCGGTGGCCGACGCGGTGAACGAAGGCGTACGGCGCGCCTACCTGAATCCGGACAACAAGCTGCGCGCGTCCATCCTCGAGGACCCGATCTTCGGTCGCAGGAACACCAAGGACAACACGCCGGCCGTGGTAAGCATGGAGCTCGTTCCCGGAAGCACGATCGAGGCCGACGTCGCAGCCAAGGGTGCCGGATCGGAGAACAAGTCGAAGCTGTCGATGCTCAACCCCTCCGACTCGATCGTCGAATGGGTGCTCAAGACGGTGCCGACGATGGGGGCGGGCTGGTGCCCGCCCGGGATGCTCGGGATCGGCGTGGGAGGCACTGCGGAGAAAGCGGTGCAGATGGCGAAGGAAGTGCTGATGGAGCCGATCGACATGCACGAGCTGCTCGCGCGGGGCCCCCGCGACAAGCAGGAGGAGCTGCGCCTCGAGCTGTACAGGAAGGTCAACGCGCTCGGGATCGGCGCTCAGGGGCTGGGCGGGCTCTCCACGGTGCTCGACGTGAAGATCAGGACCTTTCCGACGCACGCCGGCTCGCAGCCGATCGCGATGATCCCGAACTGCGCGGCGACGCGCCACATCCACTTCGTGCTCGACGGCTCGGGGCCGGCGGAGTTCGAAGCGCCGTCCCTGGAGGACTGGCCCAAGGTCACCTGGACGCCGAGCGCGCAGTCGCGGCGCGTCAACCTGGACACGCTCACGCGCGAGGAAGTGGTGAAGTGGAAGCCGGGCGAGACCCTGCTCCTCTCCGGAAACATGCTCACCGGGCGCGACGCGGCGCACAAGCGCATCGAGGACATGCTGGCAAGGAACGAGAAGCTGCCGGTAGCTTTCACCAACCGCGTCATCTACTACGTCGGCCCGGTCGATCCGGTGAGAAACGAGGTCGTCGGCCCCGCGGGGCCGACCACCGCCACGCGCATGGACAAGTTCACCGAGACGACGCTCGGGCTGGGTCTTCTTGCCATGATCGGCAAGGGCGAACGCGGCCCGGCCGCGATCGAGGCGATCCGCAGACACAAGGCCGCTTCCCTCATCGCCGTAGGCGGCGCCGCGTATCTCGTCGCCAAAGCGATCCGCAAATCGCGCGTGCTCGCTTTCGGCGATCTCGGCATGGAAGCGATCTACGAGTTCGAGGTGAAGGACATGCCGGTCACGGTGGCAGTCGACGCCCAGGGCAACTCGGTTCACCAGAGCGGGCCCGCCGAGTGGGAGAAGCGCATCAGGGAGCTGAAGATTCCGGTGACTTCCGCCTGAGGGCCTGCCGATGAGCGCGGCGCTGACCGGAGGCGTGCTGCTCAAGTGCGCGGTGCGCACGCCCTCCTCTCCCGAATTCCAGCAGTCGATCGGCAAGCTTGCCAAGGACTGCGTGCCCCTCGCCGAGAGCGTCTCCGCGCACGCGGCGCTGGAGGCCGAGGAGTCCTATATCTACCTCTTCTCCCGCGAAACCGCCGCGATCAGCGCTGGTGTGCTGTCGCGCGTCCTGGAGCGAGCCGGCGGCCTTGCGGCCTTGACCGGCGCGACGCTTGCGACGGCCAAGCTCGTTCCCGTGTTCGACCGACCCGGCGCGTCCCGCACGGTAGCCCCTCAGTTCCACTACGTGGTCGAGATGGATGTCGTCCCGGCTCACGAGGACGATCTCAACGCCTGGTACAACAAGGAGCACATGCCGGGCCTCGCCGCCTGCGCCGGGACCGTACGCGCCCGCCGCTTCAGGAATCCCGACGGCTCGCCGCGCTACCACTCCTGCTACGACCTCACGCGCACCGAGACGCTCGGCAGCCCTCCCTGGCTCGCGGTGCGCCACACCGCCTGGAGCGACCGCGTGCGGCCGCATTTCCGCAATATCAAGCGCACCATGTTCAAGCGGTTGTTCGAGATCGACCTTTGACGCCGCTGCCGCGCTGGCTCGGGATCGCGATCCTGCTGGTCATCGCGGTAACCTTCGGCCTGAACCACATCGCCGCGCGCATCGCCTTCGATCACGGCGCGAGCGTCGTGGCGGGAGTCGTGTTCCGCTCCGGGGGCACCGCGATCGCCGTGCTCGGGCTGCTGCTCGCGCTGCGCGTGCCGCTCGCGATTCCGCGCGCCACGGCCGCCCGCGCGCTCGTGATCGGACTCGTCGTCGCGGTGCAGAGCTATTGCATCTATGCCGCGGTGGCACGGCTGCCGGTGGCGCTCGCCCTGCTCACCTTCAACACCTATCCCATGCTCTTCGCGTTCATGGCCTGGGCCGGGGGGATGGGGCGCCCGTCGCTGCGGGCGTTCCTCGCCATGCTCGCGGCGCTATTCGGCCTGGCGCTCGCGCTCGACATCGCACGCACCGGCGGCGAGCTCGGGGCGCGCTGGAGCGAGATCGGCGCGGGCGTCGCCTACGCCACCGGCGCCTCGCTGTCCTTCGCCCTGGTGCTGTTCCTCAACGCACGCTGGCTGCACGGCCTCGACGGGAGGCTCCGCAGCCTCTTCGCCATGGCGGGCTGCTGCGCGGCGGCGCTCGCGGGAGCCCTGGTCACGGGGACGCTCGCGCTTCCCGCCGACGGCACGGGCTGGCTGGGGCTGGTTCTCCTCACCCTGTTCTACGGGTCCGCGATCACGGCGCTCTTCGTGGTGCAGCCGCGGATGCGAGCGGCGAGCGACATCGGCGTGCTCAATTTCGAGCCGGTCGCGCTGTTGTTCCTCGGCTGGGCGATCCTCGGGCAGGAGCTCGCGCCGCCGCAGATCGCCGGCGCGCTGGTGGTGATCGGCGCGATCGTCGCGCTCGGAACCGCGAAGCGATAAAATTCCCCGCACCATGGCACACATCATCGGCGGCATCGGCACCTCGCACGTTCCCACCATCGGCGGCGCCTACGACCGCGGCAAGCGCAACGATCCCGACTGGGCGCCGCTCTTCGCCGGCTACGAGCCCGTCAAGGCGTGGCTGGATGAGAAGCGGCCCGACGTGCTGGTGTTCTTCTACAACGACCATGCGAGCACCTTCTTCTTTGACCACTATCCGACCTTCGCCCTCGGCGTGAGCGAGACCTTCCCCATCGCCGACGAGGGCCTGGGGCCGCGCGCTATTCCGCCGCTGAAAGGGCACCCGGCGCTCGCACGCCACATGGCCGAGTCGCTCGTCAACGACGAGTTCGACATCTCCGTATGGCAGGACCTGCCGATCGACCACGGCGTGCACTCCCCGCTCACCATGTTCTGGCCGCCCGCCCCCGACTGGCCGGGGAAAATCGTGCCGATCGAGATCAACGTGCTCCAACACCCGATCCCGACGCCGATGCGCTGCTGGAAGCTCGGACAGGCGGTGCGCCGCGCGCTCCTCTCGTATCCCGAGGACCTCAAGGTCGTCCTGGTCGGCACCGGCGGCCTGTCGCACCAGATGAACGGCGAGCGCGCCGGGTTCAACAACGAGAAATGGGACCGGAAATTCCTCGACCTCGTCGCGCGCGACCCGAAGAAGCTCACCGCCATGCGCCACGTCGACTACATGCGCCTCGGCGGCACCGAGGGGGCGGAGGAGATCATGTGGCTCGCGATGCGCGGCGCGCTCTCGCCTCGCGTGAGGCAGGTCCACCAGAGCTACTACCTGCCGATGACCACCGCGATGGCGGTGGCGGTGTTCGAGGAGCCGGCGGCGAAACCCGCGAAGCAGAAAGCCAAGCGCGCGCGCGCTGCCGCATGAACCCGCAGCTCAAAGGCGTCGACAAGCTCGAAGGCACCTACGTCTTCGACCTCGCCGCGAGCGCCAAGGCGCTCCGCCTCAATCGCTTCCTCCACGGCCTCACCGTTCCCGCAAACCGCGCGCTCTTCAAGGGAGACCTCGAAGCGGCCTTCGACCGCGCGGGCCTGAGCGCCGAAGAGCGGCGTATGGTGCGCGCGCTCGACTGGGCGGCGCTCATGCGCTACGGCGCGAGCTTCTTCTGCCTGGAAAAGCTCGGGCGAGTGAAGGGCGTCTCCAACCCGGAGATGGTCGCGGGGTTCCGCGGCGAAACGCTGGAAGAGTTTCTCAAGACGCGCAGAGTTCCCGGGGCCCGCTAGACTGGCGGCTCTCCGAACCGCTAGACCAGCGCCCACGTTCCTAGACGCGGCAGCGTAGCGCCACGCGCGCTCACCTACCTGGTCCAGCACAACGGTTAAGAAGCGAGTTCGATGCAGGAGTTGCGACGATGAAGAATGAAGCCAAGCCCCGCGTGTACGACATCCTCGCCAAGGCCTTCGCGCAGGAGGATGTGCGAACATGTTTTGCTCTTCTTGGGGATGCGAACATGAATTGGGCCGCGCGCTTGTCCGAGGAGGGATGCCGCATGGTCTATGTCAGGCACGAGCATTGCGCGCTCGCTGCCGCCATGGCGTACTCGCGAAAGAACTGGGAAGTGGGCGTGGCGACCGTCACGTGCGGGCCCGGTGTGACGCAATTGATCACGGCGCTCCCCGCAGCCGTGCGCGCCCATCTGCCGCTGGTGGTGTTCGCCGGGGAAGCGCCGTTGAAAAGCGGTTGGTACAACCAGGAAATCGACCAGGCACCGCTCATCACCGCAACGGGTGCCGCCTATCACAGCCTGCACATGCCCGAGCGCATGCCTGTTGCAATACGCGACGCGTTCCTGCAGGCGCGTCGCGAACGTCGCCCCGTAGTGATCGGTATTCCGTTCGATCTGCAGGCCCGGCCGTGGGACGGACCTGCAGATCTGCCCAGGCCCTCGCACAAATTGTTGCCGCGCCCTTCGCCGATTCCGCCGCATCCCCACGACGTGGCCAGCGCCGCGCAACTGGTCGCCGGCGCCGAACGGGTTGTCGTGCTGGCCGGCCTGGGTGCGGTCGAAGCCCGGGCGGGAGGCGCTTGCCGGGCGTTGGCAGGCAAGACGGGTGGGCTGCTGTCCACGACGCTTCCCGCGAGAGGGCTGTTCCACGACGATCCTTTTTGCATCGGCATCTCAGGCAGCTTCACAACCGAGGCCGGCATTGAGTACCTCGCGCAGGCCGACCTCGTCGTCGCGGTCGGCTGCTCGCTAGCCTACCATGCGGGCGGCGGCGGCCAGCTCTGGCCGAAGGCGAGGATGCTGCAGATCGATATCGACCCTGTCGCAGTCAGTCAAGGCCAGGAAGTGGCGCGTCATCACCTGCGGGCCGACGCACGTCTGGGAGTCGAGGCGTTGATGGCGGCGTTGCCGACCCGGAACCGGAGCTGGCGAAGCGATGCGATGGCGGCGCGCATCCGCGATTCGAAACCCGACAGCCACGTGTTCGAGATCGAGCCGGGGCTGCTCGACCCGCGCCACGTGGTCGAGGCGCTGGAAAAAGCCTTGCCGCACGATTGGGAGATGGTGAACTCGGGCGGCCACTGTTCATGGTTTTTCGCGCAGATGCCTTCGCGTCCACAGGAGAAGTTCCTCACCATCCGCGAGTTCGGCGCGATCGGCAACGGCATCTCGTTCGCCATGGGGGTCGCGGCGGCGCGTCCGGATAGAACCGTCGTGCTGTTCGACGGCGACGGCAGCCTGATGATGCATGTGCAGGAGCTTGAAACCATCAAGCGTCATCGGCTGAACATTCTGATCGTCGTGATGAACGACGGCGCGTACGGCTCCGAACTGCACAAGCTCCGCTCGGAGGGGATGCCCGAGGACGGGTCGGTGTTCGGCTACTGCGATTTCGCGGGCATCGCGCGCGGATTCGGGCTCCCGGGAAAGACCTTTAGGAATCTGGACGATCTGCCGAAGCTCGTGGCGGAGTTCGCTGCAAGCGGCGGCGCTGCGGTCTGGGACTTTCACGTCTCCGCTAAAGTCGTGTCTCCGACCATACGCCGCGCCCATCCTCATCCTGCCAAGGAAAAGAGGGCTGAACGATGAAGGGCGGTCACCAGCCACCGAACAGCGGGAGAATCTGACTATGAAGATCGTCAACGGAGATCTCCACGATCCGCTCACCGCGACGTACCAGACTCTTGAGGTCGCCCGTCTGAACCGAACATTAAGGGAATGCGGCCTGAACGACGTCAAGCTGCGGCGCAGAATTTGTGAACAATATTTCTTTGATTCTGGATACTTTCTTGATTCGTATTGGCTTGCGGAAGAGGGTCGTAAATTTCGTCCGGGGATTTATTTCTCTGAAGTAGACCGAGGGAACAGAGAGGTTGGTACGACCCTACTCCCCGAACCCTCAGTTGGTACTATGTTCCATGAGTACGCTCACGGCGCAGCGGCGTGGCTGTTTGATGAACACAACGAGGACGCATCGGAAATCGAGACGGGGGACGTCAATGCTGAGGTCTAACCACGCGTTCGAGGGCGGACCGCCTTCGGCGGCCGCTCAGCGCGAACGTTAGCCCCCAGGATGCCTGGTCTGGCTCAGTGGCAACAGATGTGGGCGCGTTTCGGTGTAGCTGCACCAGACGCCGCTGTGTTCGAGGAACTAGTCGCCCGCTACTCCGAGCCGCATCGGAGATACCACACGATCCGACATCTCGATGAGTGCTTCGCGAAGCTCGAAGAACTCAGATCCGAAGCGAAACATCCTGAAGAAGTTGAGTTCGCGCTTTGGTTCCATGACGCGATCTACGACACCAAGCGCCAAGACAATGAGGCGAAGAGCGCTGCCTGGGCACGCGCAACGGCAAGCGCTGCGAGCCTACCGACCGCCGTCGTAGACCGGATCTTTTCGCTGATCATGGCCACCCGCCACGACGCTGAGCCGCATGAACCAGACGAGAAAGTCTTGGTCGACATTGACTTGTCCATTCTCGCAGAGTCCCCAGAAAGATTCGATGAGTACGAAAGCCAGGTCAGAGAGGAGTATTCTTGGGTTCCGGCCATCGTGTTTCGCTCGAAGCGTCGGGAGATCCTGAGAGGGTTCCTGATGCGCGCTTCGATATTCAACACGCCAAAGTTCGTTGAGGCCTATGAG
>JBGQKK010000148.1:0-7165 GCA_041499545.1 Gammaproteobacteria bacterium | reverse complement strand
CGGTGACCCCGTCGAGCAGGGTCGACGGCGTGCACCTCGACGCCGACCAGCATCTGAAGCTCGGCGAGGCGATGGCGGGCGTGGTGGGGCCGCTGCTTGCGCGTTGATATGTTTCTCCGGCGCGACTAGGATTGAAACATTCCACCTGCTTATAGCGACGGAGGTAGCCATGGCTGCAGTGAAGAAACGCAAGGCCAAAGTCAAAGCGAAGAAATCCCCGGCGAAGAAATCACCCGCGAAGAAGCCGAAGAAAAGCCCGGCGAAGAAACCGGCGCCGAAGAGAAAGTCCCCGGCGCCGAAGAAGAAAGCCGCTTCCCGCACCGCTCCCAAGCCCGCAGCCAGGCCGAAACCCGCTCCGGCCCCGGTCCGCGGACCGCTGGCGGGCGAAGTCCGCGTCGGGGTCGTGAGCCACTATTACGGACACCTGTCGGTCGCGGCGGTGCGCCTCGAGGTGGCCCTCGCCGTCGGGGACACGATCCGCGTCCTCGGCCACACGAGCGACTTCCGCCAGCGCGTCGACTCCATGCAGGTCGAGCACCGGTCTGTTTCCGAAGCCATAGGCGGGGACGAGATCGGCCTGAAGGTGGTCGAGCACGCCCGCGAGCACGACGTCGTATACCGGGTGCCCGCCTAGGCAGGCGGGTTGCCCCTTCATGACCGGTCATTTGCCGATCGTCGTCGATCTCGACGGCACGCTCACCCCGACGGATACCCTGATCGAGTCGCTGATCGATCTGGTCAAGCAATCCCCGCTGAACCTGCTGCGCGCGCCGCTGTGGCTGCTGAAGGGCCGCGCCGGCTTCAAGGATTCGGTCGCCGCCCATGCGGGCGTGTCGGCGGAGCATCTGCCCTACCGCGAGTCGTTCCTCGCCTACCTGCGCGACGAGAAGCGCAAGGGGCGGCGGATCGTGCTCGCCACGGCGGCGCATCGGTCCATCGCGCAGGCCGTCTCCAAGCATCTGGGCCTGTTCGACGAGGTGCTCGCCACGGAGGCCGGTCGCAATCTCAAGGGCGATACCAAGCTGCAGGCCATCCGGCAAAAGATGGGCGGCGAGTTCGTCTATGCCGGAGACAGCGCCGCCGACGTCGCCATATGGAAGGCGGCGAAGGCGGCCGTCCTGGTGGGGGTCTCGCCCGGCACGGCCGAGTCCGTCCGGCGGGAAGTCGCGGTCGAACGCGAATTCCCCGGGGAGCGCGGCGGAGTCGTCGTTTGGCTGCGCGCGCTGCGCGTTCACCAATGGCTGAAGAATCTGCTGCTGTTCGTGCCCTTGCTGACGGCCTTTTCCTTCCTCGACGTCGGGAAGCTGGCCACCACGGTCCTCGCCTTCCTCGCGTTCTCGCTCGCGGCGTCGGCCTCTTACGTGGTGAACGATCTGTGGGACCTGGAGAACGACCGAGCGCACCCGCGCAAGCGGCTTCGGCCCTTTGCGAGCGCCAGGATACCGATACTGCAGGGGCTCGCCGTGGCCGCCGCCGCCCTGGTCATCGCGCTGGCGACGGCACTGGCGGTCTCGAAGGGCTTCTTGCTCATGCTGCTCCTGTACCTCGTGCTCACCAGCGCCTACAGCTGGGTGCTGAAGGAGTATGTGCTGGTGGACGTGCTCACCCTGTCCCTCCTCTATACGCTCCGCATCCTGGCCGGATCGGTGGCGATCGGGATCGCCGCCAGCTCCTGGCTGCTCGCCTTCTCCGTTTTCATCTTCCTGAGCCTGGCCCTGGTGAAGCGTTGCGCCGAGCTCGTGTCGCTCGAGCAGAACGGGGGAGGATCCGCGCGCGGGCGCGACTACCGCGTCACCGACCTGGCCGTGTTGTGGCCGCTGGGCGTGGGGGCCGCCTTGTCGGCCGTGGTCGTGTTCGGGCTGTTCATCAGCGCGGACGAGACCCGGGAGCGCTACGCCACGCCGCAGCTGCTGTGGCTGGTCGCCATCGGACTGATCTACTGGCTGGCCCGCCTGTGGATCAAGACTTCACGGGGCGAGATGCATGACGACCCCCTGGTCCATGCGATCAAGGACCCGGGCAGCCTCGCGGCGGTCTTCGCCATGATCGTCATGATGCTCCTCGCCCATTTCCTCTCGTTCGGCTCGGCTGCATGAATACGGCGTCCATGGAGGGCGCGGCCGGGCACCCGAGCCGCGACACCTTGTGGCTGGCGCTGATCATCGCCGCCGGAGTGGCCTTGCGGGCCGCCGCGATCGCCGGTTTCCAGCACTCGCCGGAAAGCGACGAGCTGGCCTACCGGAGCATGGCGCTGAACCTCGTGAAGGGGGACGGAATCGTCGACGGCATGGGAAACCGCGCTATGTACAACGTCGGCTACCCCTTGTTGGTTCTGGCGCCCGTGTTCTTCTTTCTGGGCGAGAATCTTCTCGCCGCGCGGCTCGTCAACCTCGTCCTGGGCGGAGCCGCCGTCGCGCTCACCTACATGGTCGCCAAGGAGGCGGGCGCCGGCCGGGTGGGTCGGCTACTCGCCGCGGCGATCTGGGCGCTCTATCTGCCCGCGAGCGTCTACGGGGTGTATCTCTTCAAGGAAAACCTCATGACGCCGTTCATGCTGGGCGTGGTGTGGTGCGCCTTGCGTCTGGTCAAGGAGCGCTCTTACCAGGCCGCTCTGGCCTGCGGCGCCTTGCTCGGCCTGCTCGCCTTGACGGGCAACGCGGCCTTGTGTCTGCTGGGTCCCGTCGCGCTCGCGCTGGCGTGGACCCCGGCCCCCGTCCGGCAGCGATCCGCGCTTTTCGCGTTGATGCTCGCTGCCGCGATCGTCGTCGCGGCCCCCTGGATGGTCCGCAACCAGCGGGTGATCGGCGCGCCGGTCCTCAACACCAACGGCGGCTTCAACCTGTACCTGGGGAACAATCCCGCCGCCACGGGCTTCTTCATGTCGATCGGCGACACGCCTCGGGGCCCGACTTGGCAAGCGCTGCGAAAGACGGGCGAGGTTCAGGCGTCCGAGACCCTGAAAGCCGAAGCGATGGCATGGATCCGGGAGCATCCGGGCGAATTTCTGGGTCTGGCGCTCAAGAAGGCCGCCTACTTCTGGACGCCGCCTTTTCACGAGGGCAAGGGCCAGTCCTCCACCACGGAAACCGCCGTCAGGATCCTGTGGGCGATTCAGTTCCTTGCGCTGATCGCCGCGGCGCTCGGGAGTCTGTTCTTCGCGAGCTTGCGAAACAGGACCCTGGCGGTCCTATGGCTCGCGATCGCCTGCTATACGGCGGTGCACATGCTGTTCTACGTCATCTTTCGGTACCGGGAACCCATCATGCCGCTGCTGGGCGTGATCGCGGCGCTGGCGATCGAAGCGCTCCTGCACGACAGGAGATGGGTCGAGCGCAGGCCGTAGCGATCGCATTTCGAGCTCGATGAACGAGCCGACTTCAGGCAGGGCGAGCTCGCCCGCCGCCGGCCGTCTGAGCGCGATGCCGGCCGGCATCTGGGCGCTCGGCCTGGGCTCGATGTTCATGGATATCTCCTCCGAGCTGGTGCACAGCCTGCTTCCCCTGTTCATGGTCGGCGTGCTCGGTGCGTCGATGGTCACGGTCGGCGTGGTGGAGGGCGTCGCCGAGGCGACCGCGGCGATCGTCAAGGTGTTCTCCGGCGCGCTCAGCGATTACCTCGGCAGGCGCAAGTTCCTGCTCGTCCTCGGCTATGGGCTCGCCGCGCTGACCAAGCCGATGTTTCCGCTCGCGACCTCGATGACCTGGGTTTTTCTCGCGCGCTTCATCGACCGGATCGGCAAGGGAATACGCGGCGCGCCGCGCGATGCGCTCATCGCCGACATCGCTCCGCCCGCGGCACGGGGCGCGGCCTATGGGCTGCGCCAGGCGCTCGACTCGGTCGGCGCCTTCCTCGGGCCGCTGTTCGCGGTGGCGTTGATGGCCTGGCTCGCGAACGACGTCGTCGCGGTGATGTGGGTCGCCGTCCTGCCGGCGTTCATCGCGGTCGCGCTTCTCGCCTTCGCGGTGCGCGAGCCCGACACAGCGCGGCGCGGCCCCGAAGCCCGCGCGCCGCTCGCCTGGGCCGATGCGGGGCGGCTCCCGCTTCGCTACTGGCTGGTGGTGCTGCTCGGCGCCGTGTTCACCCTGGCGCGCTTCAGCGAGGCGTTTCTCGTGCTGCGCGCGCAGGACGTCGGGCTTTCCCTCGGGCTCGTGCCCGTGGTCCTGATCGTCATGAACGTCGTCTACGCCGCGGTCGCTTTTCCGGCCGGCGCCGCCGCCGACCGCTTCGGTGCGCGGGGCTTGCTGATCGGCGGTCTGGCGATGCTCGTCGCGGCGGACGTCGTGCTCGCGGCGGCCGCGTCGCCCCTGCCGACGCTCGCCGGCGCGGCGCTCTGGGGCATCCATATGGGGCTCACGCAGGGGCTGCTTTCCAAGCTCGTCGCCGACAACGCGCCCGCAGAGCTGCTCGGCACCGCGTTCGGCGTCTTCAACCTGCTGAGCGGCGGCGCGCTGCTGCTGGCGAGCGTTATCGCGGGCGCGCTGTGGAGCAGTTTCGGCGCGCCGGCGACTTTCGCGGCCGGCGCGGCCTTCGCCGCGCTCGCGGCGCTCGGGCTCGCCGCCTACCGGGAGAGGGCGCCGCAGCCGTGAATCTGCCTCGGGCGTAGCATTCCCTGATGCAGACTGCGAAAGCCGGCGCGCTCTATTTCGCACTGGTATTCGGCGCGGGCTTCGCGCTCGGGACGCTGCGTGTGCTGCTCCTGGTTCCGCGCCTGGGCGCGAGGACGGCCGAGCTGATCGAGGCACCCTTCATGCTCGCGGTCACTTTCCTCGCGGCGCGCTGGACCGTGCGTCGGCTCGCCGTTCCCTCGGCGTGGGCTCCGCGCCTGGCCATGGGCGGCATCGCGCTCGGCCTCCTCCTTGCCGCCGAATTCACGCTGGTGCTCGGGCTGCGCGGCATTTCGATGCGCGAGTATTTCGCCACACTAGACCCGGTCTCCGGGACGGTGTATTACATGCTGCTCGGGGTCTTTGCCATCATGCCGCTTCTGGTAACACGAAAATGAGATCGTTGCTGCGCGCCGTGCTCGCCATCGCCGTCGTCGCGGTCGCGGTGACGTACGTGGTCTACCGGCGAGATATCGACCGGTCCTTCGAGCGCATCTCGAGCGGCAGCCAGATCGTGCAGACACCCTGCGGCCCGATCGAGTACGCGAGCTTCGGTGAAGGCGAGCCGGTGCTGGCGGTGCACGGCGCCGGCGGCGGGTTCGACCAGGGAATGGATATCGCGAAGGGACTGGCGGCAGGCGGGATGCGGGTGATCGCCATGTCGCGCTTCGGCTATCTGCGCACGCCGCTGGCGGCCGACGCCTCGGCGGCGGCGCAGGCCGACGCGCACACCTGCCTGCTCGACGCGCTCGGCCTCAAGCGTGCCGCGATCTTCGGCATCTCTGCCGGCGCGCCCTCGTCGATGCAGTTCGCGCTGCGGCACCCGGAGCGCTGCACGGCGCTGGTCCTGATGGTCCCCGCGGCCTACGTGCCGCGCCCGGGAGGCGCCCCATCCCTGAAGACGCCGCCGTGGACCGAGCTCCTCTTCGATACCGCGCTTAGGTCGGACTTCCTCTTCTGGGCCGCCATCCGTCTCGCGCCCCGGACCATGATCGGATCGATTCTCGCCACTCCGCCCGAAGTCGTGGACAAAGTCGATGCCGACGAGCAGGCACGCGTCGCGCAGGTGCTCGATCACATCCTGCCCGTCAGCCCGCGGCGAACCGGGCTGGTGAACGACGCTGCGGTGGTTCCGACGCTGCCGCGCTACGAGCTGGAGCGCATCCAGGCGCCGACGCTCCTCATCAGCGTGGCCGACGACCGTTTCGGGACATTCGACCCGGCCCGCTACACCGCCGTGCACATCCCGGGCGCGCGCTTCGTCGGCTATCCGACCGGCGGCCACATGTTGGCGGGCCACAGCAAGGAAGCCATGGCCGAGATCGCGGCGTTTCTGAAACCGGGTTCGCCCCGATGAAGCGCCCGTCGTTAATCAAACGATACTAGCAAAGGATTGCCCATCAACAATGGAAGACATGCTGACCTGGGGAAAGCAGGTTCTCGCTTCGCAGCCTTTTAGTGTGTTGCTCGGGGCCGAGTTGCTCGGGTTCTCGGCAGGCAGCGCCGAGCTGAAAGTTCCGATCAAGGCCGAGCTCAAGCAGCAGCACGGCTTCGTGCACGGGGGAGTCATAAGCTATGCGGCAGACAATGCCCTTACCTACGCCGGTGGAAGCGCCCTGGGCAAAGGCGTGGTGACCTCGGAATTCAAGATCAACTACGTGCGGCCCGCGATCGGCGACTTCATCGTCGCGCGGGCGACCGTGGTTCACGCCGGAAGGAACCAGGCTGTCTGCCGGTGCGACGTATATGTTTCGGACAAAGGCGCCGAGAGCCTGTGCGCGACGGCGCAAGGCACGATCACAAGGCTTGGGCAGTCTTCGGAATCGAAGGCCTGAGCTCGCCGACCATGCAGGTCTGAGGCAAGGCCGGTTCACGAATTCCGCCGTTCGTGAGAGGATATCCCCCCTCGAACCGTAGTGAAGAAGGATCAGCATGGACAAGGCCCCGCAAGTCAAGCTCAACTCGACCGCCCACTATTTCCTCGAAGGCCTGAACGACATCGGCGTCGAGTACCTGTTCTCCAATTTCGGCACCGACCACGCGCCGCTGATCGAGGAGATGGCGCGCTGGAAGAGGGCGGGGCGCGCCTATCCGAAGGTGCTCAACTGCCCGCACGAGAACACGGCGATGCACATGGCCGCGGGCTTCGCCATGGCGACCGGGCGCGGGCAGGCGGTGATGGTGCACGTCGACGCGGGCACCGCGAACTCGGCGATGGCGATGCACAACGCGCGCCGCGGGCGGCTGCCGCTCGTTCTGATGGCAGGTAAGGCGCCCTACACGGTGCGCGGCGAGCTGCCCGGCTCGCGCGACAATTACGTGCACTTCATCCAGGAGCCCTTCGACCAGTCGGGGATCGTGCGGCCCTACGCCAAGTGGGAGTGGACGCTGCCCTCGGGCGTGATGACGAAGGAGACGCTGCGGCGCGCCCACACGGTGGCGCACAGCGATCCCATGGGGCCGGTGTACCTGATGCTCCCGCGCGAGACGCTCACCCAGACCTGGGACGAGGCGGCGATGCGTGCGTTTCCCGCCGAGCGCTACGGCGCGGTGCGCTCGGG
>JBGQKK010000147.1:0-7181 GCA_041499545.1 Gammaproteobacteria bacterium | reverse complement strand
CGCGACCAGGGCGTCGCTCTTGCCTTTGTACTTCGCAGCGCTGTCCTGGAATGCAGGCCCGACCTTCTTCTTGTCGATCTCGTGGCAATTCAGGCATCCGCCTTGCTTTGCGGCTGCTTTCGCGCTCTCGGCATCCACTTTCTGGGCGAAAACCGCGGAGTGCGACAGAAGGACGCAAACTCCTGCTGCGGCTGCGATCAATGTGCGTTTCATTTCTACTCCCCTTCCTGGATAAATCCACTTGGAATCAAGGCCGGAGGAACGTCCTGGCCCGTGACCGCAATAGCACGCGCCGCTTGAGGCCACTCACGCGTACCCGTTGCGATTATTTCAGCCCGGTTCCCCCTCGGGTTTGACCTAGATCAAAACCCGCACTTCCTCAAACCCGTATATCTGCATCTGCATGCGAGAGTTTAGGCTTGTAATAGCCTTTTGGGAGGCGCCGAAGGCTAAGGCGCAGACCGGAACAACGAGACGAACCGGCAACCATGCAGAGAGTTGTGGAATCGGTCCAACAGCGGTGCCATTCAGGGCTTGCGCTGCGGCTTTACCCGCATCACCCCCAAGCAACTTCCATCCGGGAGGTTTCTCCGTGAAACGAACTGACCTATCGAGGCTGCTCAACTATGCGTGCGCGACGGCGCTCGCGCTTGCCGGGCTGTACGGCGATCCCGCGCGGGCGCAGACCCCTCCCGGCCCCGAAGTCTGCGCCGCCTGCCATGCGGATCAAGTCCAGAGCTTTACCGAGTCTATCCACGGCCAGAAAGGGCATCCGCGCAGCCCGGCGAACGCGGGCGGCTGCGTCGTGTGCCACGGCGACGGCACCGAGCACGTGAAGGCGGGCGGCGGCAGGGGCGTCGGCGGGATACGCAACCCCGGCCCGCGCAACAAGGCCATGTCCGCCGAGGAGAAGACCCAGGTCTGTCTGAGCTGCCACATATCGGACCGGCACCTCGCCTTCTGGGATGCGGGGCAGCACAAGAAGAACGACGTGACGTGCAGCAACTGTCACAACCCGCACACCGATCGCAGCCTGAACAACGACAAGATGCTCCGGGTCGATACGCCGGCAGCCACCCCGTACCGCACCACGGTGCGGCAGCTCGCGTACGAGACCTGCGTGACCTGCCACAAGGACGTCCGCGCGCAGATCCTGAAGCCTTCGCACCACCCGATCATCGAGGGCAAGGTGCAGTGCCACAACTGCCACGAGCCGCACGGCGCGATGACGCCCGTGATGCTCAGGGCCGAGTCCTACCGGGATCTGTGCCTCACCTGCCACACCGACAAGCGCGGCCCGTTCATCTGGAACCACCCGCCGGCGATGGAGAACTGCGCCACCTGCCACACCCCGCACGGTTCGACGCACAATCGCCTGCTCGCGCAAAAACCGCCGGCGCTGTGCGCGGACTGCCATCAGGGCGGCCACACGCACGGCCTGTATGACGGCCGAGGCACCATAGCCGGGGTCAACCCGTCGAATATCCGGTTCGAGGGCAGCGGCTGCATCAACTGCCACAGGATGATCCACGGCAGCAACGCCCCGGCGTCGGCATTGGGCCGGTTCTTCCAAAGGTAGAGGGGAGCCACATGAACGCGAAACTCATACCCCTCCTCGTCGGCTCGCTGTTTGCGGCCACCGCGGCTTCGGCCGCAGACGGGGACGATTTCAACTGGACCGGGAGCAGCATCGGC
Organism: Gammaproteobacteria bacterium; assembly: GCA_041499545.1. GTDB lineage: Bacteria > Pseudomonadota > Gammaproteobacteria > Burkholderiales > SG8-39 > VBDM01. Next base: position 5,486 of record JBGQKK010000147.1, on the reverse strand, counting down.
ATCGGCGTGCGCAACACCAAGCAGGAAGGCGGTACGCGCAACGGGGCGTTCGGAACGTCCGCAACCACCACGGCGCCCTTCACCGGTCCCGAGGACAAGGCGAAGCTCAACGAGTACCGCGACCTCAGCGGCGGCGTGATCGGCACCATCGATCTCATGGGGAGCAGCACCCGCAACTACGTGCGCTTCTTCGGCGAGAACCTCGGCTACGAAGATCAGTTGCTGAACCTGCGCGGCGGCGAATACGGCACTTTCAAGTACCAGGTGTTCCAGGACAAGATGCCGCACAACCTGTCCTGGGGCGCGCTCACGCCGCTCCCGAACCCGGGGGGGACGCAGCAGCTCGTGCCCGGCGCCGTGCCGGGCAACCCCGCTTATCCTCCTTTTCAGAATCCGGCAAGCTGGAACCAGTTCGACTACAAGCTGCAACGGAACGTCGTAGGCGGCAATTTCGACTTCACGGGCAATTCGCCGTGGAATATCCGCGCCGGCTACAACGAGACCACGACGCAGGGCGTGCGGCCTTTGAGCGCTCGGCTCGGCACCGGCTCGGGCAACGGCCTGATCGAATTTGGCGGGCCGACCGACTACAAGACCAAGGACTTCACTATGGACGGGGGATACTCGACCAAGCAGGGCAGCGTCAGCGTCAACTTCCTCAACAGCCGGTTCAGCAACGCCGTCGACACGATGCAGTTTACCAACTTCTACATGCTGAACAACCCCGACACCATGTACCTGCCTCCGGACAACATCCTCAACAGGGTGGGCCTCAACGCCACGCTGCGGGAGCTGCCGGTGAATTCGACGCTGTCGGTGCGCGGCACCTGGAGCAAGCTGACCAACAACTTCGGCGTGGCCTCGGGCGGTCTCTTGCCGAACGACAGCACGTCACCGCCGACCGTGGCGTCGGGAGTCGGAACGCTTTTCACGACGCCGAGCTCCGACACCTTCAGCGGCGAGATCGAGACCAAAACCGCGTCGCTGTCGTACACCTCCAACTGGGGCAGCGGGGTGGACAGCAAGCTCTTCTACAACTACTACGACACGAAGAACAATTCGACCCTGGTCACTTACAACCAGGGTACTTTGGGAACCAACCTTACCGGAGTGCCCACCAACTGTTTTGCGTTAGTCTCCGCACCGAGCACAACTATCCCCGCTCCATCGTCGTTCACGTGCGTCGGCCCCTATCCCAATTCCTTGTTCTCCTACAGGAAGCAGGACTACGGCGTCGACGCGGGATGGCGCCTCAACCGGGAAAACAAACTCTCGGGCGGCGTGAGTGCGCTCGGGATCGAACGCGAAGGCCGGGAAGACGCGGAGAAGACCGACGAGCGCAGGGTCTGGGCGGAGTACAAGAACAGCATGGTGGAGGGTCTGAGCGGGCGGCTCAAGGCCGTGTACCTGCAGCGCAGTTCCGATTTCAATCCTGCGCGGCCCGTCGGTCAAAATCCGTTCACGGATGCCACTCCCGCGCAAGTCCCGTACTACTACCGTGCCTATGACGTGTCGAACATGAACCAGCCGCAGATCAAGCTGGTGCTCGACTGGGCGCCGGCGCCTTTGTGGGACACGAGTTTCGAGACTACGGTGAAACAGACCAACTACAAGGACCTTTCCTACGGCCGCACCCACGACGATCGCCGGGATTACAACGTGACGGTTTCATACGGCGATCCCAAGGACTTCCGCTTCACCGCACTGGCGAACTACGAGATCATCGAATTCGACCAGGTATATCGCAACGGCACGCCGGCGAGCGGGCCAAGCCCGAACAATGCTGGCAACTTCGACTGGAGCACGAAGAACACACAGATCAACCGCATGTGGGGACTCATCGCCGACTGGCTTCCGACCGAGCGGCTGGCGCTGAAGGGGTCGTACCTCTGGACGACGACCGGCGGCGGCGTGCATTTCAACACGGGCAATACCTCGGGCACGGGCGGCTTCAATGGCGGTCCCCTGGTGGACTACGTGACCGACAACACCAGCAAGCAAACGCTCAACCTGAAGGGCGACTACAAGCTCGACAAACAATGGACCGGCACGCTCGGTTACGTGACCGAAAAGTACGACTACAACGACGACCAGATGAAAGGCTACCAGGGCTTCGCCCCGTACTACCAAAATCTGGGTGGGAGCAACAATTCCTGGTACACGGGAGCCTACGTCAACCCCAGCTACAGGCTGACCGTGGTGTACATGACGGCGACCTACAAGTTCTAGGCTTGGCGGCACCCGACGGCGCGGATTCCGCGCCGTTTTCTTTTCCCTTCCAGTGCCCGTTCGCTCGAGCGAAGGCTAGCGCAGCTCGGAGTCGATGGTCACGGCGACATCCGTGGCGCCGGCCGCCACCGCCTGGCTCAGCCCCTGCAGATCTCCGGGAGCCGCGGTCGCGTTCGCGCTCTTCGAGACGCGCGCGCCGACCACGACGCGGGGGAACGCGGAGAGCTTCATCTCCGGCGCCATCGCCATCGAATCGTCGAGCGTGAATCGGACCGGGAGGTCGCGTCCCTGCCTGCGCAGGATCGCGAGCGGCATGCGAGGGCCTTCGGCGGCCCGCGCGAAGATGAACACGGTGTCGTCGGGGGCGACCTTCCCCGCGAGCTTCGGGTCGATCTTGACGACCCCGCTGATTCGCGAGCCCGCTTGCGCCTGCTCGGGCTTGGCGAGCTGCTTCTTCCCGGTGGAACCACCCGCCTCGGCGATGCTCGCGCGCACGCCTCGGGCGGTGTCGGACCCCTCGGGGACGAGCGCGAGCGCCCGCTCCCAGTAGCGTATCGCCCCAGCGCGGTCGTCCTGGTCGAAGGCGGCGGTGCCCAAGAGCAGCAGGGCCTTGACGTTGTTCGGGTCGGCGGCAAGCGCGCGTTTCAGGATCTTCTCGGGTTCGCCCCGGAGCGATCTGCCCTGGGCCATCGCGAGCGAGTCGGCGTAGTCGGCCAGCAGCTGTGCATCCTGAGGCATGCGCGCCGCCGCCTTGGCGTAGGCCTCGCTCGAGTCGCCGAAGCGCCCAAGCACCGCGTAGGAGCGCCCGAGCATCGCCCAGCCCTCGGCGTCCTCGGGATTTTCCTTCAAGCGCGCGGCCAGGCGCTCGACCAGCGTCTCGAACTGCTGTGCGCTCATGCCGTGCGGGCCCGCGGCTTCCTCGGGCCGCGGCGCGAGCATGCTCGGACTGCCGACCGTCAGATAGACGGCGAGCGCACAGATCGGAACGGCGAGGCCCAGCGCAAGTGCGGTGGCGCGCGCGCTGCGGGGAACCTCGGCTGCCTGCGCGTCGTCCTTGCCCAGGTCGGCCATGAGCCGCGCCTCGATCTCGCCGCGCGCTTTTTCGCCCTGGTCCGGAGCGAGCGTTCCGGCGCGCAGATCGGCCTCGATTTCACGCAGCTGATCGCGGTACACCGCGGTGTTCACCGCGTCGCGCGTCTCGCCGCGGCGCACCGCGCGCCGCGCGAGCGGCGGCACGACGAACAGGAGGGCGCCGGCGACGAGCACCACGCCGATGAGCACGAAAGCGGTCATCGCTGCTGCGCTTCGCCGCCCGCGAGGAGCTCGGCCGCGCGCTTTCGATCCGCTGTGCTCATCTCGGTTTCTTGAGCCTGGTGTCGGCGCGAGAGGCGCCGCAGCAGGACGGCGAACCCGATGGCGAGCAGCAGCAGCGGTCCGAACCACAGCAGGAGGGTCGTCGCCTTGAGCGGCGGGCGGTAGAGGACGAAGTCGCCGTAGCGCTCGACCAGGAAATCGACGACCTCGCGGTCGCTCTTCCCCTCGCGCATTTTCTCGCGAACCTGGTTTCTCAGGTCCTCGGCGAGGGGCGCGTTCGAATCGGCGAGCGTCTGATTCTGGCAGACCAGGCAGCGCAGCTCCTCGGCAAGCGTCATCACCCGTTTTTCGAGCACGGGATCGGCCGCCGCAGGGGCGGCTTCCTTGCCTGCGAGCGGAGCCGCCAGGAAGAAGAGCAGCAGGAGGGCGAGCGGCCTAGGCACGGTCGAGTTCCCGCACCAGCGGCAGCACCTTCTCCTTGACGATCTGCGGAGTGAGCGGCCCGATGCGCTTGTAGCGAATCACCCCGGCTTTGTCGATCACGTAGGTCTCGGGGACGCCATAGACGCCGTAGTCGATCCCGACCCGGCCGTCGAAGTCGTAGATCGAGAGCTTGTAGGGATCGCCCATGCCCTTGAGCCATGACAGCCCGTCCTCTCGCTTGTCCTTGTAATTGAGCCCGTAGATCGGCACGGTGCCGCCGGCGGCGAGATCGAGCAATACCGGGTGCTCCTCGCGGCAGCTCACGCACCAAGAGGCCCAGACGTTGAGGACCCACACCTTGCCGAGCATATCGCGCTCGGTGAAGGTCTTCGACGCCTCGTGCAGCTGGGGCAGCTCGAAATGCGGAGCCGGCTTGCCGATGAGGGGGGAGGGCACTTCGCGCGGATCGAGCTTGAGCCCGATCCCGAGGAGGACCAGCAGCGCTACGAAAATGGCGATGGGGATGGCGAAGCGCGTCATGGTCATCGCACCGCAGCGGCGACGTATTGTTCCTGCGGGCGTCTGGCCGCCAGGCGGTAGCGGCGGTCGCTCGCGGCGAGCGCGCCGCCGAGCGCCATGAGCAGGCATCCGCCCCAGATCCAGTCGATGAAGGGCTTGTGCTGCACGCGCACCACCCAGGCGCTGTCGCTCACGGCGTCGCCGAGCGATACGTACAGGTCGCGGGTGAAGCCGGTGTCGATCGCGGCCTCGGTCATCACGTTGTTCTGTACCTTGTACAGGCGCTTCTCGGGATAGAGCGTCGTGACGAGGCTGCCGTTACGGGTCACGGCGATCCGGGCGCGCCCGGCGACGTAATTGGGCCCGGTTACGTCCCTCACGCCGTCGAAGCGGAAGGTGTAGCCTCCCAGCTCCACGGTGTCGCCCAGCTCCATGCGCACGTCCTTCTCGGACTCGTAGCCCTTGACCAGCGTGACGCCCGCGACGAACACCGCCACCCCGAAGTGGGCGAGCAGCATGCCGTAGGTCGCGCGCGGCACGCTCCTCAGCCGCATCCACGCGCTCGCGCCACCCGCCGCGTTACGGATTTTTTCGTACAGCTGCACGAAGCCGCTCGCGGTGACCCAGAACGCGAGCAGCAGGCCCAGGGCGACGAGCACGCCCCAGCGTCCCATGACGAAAGGCGTCACGGCCGCGGCGGCGACGCTCGCCGCGAGCGCCCAGCGCAAACGCGCGGCAAGGTCCGGAAGGCTCGCTCTTTTCCAGCGCGCGAGAGGGCCGATGCCCATGAGGATAAGCGCGGGTGCCATGAGCGGCACGAACACCGTCTCGAAGTAAGGCGGCCCGACCGAAATCTTGCCCAGGCCCGACGCGTCCAGAGCGAGCGGGTAGAGCGTCCCGAGCAGCACCGAGCCGGCCGCCGCCGCGAACACGACGTTGTTCGCGAGCAGGAACGATTCGCGCGACAGCGGCTCGAAGCTCCCGCCCAGGCCGATGCGCGG
>JBGQKK010000146.1:0-7197 GCA_041499545.1 Gammaproteobacteria bacterium | reverse complement strand
GCGTTGTAATGGGTCACGCCGAGGTAGCGCACGCGGCCGGCTTTCTTCCATTCGCGCAGCGTCGCCAGATGCGTCCCCGCGTCCACCAGGTTGTGCACCTGCATCAGGTCGAGGCGCTCGACGCGGAGCTTCCTCATCGAGTCCTCCATCTGGCGGATGCCCGCCTGCCTGCCGCTCGTCCAGACCTTGGTGGCCACGAAAAGCTTCGACTTGACGCCCGACTCCTCGGCGAGCCGGCCGGCGACCGCTTCGGCGGAGCCGTACATGGGCGAGCTGTCGATCACGCGGCCGCCCAGCTCGACCAGCGTCTTCAGGGCCTCGCGCGCCTGCGCCGTTTCGGCCGCGTCGCTGCCGACGTCGAAGGCCTGCCAGGTGCCCAGGCCCACCGCCGGAATCGTCTCCCCGGTCTTCGGTATCGATCGCTGCAGAATCCGGTCGGCGGCGCGAGCGGCGGGCATGGTTCCTCCAAGCGTCAGCGCCGCGGCGAGCTTGAGCCAGTTGCGGCGCGACGGGCGTGTCGGTGAGCTTCTCGGGGCGTTCATCGTTCTGGGAAACGACTCGGATTCTAGCAGCCCTGACCCGGCGGTTCCTCGATGCGGAACATCGCGGGTGGCCCCGCATTCCCGTTGCGTGCCTCACTTGCAGGTCTTACCATCGGGACCAAGGGAGAAAGCGCATGAATCCGGAAAAGCGGAACTACGACGCTGGCCTGCCCATCACCAACGCGCCGTTCAACCTGTGCGTGCGCCACGGCGACCTGATCTTCGTCTCGGGCCTGCCGCCGTTCGACGAGTCCTATTCTGCCGCGCTGCGCGAGGCGCGCGAGAAGGGCCTGCCGATTCCGCCGTTTCCCAACCCGCCTTTCGAGCAGCAGGCACGCCTGGTGATGGACAACATGAAGAAACTGGTCGAGGCGGCCGGCTCGAACATGGATTGCCTGCTGAAGGTGATCGTATGGCTGCGCGACCAGCGCGACGCCGAGCAGTTCGACCGCATCTACCGCGGCTACTTCACCAGCCGCGAGACCCTGCCTGCGAGAACGCGCATCCAGGCGGGCCGCACGCCCCTGGACTGCGGGCTCGAGGTCGAGGCGATCGGCTACGTGCCGAAGAAGCGCGCGCACAAGCGCGGGCCGGCGCGCCCGAGACGAAGAAAGTAATCACGAAGGAGGGAGCATGGGAATGCGTTTCTTGATGCCGGTCTCGGTCCTGGCGGTGTGCGTCGCGGCAGCCGCTCAGGCGCAGGACAACAAGGCCGAAAAGCGCAACATGGAGCTCGTCGGCTACCACGACCTGCAGGGCCGCAGCGCCTACCAGCCCATCATCCACAAGCAGGGGAGCCGCTGGATCGCCTACATCGGCCACCACGGCGACAACATTCTCAATCCCCTGAGCGGGAAGAAGGAGGACAACGGGACGTCGATCCTGGACGTGACCGACCCGAAGCAGCCGAAGTACCTCGCGCATATCCCCGGCGAGCCGGGGCTGGCGGAAGCCGGAGGCGCGCAGATGGTGCGCGCCTGCAACGGCGCCGATCTGCCGAAGGGCGACAAGGGCAAGGTGTACCTGCTGCGCACCTACGGCAACGCCGCCCACGAGATCTGGGACGTGACCGACCCGGCGAAGCCCGGACTGCTCACGACGATCGTCAAGGGCCTCAAGGGCACGCACAAGAACTGGTGGGAATGCGACACCGGCATCGCCTACCTCGTGTCCGGGATCGAAGGCTGGCGGGTACGGCGCATGACCCAGGTCTACGATCTCTCGGACCCGGCGAAGCCGGTTTTCATCCGCGATTTCGGGCTGCCCGGACAGCAGCCCGGCGCGAGCGGCACCCCGCCCGCGGACCTGCACGGGCCGATCTCCACCGGCCCCAAGGGCAACCGCATCTACTTCGGCTACGGCACCAACAAGGACGGCGTGCTCCAGATCGTCGACCGGGAGAAGCTCCTCTCCGGTCCCAAGGAGCCGACCAACGAGAACCTGCTATACCCGCAGGTGGGAAGGCTCGACCTGCAGCCGACGAACGGCGCGCACACGACGCTGCCGCTGCTCGGCATGCCGCTCCCCGAGTTCGCCAGCGACGCGCGGGGCGCCACCGGCGATTTCGTGATGATCGTGAACGAGCAGATCCTGAACGAATGCCGCGAGACGCGGCAGATGGTGTGGTTCACCGACGTCACCGCCGAGTCCAAGCCGTTCAACGTGTCCAGTTTCAACGTGCCGGAAAAAAGCGGCAACTTCTGCTCGCGCGGCGGGCGCTTCGGCTCGCACTCGCCCAACGAGAACCAGCCGCCGATGTACGCCAAGCGCCTGGTGTTCGTCTCCTGGTTCAACGCCGGGGTGCGTGCGATCGACATCCGCGACCCGTATCACCCGAGCGAGGTCGGCTACTACATTCCGGCCAAGACCGGCAAGACCGACAAGCGCTGCGTGAAGCTGCCCGACGGCAAGGAGCGCTGCAAGATCGCCATCCAGACGAACAATCTGGAAGTCGACGACCGCGGCTACATCTACATCGTCGACCGCGCCAACACCGGCATGCACATCCTGCAGGTCACGGGCGAGGCGCGCAAGATCGCCAAGTTCTGATGGCGAAGAAGGGCGTTCTCGCGCGCCTGGACCAGGCGGTCGACGGCTTCTGCCGGCGCACGCGCTATTTCCGCGAGAAAATGACCAAGGGCCGCGCGCGCATGTTCGCGATGCAGCACCGGCTGAACACGCGCCAGCGCAATTCGGTTCTCAAGCTCAAGGTGGCCACCAACTGTCCCGATTGGGACACGCGCATCGAAATCATCAAGGCGTGCAGCCAGGAAGTCATCGCCGACCACGAGCACGGGCGGGGCAGGGCCCACTGGGAGATCCTCGAGGACCTCGGCACGCGCATCGGCCTTTCGCGCGAAGAGATCCAGGCCGCGACGCCGATTCGCTCCACCCAGCTCGCCTGGGCCGCCTGGGAAGGCCTGATGGCGAACCGCCACTGGCTCGAAGGCATCGTCGCCAACACCTGCGCCGAGCGGGCGAACGTCCCCGGCTACGGCACCGGGGTCATGAAAAAGCACGGGTGGTTCGGGCTGGAGCGCGAGCGCTGGGGAAAGCTCTTCAGGCTCTCCGGCGATGATCTCGAATTCTTCGAGTTGCACGAGGCGGCCGACATCGAGCACTCCGACGCGGGCTGGCGGGCGGTCGAGCGCTTCGCCAAGGACCTGCACATGGAGGACGCCGTGGTCGCGGCGTGCGAGAGGAATCTTGCGGTGTGGGAGATGTATCTGAACGGGATCGGCGCGGCGGGGGACAGGCCCGATGGGCGCTAGGCTGCCGCGCGGCCCGCGCCTTGCATTCGCAGTCGCCTTTCTCGCGGCGCTCATCTTTCACGACGCCGTCGCGCAATACCCCTCGCGCCCGATCCGCCTGTTGATTCCCTTTCCGCCCGGCGGCGGGCCGGACTTGGTCGGACGGATCCTCGCGCCGAAGCTCGCGGAGGCGCTCGGCCAGCCGGTGGTGGTGGAGAACCGCGTCGGCGGCAACGGCAACATCGCGGGCGAGGCGGTGGCGAAGTCCCCCGCCGACGGCTATACGCTGCTGGTGGGCAACGACAGCCTGTTCGTGATCAACGCGCATCTATACAAGGAGATGCCCTTCGATCCCTTGAAGGATCTCGCGCCGGTGGCGAGCCTCGTCTCGAACGGATTCTTCCTCGCGATCAACCCCTCGGTGCCAGCGCAGTCGTTTCAGGAGTTCCTCGAGTACGCCCGCCGCGCCGACCCGCCGCTGCAGTACGCCTCGGGCGGCAACGGCAGCCAGCACCATCTGACGATGGAGCGCTTGAAGGCGCGCGCCGGCTTCAAGATGGTCCACGTCCCCTACAAGGGGGGCGCTCCGGCGACCACCGCGACGGTCGCCGGGGAAGTGGCGGCGATGATGTCCGGCACCTCGACCGCGGGCCAGATCAAGGCAGGGCGCCTGCGCGCGCTCGCCTTCACCGGTCCGCAGCGCTCGCGCGTGCTGCCCGACGTGCCGGCGGTCGTCGAGTTCTATCCGGATTTCGTGATGGTGCAGTGGTACGGCCTGTTCACGCCGGCGGGTACGCCGGAGCCCGTGATGGCGCGTCTGCGCTCCGAAACGAACAGGGTGCTCCTGCTCCCCGACGTGAAGGAAAGACTCTCCAACGCCGGCGGCGTCGAGCCCTGGATCACCACGCCAGAGGAGTTCGCCGGGCAAATCCGCGGCGAGTACGCGACCTACGGGAAACTCGTGAAGGAAGTCGGGGCGAAGATCGATTGAGTCGGCCTCGACTCGGCGTCGTATGAACTCCCGCTTCGCGCAGGGCGTATTTCTCGTCTTCGTCACGGTCCTGCTGTGGGGCGTGCAGTTTCCGGTCGCCAAGAGCGCATTTGCCTACGTCGACGCTTTCCACGTTACCGCGATCCGCTACGCGCTCGGCGCGTTCGCGCTCGTCGCCCTGCTCGTCTGGCTCGAAGCGCGGGCCGCGCTCTCCTACTACGGACGGTTCTGGGCAACGGCGCTGGTCGGCCTGGTCGGCATGTGCGCGTCGCCCATGCTCGTGTTCCTCGGTCTCGCGCTCTCCAGCCCCGAGCACGCCGCCATCATCGTCGCCCTGCAGCCCTCGATGACGGCGCTCGCCGACTGGGCGCTGAGAGGAAGGCGTCCCGGGCGCTTCACGCTCGCTTGCCTTGGGCTCGCTTTTGCCGGCGTCGTTACGGTCGTGACGCGCGGCGACCCCGTCCATGCCTTCGCGAAAGGCGAACTCGCCGGCGACATCCTCGTGTTCCTGGGCGCAGGCTGCTGGGTGGGCTACACGATGGCCGCGGAGATTTTCAAGGGATGGTCGGCGCTGCGCTTCACCACGCTCACGATCATCCCCGGGTCGCTCGGCTGCGTCGCCGTGACCGCCGTGCTCGTTGCCACGGGGTTCTCGGTCGTACCGGGAGCGGCGGCTGTCGCCGCGGTCGGCTGGCATCTCGCCTATCTTACGCTCGGCGGCATCGTGATCTCGATGCTGTGCTGGAACGCGGGCAACCAGCGCATCGGACCACTCAACACCATGCTGCTCATGAATCTCGTGCCCGTCGTCACCTTCGCGGTGCGATTTGCGCAAGGTGCTCGCCCGACTTCGCTCGAGGTCTTCGGCGCGGCGCTCGTGATAAGCTCGCTCGTGGCGAACAACCTCTACCTGCGCCGGGTGTCGGCGCGAAAGACTAGCGAGGCGAAGAAATGAAATCGTACTGGCTCAAGCCCGATTCCGGAAAAACTGTGCTCGAATTCCGCGACGTGCCCGAACCCGAGCCCGGCCCGGGACAGATTCTCCTGCGCATGCATGCGGCGGGCCTCAATCGCGGCGAGTTCATCGTCGGCCACGCCGTGAAGGCGGGCGGGGCCGCAAAGGCGGCGGGCGGCGAAGGCGCGGGCGAGGTCGCCAGGCTCGGCGAAGGGGTGACGGGATTCAAGACAGGCGACCGCGTGATGGGGCGCTGCAGCGGCGCCTTCGCCGAGTACTCGCTCATGGACGCGCGCGAAGCGCTGGCCGTGCCGAAGAGCCTCTCCTGGGAAGAGGCTGCGTGCATTCCCCTCGCCTTCATGGTGGTGCACGACATGCTGGTTGCCCAGGGTAAGCTCAAGTCGGGCGAATGGCTGCTCGTCACCGGCATCTCGGCCGGCGTCGGCGTCGCCGCGCTGCAGACGGCCAAGGCGCTCGGCGCCAAGGTGATCGGGACCTCGGGCTCGCAGGAAAAACTCGACAAGCTCAAGGCGATGGGCCTGGACGTCGGCATCCGCACCCGAGCGGGAGACTTCGCCGACGCGGTCATGAAGGCGACCGGCGGGAAGGGTGCAAACCTGGTGGTCAACAACGTCGGCGGCTCGGTGTTCGCCGAGACGATACGCGCACTCGCCTACGAGGGCCGGCACGCGACCGTGGGCTACGTCGACGGAGTGTTGAAGAGCGAGATCGACATCGAGGCGCTGCACACCAAGCGGCTGACCCTGTTCGGCGTCTCCAACCGCCTCCGTACCGCCGAGCAGCGCGCGGTGACCGTGCGCGGCTTCGCCGCCGACGTTCTTCCCTTCATCGCCGCCGGGAAGATCAAGCCCCTGGTCGACCGCGTATTCCCCTTCGCCGACCTGCCCGCCGCCAAGGCCTACATGGAATCCAACGCGCAGGTCGGCAAGATCGCGGTGAGCATCCGCGCCTGAGTCTGGGTCACTGCTCGGGGGGGATTCCGGCTTCCTTGATCACGCGGCCCCAGGTGGCGTACTCGCGCGCCATATGCTGCGCGAGCTCCTCGGGCGTCGACGGCGTGGGTTCCTCGCCCTGCTTGAGAATCGCGGCGTGCGTTTCCGGATCGTTCAGCGTCTTGACGATTTCACGGTTCAGCCGGGCGACGATGTCCTTCGGGGTTTTTGCCGGCGCCACGAACGCGTACCAGTTGGTCGCCTGGTAGCCTGGGTAGCCCTGCTCGGCGATCGTCGGCACGTCGGGCAGGGCCGCCGAGCGCTTCGCGCCGGTCGACCCGAGCGCGCGCAGCTTGCCCGATTTCACCTGCGGCGTCGCCGTGGTCGCCGAGGCGAACACCGAGGGAATCTGCCCGCCTAGCAGGTCGCTCATCGCCGGGCCGCCGCCCTTGTAGGGCACGTGGACCAGATTGGCTTTCGCGGTGAGACGGAACAGCTCGCCGGCGAGATGCCCGGCGCTGCCGACCCCGGAGGTGCCGTAGGCGATGCCCCCCGGCTTGCTGTTCGCTTCCTTGACGTACTCGGCCAGGGTCTTCGCCTGCACCGACGGATGCACGACCAGCACGTTGCCCGACACCGTCGCCATGGATATCGGCGCGAAATCGACCAGCGGCTGGTAAGGCAATTTGGAGTTGAGATGCGGTGCGACGGCGAGCGCCGCAATGGTCGCCAGAAGGATGGTGTAGCCGTCCGGATCGGCCTTGGCGACCACGGCGGCGGCGATCGTCCCGCCGGCCCCGGCGCGGTTCTCGACGACGATGGTCTGGCCGAGATACTCGCCGAGCTTCCTTTGCATGACGCGCGCCACGGTGTCGGTTCCGCCGCCCGGCGCGAAGCCGACGATGAGGTTGACCGGCCGGGCCGGATAGGTCTGCGCCGTCGCGTTCGCCGCCATGGCGAGCGCTGCGGCAAGCGCAACGATCGGTTTCATGCTCCTTCTCCTCTG
>JBGQKK010000145.1:0-7275 GCA_041499545.1 Gammaproteobacteria bacterium | reverse complement strand
CGAGCCTTTGCCTCCGGGAAACTCGGCGCCGTCGATGCGTCCGATGAAGTCCACGGTGACGCGATCGCCGGCTTGCGAGGCCCTCGCAACCGATTCCCAGGTCACGCGCTGCTTGCGGAGGATTTCGACGGTGCGATCCACGTCGGCGTCATCGACCGGATGCACCGGGCGCTGAATCTTCACCGCGGCGAGATCGCCCAGCTTCACCTCCGGGTAGATCTCGAAGGTCGCGCTGAAGGCGAGCTGCTTGTCATCGCCGCCCTCCCTGCGCTCGATGCGCGGGTAGCCCGCGACTCGAAGGTTCTTCTCCTTGACCACCTCGGTGAAAGCCTTCTGCACCGCGTCGCCGATGACCTCCGAGCGAACCTGCGGCCCGTATTGCTGGGCGACGATCTTGAGCGGCACCTTGCCCGGCCGAAAGCCGTCCATGCGCACGGTGCGCGACAGCTTGCGCAGCCGCTGCTCGACTTCGCGCTCGATCTGCTCGGCCGGAACCGCCATGCTCAAGCGCCGTTCCAGCTTTCCCAACGTTTCGATGTTCGTCTGCATTCCGAAAGCCCTGTTGCGTGGTGCGAAGGAAGGGACTCGAACCCCCATGCCTTGCGGCGCTGGAACCTAAATCCAGTGCGTCTACCAATTCCGCCACCTTCGCGAGGCGGCACACGCGGGCGCCTCCGTATGGACCTTCCATCCGGCCCGCAATCTGCGTGCGATTCTACCGCAAGCCCCCTATACTGTCAGCCTAAGAGCCTGAAACTCTTTGAAAAATATGGCAATGCCGGTCGCTCATGTCGGTTGACCACTACGAGAATTTCCCGGTTGCCTCGCTGCTGCTCCCTGCATCCCTGCGCCAGGCGGTGTCGGCGATCTACCGCTTCGCCCGGTCGGCCGACGACTTCGCCGACGAGGGCGAGCTGGCGCCGCCGGCGCGCCTCGCCCTGCTCGACGGGTATCGCGCCGAGCTGGGCCGCCTCCAAGCCGGGCTCCCCTCTGCGGCGCCCCTGTTTCGCGAACTGGGGGAAGTGATCGCGGCGCACCGGCTGCCTTACGCGCCCTTTTACGACCTGCTCGATGCCTTCTCGCAGGACGTGACCAAGCACCGCTATGCCAGCTTCGCCGAGCTGATGGCCTATTGCCGCCGCTCGGCCGATCCCGTCGGCCGGCTGATGCTCTGCCTCTACGGCAGGTCGAGCGATAACAACGCCGCCTCGTCGGATTCGGTCTGCTCCGCGCTCCAGCTCATCAACTTCTGGCAGGATGTCGAAGTAGACTTCCTCAAGAATCGCATCTACCTGCCGCAGGACGAGATGGAACGGTTCGGAGTCAGCGAAGCGCAGATCGCCGCCCGCGACGCCTCGGGCGGCTGGTGGGATCTGATGCGCTTCCAGATCGAGCGCGCGAGGTCCCTGCTGCTCTCGGGCGCGCCGCTCGCTCGGCGCCTGCCCGGACGCATCGGCCTGGAGATCCGCACCGTCGTTCAAGGGGGTTTCCGGATTCTCGAGAAGCTCGAAGCGGCGCGTGGCGACGTGTTCCGGCGTCGTCCCGTGCTGAGGGCGTTCGACTGGCCGCTCATCGTCTGCCGCGCGCTGCTCGCCCGATGACGCCCGACGAATACTGCCAGCAAAAAGCCGCGCACAGCGGCTCGAGCTTCTATTACTCGTTCCTGTTCCTGCCGCCCGAGCGCCGGCGCGCGATCACCGCGCTGTACGCTTTCTGCCGCGAGGTCGACGACGCGGTGGACGAGCCGAGCGACCCCTCGGCTGCGCGCGCAACGCTCGCGTGGTGGCGCGGCGAGGTCGCGCGGCTATTCGAAGGCACTCCGCAGCACCCGGTGACGCAGGCTCTTGCGCCGGCGATCGCGCCGTTCGGGATCACCCGGGCGCGGCTGGAGGAGATCATGGACGGCATGGAGATGGACTTGAACCAGAGCCGCCATCTGGATTTCGCCGGCCTGGCCCTGTACTGCCATCGCGTCGCGGGAGTGGTGGGCGCGCTCGCCGCGGGCATCTTCGGCTATCGCAATCCCCGAACCCTGGAATACGCCGAGCGCCTCGGGCTCGCGTTCCAGCTCACCAACATCATCCGCGACGTGGGCGAGGACGCGCGCAAGAACCGCCTCTATCTTCCCATGGACGAGCTGAAGCAATTCGGGGTCACGGCGGCCGACGTTCTCAATGCCAGGCACACGGAAGGCTTCGTGCGCTTGATGCGCTTCCAGACCGAGCGCGCACGGCGCTGCTACGACGAGGCGCTCGCGCTGCTTCCGCAGGAAGACCGCCGCGCCCAGAGGCCGGGCCTGGTGATGGCGGCGATCTACCGAACGCTGCTCGACGAGATCGCCGACGACGACTTCCAGGTTCTCAAGCAACGCATCGCGCTCACGCCGGTCCGGAAGCTCTGGATCGCGTGGCGCACCTGGGCCACGGCTTGAACGGAGTGGCGGTAATAGGCGCCGGCTGGGCCGGTATGGCTGCGGCCGTGACGCTCGCCGAGCGCGGCGTCCCGGTGACGGTATTCGAGGCCGCGCGCAGCCTGGGCGGCCGCGCGCGGCGGGTGAGCGTCGAAGGCCTCGATCTCGACAACGGCCAGCACGCCCTGATCGGGGCGTACCGCGAGACGCTGCGCATGATGCGGCTCGTGGGCGCCGACCCCGATGAGCTTCTCCTTCGCCTGCCGCTCGAGCTGCGTTACGCCGACGGTTTCCACCTGCGCGCGCCGCGGCTGCCCACTCCCTTCAACCTTCTCGCCGCGCTCCTCGGCGCAAAGGGGATGGATCTCGGGCAGGCCCTCGGCGCGCTTCGCTTCATGGCCTCGCTCAGGTTGCGCGGGTTCAGGATCGATCCCGACCGCAGCGTCGCACGGCTGCTCGACGAGCACGGGCAGTCCGGCGCGCCGCGAACCCATCTCTGGGAGGCGCTGTGCGTGTCGGCGCTCAACACGCCGGTCGCCCTCGCCTCCGCCCAGGTCTTTGCCGCGGTGTTGCGCGACGGACTCAACGGCTCGCGCGCGGCGAGCGATCTGCTCATCGCCCGCACCGATCTCGGGAAGGTGTTCCCGGAACCGGCCGCCGTGTTCGTGCAGGCGCGCGGCGGGGCGATCGAGCTCGGCGTCACCGTGCGCCGCATCGATCGCGTGACCGGTGGCTTCCGGCTCGACGAGGCGCAAACTTTCGCCGGCGTCGTCATCGCCTGCGGCCCGCACCACGCCGGCCGCCTGCTGGTGCAGCTGCCCGAGCTCGCCGATGCGCTCGCGGCGATCAACGCCTTCGACTACGAGCCCATCGTCACCTGCTACCTGCAGTATCCGGACACGGTTTCGCTGCCCTCGGCCATGCTGGGCCTGGGCGGCGGCTTGGTGCAGTGGGTGTTCGACCGCGGCCAGCTCGGGGGACCGAAAGGCCTCCTCGCTGCGGTGATCAGCGCCTCCGGCGCCCACGACGAGCTCACCAAAGAAGCGCTCGTCTCGAGAATCGACGCGGAACTGCGCGCGGGACTCGGCGCCCTGCCGCAACCGCTCCGTTCCCAAGTCATCACCGAAAAGCGCGCCACCTTCTCCTGCCGTCCGGGCCTGCGGCGGCCCGAGGGAGCCACGCCCGTCTCGGGACTCTTCCTCGCGGGAGACTACGTCGCTAGCGAATATCCGGGAACGCTCGAGGCGGCGGTCAGGAGCGGCGTCGCAGCGGGAATGCGCGCGAGCGCCGCGCGCTGAGGGACGCCGCCGGTACTGGGCTGCGTGCCCGGCGGCGCCCCTACCCACTTCTTGCTACGCGAGCTTCGCCCCCAGCACATCAACCGGGTCGATCTGCGGCGCCTTGCTCAGCAACTCCGGCGCGTTGGCCATCAGTGCCTGCGCGATCGGGCCGTTGAGGTGGGCTTGGCGGCCGTCCTCGTCGGCGAAGGCGTCGAACACGCCGAAGGTCGAAGGACCGAGTTTCAGCGCGAACCACACCTTGGTGCGCGCTTCCTGGTTGGCCAGCGCCACCGCGCTGATCAGCAGGTCCTTCACCGCGGCTTCCTTGCCCGGCTTGGCTTCGAGGCGGGCGAGCAGTGCTTTGTGAACCGTCATGTCATGTCTCCCTCCTGCGGCGCAAGCTAGGTCGCGGCGTGCGCGAGCTGCGCGGCCGCCGCGAGCCTGAACCCAAGACCGAACGAGATGGCGCCTAACGTTCGCGCCCACGGGGCCGACGGGATGATGGAAGCGTCAGAGTACGCCGCTTCAGAGGCTCCGGGTGGGCCGCGAGGTTAGCCATCTTTTCGAATGAACGTAACCGGCTTGGTGGTGTAAGGAATTTTGGCGAAGTCAACCAGCTGCACCATTAAGGCCGTGCAGCCTGCTCCAGGAGGAGGCGTTCCTTCCGACTGTGAGTATTCGACAAGGATTACAGTTTCTTGCTCGATAGCGCGTCTGATCGATAGACCTGCGCAGCCGTTTGTCCCCCATCCCGCAGCTACGCCGACAAGCACCTTGGCGGAAAAGTCAATTTGCGGTGGCGTTGTCTCGGGAATGACAAGCGAGGGCGATGCGTACCAAGCGTCAGACCATGATTGAGAGGTGCGGAAAACGTAGTCGCCTTGAGACCACTGTCGTTGAAGCACCTCCGATACGGCTTCGGTAGGAACATCAACCTGTGCGGGTGGGGCGTCGCTTCCGCAGCCAGCACTTGTAACGAAGGAGACGAACAAGCATGCGGCAAGAGGAACACGAGGTATGACGACCGCAGCATTTGTGAAGACGGGGAACATGGTGACGAGAGATGGCTAACGCGAAATCATCTTCCGAAAAACCATCTAATCTGGCCTGCAAATTCGATGCTGTCCAGAATTTTCCTGCAAGATCGTGGCCGATGGGCGTGCGGCACATGAAGACAGGTCGTGATAGCTTGCATGGGAACGGTCAAGTGTCTGATTCTTCAGCGGGTGAAACTCCGCACGGTCGCGTACCGAGTCCGGGAACCCAGCTAGGCGTGCGTGGCGATGTACGCCTTGACGCGCCCGGCGTCGGCGTCCATGACTTCGACGCGCTGGGGCCGCTTTTCCAGGTTCTCGAAGCCCGCGGGCCGCGCCGGCTCGCGGCCGAGCGCTTCGCGGATGGTCTCGGCGAATTTCGCGGGCTGCGCGGTCTCCATGCACACGAGCGGCACGCCCGCCTCCCGGTGCTCGAGCCCGACCTTGATGCCGTCGGCGGTGTGCGGATCGACCATGACGCCATGGTCTTTCCAAACGCGGCGTATGGTCGCAACGCGATCCGCGTGGGTGCTCGAGCCGGAGACAAAGCCGGTCTCGGCGACCTGCCTTATGTATACAGTTCCGGAGAGGTCGAGAACGCCCTCGCGCTCGAGCTTCTCCCACAGGCCCTTCAGCACGCCCGCTTCGCGCCCGACGAGGTCGTAGGCGTAGCGTTCGAAGTTGGAGGACTTGGAGATGTCCATCGAGGGGCTGCTGGTCGCCTTGACTTCCGCCGCTTTCCTCACGCGGTAGCGCCCGGTGCGGAAGAACTCGTCGAGCACGTCATTCTCGTTGGTGGCGACGACGAGCCTCTTGATCGGCAGGCCCATGTTGCGCGCGACGTGCCCCGCGTACACGTTGCCGAAGTTGCCCGAGGGTACTGAAAAAGAGACTGCCTGGCCATCGTGACGGGTCACATCGTAGTAAGCCTTGAAGTAGTACACGATCTGCGCGGCGATGCGCGCCCAGTTGATCGAGTTGACCGCGCCGATACGGTGCTTCGCCTTGAACGCCACATCGCCCGAGATCGCCTTCACGATGTCCTGGCAGTCGTCGAACACGCCGCGCACCGCGATGTTGAAGATGTTCGGGTCCTGCAGCGAGTACATCTGCGCCGCCTGGAACGCGCTCATGCGCCCGTGCGGCGAGAGCATGAAGACCTTGAGGTTCTTCTTGCCGCGGAGCGCGTACTCCGCCGACGGCCCCGTGTCGCCCGAGGTCGCGCCGACGATGTTGATCCGCTCGCCGCGCTGCTCCAACACGTACTCGAACAGGTTGCCCAGAAGCTGCAGCGCGACGTCCTTGAACGCGAGCGAGGGTCCGTTCGAAAGGCCGAGGAGATACAAGCTCTCCCCGAGCTTCTTGACCGGCGTGACCTCGTCGCCGCCGAAAATATCCTTGGTGTACGTCGCGTCCACCAGCCGCTTCAGGTCGGCTGAGGGAATGTCGTCGGCGAACCTCGACAGGATCGCAAGAGCGAGCTCGCGGTAGCTCATGCCGCGCATCGCGGCGAGATCTTTCGGGTCCAGCCGCGGAAACCGCTCGGGCAGAAACAAGCCGCCATCGGGCGCGAGGCCCTCGAGCAGTATTTCGGTGAACGGCTGCGGCTTGCCTCCGCCGCGGGTGCTGACGTAGCGCACGCCTAGTTTCGCCCCAGCTCCTCGAGCCGGATGCGAGTCACCTTGCCGGTGACGACCGGGAGTTTCTCGATCTTCGCGATCGCGGCGTTCACCGCCTTTTCCTTCGTCTGATGGGTCAGCATGATGATGTCGACCTGCTGCTCGCCCTCGGCCGGCTCGCGCTGCACCATGGCGTCGATGGAGATCAGGCCGTCGGCGAGGATGCGGGTGATGTCGGCGAGCACGCCCGGCTGGTCCCGCACCTGCATGCGCAAATAGTAGGACGTCACGACCTCGTCCATCGGCAGGACCCCGAGGCTCGACATGCGGTCGGGCTGGAACGCGAGGTGCGGAACGCGCTGCTCCGGGTCTGCGGTGTGCAGGCGCGTGATGTCGACGAGGTCGGCGACCACCGCGCTGCCGGTGGGCTCGGCGCCCGCGCCCGCGCCGTAGTACATCGTCGGCCCGACGGCGTCGCCTTTTACCAACACTGCATTCATGACGCCCTCGACGTTCGCGATCAGGCGCTTGGCCGGGATCAGCGTCGGGTGCACGCGCAGCTCGATGCCTTGCTCGGTGCGCTTAGTAATGCCCAACAGCTTGATGCGGTAGCCGAGCTGCTCGGCGTAGCGGATGTCGGCCTGGGTGAGCCGCGAGATGCCTTCCTTGTAGCACTTGTCGAACTGCATCGGGATGCCGAAGGCGATCGCCGACATGATGGTGAGCTTGTGGGCGGCGTCGACACCCTCGATGTCGAAGGTCGGATCGGCCTCGGCGTAGCCCAGCCGCTGCGCCTCCTTCAAGACCGTCTCGAAGGGCAGCCCCTTGTCGCGCATCTCCGAGAGGATGAAGTTGGAGGTGCCATTGATGATTCCGGCGATCCACTCGATGCGGTTGGCGCTGAGCCCCTCGCGCAGCGCCTTGATGATGGG
>JBGQKK010000144.1:0-7284 GCA_041499545.1 Gammaproteobacteria bacterium | reverse complement strand
CCCAGTGCACGTCCTCGAGCTTCACGCCCATCTCGTTGTGCATCCAGCCGCGCATGTATACCGCGGCCGAGTGCGCCCATTCGGGCGAGCCGACCTTCTTCCCTTTCAGGTCCTCGATCTTCCCGATGCCGCTCTTCCTGTTCACGTAGAACGAGCTGAAGCGGAACAGCCGCGAGCACACCACCGGCAGCCCGATGATGTCGCTGTCCTCGCGCGTGACCTGGGCGGCGAACTTGGCGAACGACAGCTCAGACAGGTCGAACTCGCGGTTCGCGGTGAAGCGCGCGAAGCATTCGTGGTGGGGAAGGTCGAGCCAATTGTGGTCGATGCCCTCGGCCCTGACCGCGCCCGTCCTGAAATCGCGGAAATGATCGTAGTCGGTGGTGGCGATGGTGAGGCTCAGTTTAGACATAGCTCTTCGACATGGCTCGGTTCTTGGCCCGGAAAGGCGCGATCATAGCGGGAAATTCCGCTAGGATTCGTCCGGAATGAAAATCGCCACCTGGAACGTCAACGGCTTCCGCGCGAGAGAGAAGCAGTTCTCAGAATGGCTCGCGCGCGACCGCCCCGACATCGTGTGCCTCCAGGAACTGAAGGCCGAGCGAGCGCAGATCCCCGAGCAGCCCGGGCTCGAGGGCTACCACGCGTGCTGGCACGGCCTGCGCGCCTACTCGGGCGTCGCCCTGCACCTGAGGAAGGGGCTCTTCGACGCGGAGCCCGCGTTCAGCCATCCGGACTTCGACATGGAGTCGCGCGTCGTGCAGGCGGAGCTCGGCAATCTGGTGCTCGCCTCTGTATACGTACCCAACGGCGGCAAGGACTACGAGGCGAAGCTGCAGTTCCTGGTGCGCCTCGCGGCCTGGGCGAAGCAGCTCGCCCGCGAGGGACGCGAGCTGATCGTCTGCGGCGACATGAACGTCACGCGCAGCGACCTCGACCTGCACCCGAAGGAGGTCAAGCCCGGCATGATCGGCCAGCGCGAGGAGGAGCGCGATCTGTTCGAGCGGCTATTGGGCGACCACCTGGTCGACGTTGCTCGCAGCCTCGCCCCCGATAACCCGAATCTGTTTACGTGGTGGGCGCCCTGGCGGAACATGCGAGCGCGCAACATCGGCTGGCGCATCGACTACATCCTCGCATCGCCGTCGATCGCGGCGCGCGCGGCCAGCTGCCCCGTGCTCGCCGACGTCGGCACCAGCGACCATGCGCCGGTGATGATGACCACCTCCTAGCCCGACCGACTTACAATCGATCCCATGATCGACCTCGTCATCGACAAGCGAGAGCGGGATATCGGCGGCTTCGCAGTCGGGCGCGTGCTCCCCTTCGCCAAGCGCCGCATGGTCGGGCCGTTCATCTTCCTCGATCACATGGGGCCGGTCGATTTCGCGCCTGGGCTCGCGAGGAGCGCCGACGTGCGCCCGCATCCGCACATCGGCCTGTCGACGGTCACCTATCTCTTCGACGGCGAGATCATGCACCGCGACAGCGTCGGTTCTGAGCAGGCGATCCGCCCGGGAGAAGTGAACTGGATGACCGCCGGACGCGGCATCACGCATTCCGAGCGCTTCGAAAAAGCGCGCGCCCTCGGCGACCGCGTGCACGGCATCCAGGCGTGGGTCGCGCTCCCCCGGGAAGAGGAGGAAACCGAGCCGCGCTTCGCTCACCACGGCCCGGAAGACCTTCCAGCCTACGAGGGCGGCGGCCTGCGCGCGCGGCTACTCGCCGGCGCCGCCTTTGGAGCGAAGGCCAAGGTAAGAACTCACTCGCCACTGTTCTACGTCCACTGGGCCATGACGGCGGGCGCCCAGGCGCAGCTTCCCGCCGAGTACCCCGAGCGCGCCGCCTACGTCGTCGAAGGCGAGGTCGAGGTCGAAGGGCAACGCTTCCGCTACGGCCGAATGCTGGTGTTCAAGGCCGGCCAGCCGGTGCTCTTTCGCGCCGCCACGGAGGCGACGGTGATGCTGCTCGGCGGCGAGCCCGTCGGCGAGCGCTTCATCGACTGGAACTTCGTCTCCTCCTCGAAAGAGCGCATCGAGCAGGCGAAGGCCGACTGGCGCGCCGGGCGCATGAAGCTGCCCGACAAGGACCACGACGAGTTCGTTCCGCTTCCCTGAGGCGAGCTCAGGTCTGCAGTCCCTGCAGCCTGTGCAGCAAGCACCCGTCGGTACGCCAACGGCCATCGGCCTCGCGCCGCATCGGATAGATCGCCAGCCACTGCCGCCCCGCGGCGTCGGTCATCCTCACCGGCTGGATGACCCGGCCTTCGACGAGCTCCGGTGGCTCGAACTGCACCGATTTTGGCCGGTACACGACGGGATACTCTTTGCGCACCATCTCCATGAAGACTTCGGGCGTTCCGAACTGCGCCCGGATCCCCGCGGTCGCGAGGGAGAAGGCGCGCTCTCCGTCGTCGCGCGCAAAGGCGTCGAGCTGCTCGGAGATCACCGCGCGGACGGCCGCCGCGTCTTCCCGCGAGATTTCCGCGGCAGTCGATGCGGGAACCGCCGCGAAAAGAAAAAATGCGAGGAAGAGCGGCCTGGCCATGACCGTGCAGTCTGCCAGGAAGCCCCGCGCCATGCACACGGGCGCGGCTTGCGGACGTGTTAGAGTATTCGCAGGGAGCAGACGCCTGAAACTGGAGTCCCCATGAAAGACGAAACGAAGGAATCTCGCGTTCTGGGCCATATCCAGCGCCTGGTTTCCGAAGAACACCAGTTGTTCGAGCACCCTTCGCCCTCCGCTGAGCAGAGCAAGCGGCTTGCCGACATCCAGGTCGAGCTGGATCAGTGCTGGGACCTGCTGCGCCAGCGGCGGGCGCTCCGCGAGACCGGGCACGACCCCGCCGAGGCGCACGTCCGTCCCGCCGACGTCGTGAAGAAGTACACCGGCTGAAGTCGCTCGCGGGAATCGACGTGGCCGCTCAGTGCAAGCACCTGGACCAGGTCCGCAACGTGAAGGCGCGCACGCCCAAGGGCTGCGAGGAATGCCTGAAGGCGAACATGCAATGGGTCCACCTGCGGCTGTGCTTGAGCTGCGGTCATGTCGGGTGCTGCGACAGCTCCCCGGGCAAGCACGCGACCCAGCATTTCCACCAGACGCAGCACCCGATCATGAGAAGCTTCGACCCCGGCGAAGACTGGGGCTGGTGCTTCGTCGACGCGCTGATGATCGAGCCCGCGCCGAAGCCGACGTAAGGCGCTACAAGCCCATCATCGGCCCGAGGGCGGCCGAGCCGTCGCCGAGCAGCGCGAGCGCCAGCAGGCCGACCGCCCAGAAGGCGGGATATTCCCAGCCGCCGTCCTTGTTGGTGAACATCCAGCCGGCCTTGCCGTGAACCAGCACGATCGTGCCGAGGATGAGCGGCACGAGCAGCAGCGCCACCCAGCGCGTCTCGATGCCGAGGATGAGCAGCGTTCCGCCGCCGATCTCGGCCGCCATGGTCGCGTACGCGAACCACCCCGGCACGCCCAGCGACTCGAAGTACTTCACCGTCCCGGCGGGCGTGAACACCTTGATCTTCACCCAGGCGTGGGCGTAGAACATGATCCCCAGCGACAGGCGCAGCAGCAGCGCCGCGAGACCGACGAGTTCCGGATTGGTCATGGTCGTCCTCCCTCAAGCGGATCGTGGAACTCGCATCTTCCGCCGAGCGGCCGGCGCTGTCACGCGCCGGGCGCGTTCAGGGCCGGAACATCGCCGCGCGTATGGATATCCCGAAGAACGTGGTTTCGAAGCTGGTGACCTCGGAGGCGAGCAAGGCCGTGCCGCCCGCGTTGACCGCCAGCGCCACCCCGTCGCCCGGAAAAGTCGAGGGCGTATCGAAGCCGCCAAGAGGAGTGAAATGCACGGCATGAACCGGCGGCGTGCCCGACACGAATTGCGTCCACGCGATCAGCGCGCGCCCGCTGTCCTCCAGGCCGATCTGCGGGCTGGACACGTCCTCTACTGCCTGCTCGAAAAGCTGCGGCGCGCCCCATAGTCCCGTCGTGCCGTCGAGCCTCGCCGTGAAGCCACTGTTGTTGGCCGCCATCGCGTCGATCTTCTGCACCCACACCGCCTGCGCGTTGCCGTTGACGTCGATCGCCACCGCGGGAAACGCAGCCTGCTGAGCATTGGCTTCGAGCGGCACGGGCGCCGACCAGGTCCCGGACGAAAAGCGCGCCGCGACGATGGACGCGATCCCGCTGCGGCTCTCTTCCCACACGGCGACCGCGGTTCCGCCCGTGTTGACGCCAAGCCGCGGACGCTCGGTGCCGTCGGTGCCCGAGAGATTCGTGCTGCCGATCTGCGCCGACGTGCTCCAGACGCCGCCGCTCGCGTCGTATCGAGCTGCCCAGATGTTAGCCAGGACGGGACTCGCCGTGTTCGTATCCTGACGCCAGAGGGCGAAGACGTTGCCGCTGCCGTCGAGCGCGAGCGTCGGCTCTTCGGAATTGCGCGTGCCGTTGCTGAGCAGCGCCGGCGCCGACCAGTTCGTGCCGTCGAAGCGGCTGTACCAGGCGCTGCGCGCAGAGCTCAGCCCGTCCTGGATCCAGACGACCATGGCGCGGCCCGCGCCATCGAGCGTCGCCACCGGGGAGAAGGCGAAGATCGTCGAGTTGGGCGGGGCGTCGACGCTGATGCGCAGCGGCGTGCTCCAGGTCCCCGACGCGGCGGTGTAGCGGCTCGCCCAGACTTCGGTGCCGGTGATGGCGCCGGTGCAGTTCGCGCCGCTCCATTCCCGTTCTTCCCATACGACGATCGCGTCGCCGCCATCATTGGCGGCGATGTGCGGATCGAGCGCCTGGTTCCTCGTGTCGACTTCGGTGGCCGTGCTCCAGACGCCCGCGGCGTTGCGGTTCACCCAGATCTGGCCGCAACCGCCGGCGAACTGCGCCTCGTTCCATGCGACGAAGCCGACGCCCTGGCCGGTGAGCGCAAGCGACGGCGTGAACATCTCGGTAAACATCGTATTGCGCAAGTTGCTGATGCGGTCCGAGCTGCTCCAGCCGGATGGTGGCGGCGTCGGTCCCGGGCCCGGTCCGGGACCCGGACTTGCAGCTGGGTTTGACGAGTCTCCTCCGCCGCCCCCGCCGCAAGCGATCAGGCAGAGGGCGAGCGCCAGCGCACCGCAGAAACTCAAACACGCATTTCTGCTCATCGTGAGCTCCCTGTTCGCGCCGGCCCTCCCTCCGGTTCGCGCTCAAGGCTAGGGAATTCAATGCGTTTCTGCGATGGCAAAAATCACAGTTGTATCCAGCTGCGTCAGGTCCGGGTCCGGATGTGGCTTTCGGAAAGGTACCGGGCAACCGCTCCCGGCTCGAGGCGAGTCCCGGCGAGGCCTACATGGCCGTCCGGGCGAATCAGGTAGAAGGCCGGGGCCAGGATGCGCGCCCGCGCGAGCTCCCGCGCGTTGTGAGTATCGTCGGGGATCGCATGAACTCGCAGCAGGTCGCCGAGCCCCTGCACTCCTTCCGACGGAGCGGGCTGACCGAAGACGATCAGGTTGTAGCGCGTATCGTCGAACTTCTGGTACAGGTCCTCGACCGGACCGTTCGCGTGCAACCTGAGCTGCAACCACGGGAAGCGGTCGCCTGCGCGCGGAGCACCGTCGGGCAGGCCCGGCAACATTTTCGAAAGCGGGCTCTCCCGATAGGCGATGCCGGTCTGGGAGAGGGTCCGGAACGCGAGCCGCTTCGGTCGCTCGAAAGTCATCGCAAGCGCCACGATCTTCGCGAGGATGCGCGTGCGGAACAGCCCCGCGAGCCAGCTCTCGGAGACCACCGCCACGAATGCGCGGTCGGTCGTGCTCAGCAGGCGCTGCGCGACCGGGAGACGCTCGGCCTCGTAGCTGTCGAGCAGGCCCGCTGCCGCGCGCCCCTTGACCACGAGCGCGAGCTTCCACGCCAGGTTGTACGCATCCTGCAGCCCGGTGTTCATGCCCTGCCCGCCCATCGGGCTGTGCACGTGCGCCGCGTCACCGAGGAGGAAGCAACGCCGGTCGCGGAACGTTTGCGCGGCCCGGTGATGGATGCGGTAGGTGGAGAACCAGCTGCACTCCTTGAAGGTCAGGCTGGCTCCCGCTTCCCGCCGTATGCCGGGACTCAGCTCCTCGAACGTGACGTCGTCCCGCCCCCGCAGCGCCTTGGGGAGGATTCCGATCACCCGCCACCGGTCCTTACCGCGCATCGGGAAGAACAGGTGAAATCCGTCGCGCCACAGGTAGACGTTCAACTCGTCCGCCACCATGGGCCCGGTCGCCTCGGTATCGGCGACGAAGAACACGTGCTCGTACGGCGCGCCGGGAAAGGTGATGCCCGAGAGCTCGCGCACCGTGCTGCGGCCGCCGTCGCAGCCCGCGACATACGCGGTCTGGATCTTCCGGGACGAGCCGTCGGCCTGCTTGAGAGTCGCCATGACGAAACCGGTTTCCTGGTGGAGTGCGGTGAGCTCGGTATTCCACTGCACCGCCATGCCCCAGTTGCGGAGGTGGTCGCCCATGATCCGCTCGTTGTCGTCCTGGCCCAGCATCAGGACAAAGGGAAACGGGCTCACGCTCTTCCCGATGTCACCCAGCGGGATGCGGGCAGTCCTCTTTCCTTCCACCCACATGTTGGCGCCGTTGCCGCGACGGCCCAGCTCGAGCGCGCGCTCCGCGATACCGAGCTTCGAATAGATCTCGAGCGTGCGCGCGTGCACCGCCATCGCTCGCGTCTGCTGTGCCGGCCCGGAGTGCCGGTCCACGATCATCGCGCGGATCCCGCGCCGGCCGAGCTGGTTGGCGAGCATCAATCCGGTGGGGCCGCCTCCCACGATGAGCACATCGGTATCCATGACACTCCTTCCGGAAGCAGTCGACGACAGCTTACTTCGCCCCCGCGGGCGCCGTGGCGCGCCGACGCGACACCAGCCCCTTCAGCCAGATCTTGGCGTCGTCCACGTAGGTGAACACCACCGGCAAGTAGAACAGCGACAGCACCGTCAAGGTCATCAGCCCGCCGATGACCGCGATCGCCATCGGAGCGCGGAAGTCGGCGTCGGCGCCGATCTTGAGCGCGATCGGCAGCATGCCCGCGCCCATGGCGACGGTCGTCATCAGGATCGGCCGCGCGCGCTTGCTGCACGAATCGATCACGGCGTCGAAGCGCGAGGCGCCCTTTTCGACCTCGACCAGCGCGTACTCGACTAGCAGTATCGAGTTCTTGTGACGATGCCCATGGGGGTTGCCGCCGGATTTCGGTTCCGCGACGGCAGGTTACATTTGAAACACGCGGCCGACGGCTAGTCGTCCAGCGATATGTG
>JBGQKK010000143.1:0-7642 GCA_041499545.1 Gammaproteobacteria bacterium | reverse complement strand
GCCGCCCGTAGCCGTAGCCGATCGCGATGATCAGAAACACCGGCGCGATGACCGAAACGATGCGCTCGAAAATCAACATGAGGGGCGAGATGCGAACGGCGGCATTATAAGGGCTACAATCGCGCTAACTCGACTTCGTCCACTCGGAGGAAGGCCATGGTACGGAAACCCCGCAGGAAAGTTCAACGGCTTCGGCTGCTCCGGGCAGAACATCTCGCCGGCTCTCAAATGGTCGGGCGCGCCTTCGGATACGAAGAGCTTGCGAAGTAAGGCCGAAAGTGGGCCGCGTCCCAAGCTTGCGATACCCGGTCCGCCTTGCTAAGGTGCCGGCTCCAAGGAGGAAATCATGAATCGACCCTTTACGCTAGCTCTGGGTGCTCTCGCGCTTGCGGCGTTTCCGGCGTTCGCCCAGCAACCGGTGAAGATCGGCTTGATCATGGCCTACTCGGGCCAGTTCGCCGACGCGGCGACGCAGATGGACAACGCCATCAAGCTCTACGTCAGCGAGCACGGCGACACGGTCGCCGGGCGGAAGCTCGAGTTCATACGCAGGGACACGGGGGGAGTCGCGCCCGACGTCGCCAAGCGCCACGCGCAGGAGCTGGTGGTGCGCGATCACGTCGACATCCTCGCCGGGTTCGTGCTTACGCCCAACGCGCTCGCCGCCGCCGACGTATCTTCCGAAGCGAAGAAATTCATGGTGGTGATGAACGCCGCGACCGCCATCATCACGACCCGCTCGCCGTACATGGTGCGCACCTCGCTCACCATTCCACAGCTGAACGAAGCGTTCGGCGCCTGGGCCTACCAGAACGGCGTGCGCAAGGCCTACACGATGGTGTCCGACTACGGCCCCGGAATCGACGCCGAGGGCGCGTTCCAGCGCGCGTTCAAGGACGCCGGCGGGCAGCTTCTCGGTTCCGTGCGTATGCCGGTGGCGAACCCCGATTTCTTCCCGTTCGTGCAGCGCGCCAAGGACCTCAATCCGGAGGCGATCTACATCTTCATCCCCGGGGGCGCTCAGCCGGCGGCCTTCGGCAAGGCCCTGGTCGACCTCGGCATCGATTCGAAGAAGACCAAGATCCTGGGCCAGGGAGAGATTACGGAAGAGAATGCCTTGAAGGTCATGGGCGACGCGGCGCTCGGGCTAATCACGGCCTTTCACTACGACTACAACCACAAGTCCGCGGCGAACGCGAAGTTCGTCGCCGCCTACAACAAGACCTACGGGCGCAACCCGGACTTCTTCAGCATCGGCGGCTGGGACGGCATGCACCTCATCTACGAGGCTCTCAAGAAAACCGGCGGCAAGACCGACGGCGAGTCGCTCGTCGGCGCCGCGAAGGGCATGAAATGGGAAAGCCCGCGCGGCCCGATCGCCATCGATCCGGAGACACGCGACATCATCCAGACGGTGTATATCCGCCGCCTCGACAAAGTCGGCGGCAAGCTGCTCAACGTCGAGATCGGGAAGATCGAGAACGTCAAGGACCCGGTCAAGGAGCGGATGAAGAAATAGTTAACGCGGACACGCGCAAGCGTGCCGCGCTAACTTCGCGCGTTCGAACGGACGCTAAGCGCCGTTCAACGCGCGAGCGGGCTGGCCCCGCCCCGGCACATTTGGGTTATGCTTCGCCACCGCTCGCGAGCCTCCGTGTTCAATCCGTTCCAGAAGATCAAACGCATCGAGGCGAGGACGTTGACCTCGCTTCCGGGGAAGTTTCGCAAGAAGAGACGTACCGCCTGGTCGGACCCCAACCGCGGCGGAGCGCAGGTGGACAGCTTTCTCGAAGGTCCCTCGTTCGATCGCGAAGGCAACCTATGGTGCGTGGACATCCCCTTCGGGCGCATCTTTCGCATCGACCCGAAGGGAGAGTGGGAGCTCGCCGTGCAGTACGACGGCTGGCCGAATGGGCTCAAGATCCACAAGAGCGGCTGGATTTTCATCGCCGACTACAAGCGCGGCCTGATGCTGCTCGATCCGAAGTCCGGGAAGATCGAGACTTATCTCGCGACCGCATTCAGCGAAGGCTTCAAGGGGCTGAACGACCTGCATTTCGCCGACAACGGTGACCTCTACTTCACCGACCAGGGGCAGACCGGAATCGCCGATCCTAGCGGCCGCGTCTACCGCCTGCGCTCGAACGGCGAGTTGCAGCGCCTGGTGGACAACGCGCCCTCGCCCAACGGCATCACCCTGAACGCCGGCAACACCCACGTCTACGTCGCGATCACACGCTCGCAACAGATCTGGCGCCTTCCCTTGATGGCGGGCGGCACGCTTTCCAAGACCGGCGTCGCGATCCAGCTCTCCGGCGGTCACGCCGGGCCCGACGGCATCGAGGCCGACGCCGAGGACGGGCTGGCGGTGTGCCACCTGGGCGTGGGAGTGTGGCGCTTCGATGCCAACGCCCTTCCCACTCACCTCTTGCACGCGGGCAAGCACCATCGCCTCATGACCAACATCGCCTTCGGCGGTGCCAGGCGAAGCACGCTCCACATCACCGATTCCTTGAACGGCGAGATTCTGACTGCCGAGATGCCGGTGCCGGGAAAGAAAATGTTCGCGCATCGCTAAGGAGCCGCCCATGAAGCTTTTCCGGCTTGTTCTCGTAGGAGTCTTTGCAGTCTGCACCGCGCTCCCGCTGGTCGTTAGGGCGCAGCAGTATCCAACCAAGCCCGTGCGCGTCCTCATCGGCTACGCGGCAGGCAGCTCGACCGACATCGTCGGCCGCGTCATGGCCGAGCGCCTGGGCGCGTACTGGAAGCAGACCGTCATAGTCGAGAACCGCGGCGGCGCGGCGGGCAACGTCGCCGCCGACGCGGCGGCGAAATCACCGGGCGACGGCTATACGCTGCTGTTCGCGCAGAACGGTCTTGCGATCAGCGCTGCCGCTGTGCCGAATCTGCCCTATAGCGCCGAGCGGGATCTGGTGCCGCTCGCGCCCGTGGCTGCGACGCCGCATATCCTCATCGTTGGGCCCGACTTTCCGGCGAAGAACGTCCAGGAGCTGATCGCTCGCGCCAAGGCCGAGCCGGGCAAGCTGACCTTCGCTTCATCGGGCGTCGGCAATTCCGATCACCTGTGCGGCGAGCTGTTCAACATGATGGCCGGGATCAGCGCGGTCCACGTTCCCTATAAGGGTGGTGCGCCGGCAGTCCAAGACGTCATTCCGGGGCGCGTTGCCTACTACTTCGCCGGCATGCCGGTCGGCCTGCCGCTCGCAAATTCGGGGCGCGCGCGGGCGCTCGGTGTAACGAGCAAGCAACGCTATCCCGCTGCACCGAATGTGCCGACCATCGCCGAGCAGGGCCTGCCTCAATACGAGGCGACGCTGTGGCAGGGCTTCTTCGCTCCCGCATCCATTTCGCCCGACCTCGGAGCGCGTATCGCGCGCGACGTCGAAGCCGTGCTCAAGCAGCCCGAGACGCGCGCAAATCTAGCGAAAGTCGGCGTAGCGCTCTTCGAGGACAACCAGGCGAACTTCAAGAAGTTCTTCCACGCCGATATCGAGAAGTGGAAGAACCTGGTGAAAAGCACGAACCTGAAGCTCGAGTAGCGCAGGGGATCCAGCCAGGTATCGATGGAATCCACCGCGATATACCGCAAACCGAAGAAGTGGATCGCGGCCGCACTCGGGCTATTGATCCAGCCCGCAGGAATGCTGTACGTCGCTCGGCCCGGCTGGGCCGCTGCGTATCTTGCGCTTGCGGTGATCATCGGACTGGGCAACATGTTCTTGCTTCGCGGCAGGGAGCCCGTTGGCGAGGTCATCGCGCTGCTCGTTGCGATAATTTGCGCGATCCATGCGTATCGCCTTGCAAGAAACTACAGGGAATTGCTCAGGCGCCCCTGGTACAGCCGTTGGTATGGCCTGCTTGGTATAGTCGCTGCCTTTGTGGCGCTGGCGTTCGGGACTCGCGCCTTCCTTGTCGAACCGTTCCGGTTTTCCTCCGCTTCGATGGTTCCTTCTATCGAGCCCCGCGCCCAGCTGATTGTAAAGAAGTGGGGGTATGGCAACTACAGGACGTACGGAATTCACTTTTTGAGGACTCCCGTATCACCCGAACTGCAAAGAGGCGATATCGTTGTTTTCGAGTATCCGGAAAATACGACCGTGAGCTACGCTCAACGCGTAGTGGGTCTTCCAGGTGACAGAATTTCGTATTACAACAAGCGCCTCAAGGTCAACGATCAGGAAGTACCGATCCGGCAAATCGGCGATTACCTTCACAAGGATCGCCCTATACGCTCCCTTCAATATCTGGAACGACTCGGCGACCACGAGTACTCCATCCTCGTCGAACCGGATGCACCTGCTGCGGTACCGATTGTGAAGGCGTTTCCGTATAGGGAACGTTGCGCATACACCGCGGAAGGTGTGTCTTGCCGGGTACCGGAGGGCCACTACTTTGTGTTAGGTGATAACCGCGACCACAGCAACGACAGCCGGAGCTGGGGGTTTGTCCCGTCGAGGAACATCATCGGCAAGGTTTGGTACGTACTCCAGCGCTGACCCGGGACGATCCGTGCGCGTCGCAGTGCTCAACGATTATCACCGCGTCTTCGATGCCGACCCGGCGATTCAGCGTCTCCGCAGCCGGCTCCCGGTCGACGTGTACACGGAGAAGCTCCCGCTCGAGCGGCTGCACGGCTACGCGATACTGATTGCGCTGCGCGAGCGCACCCGCTTCGATGCCGCGTTCTTCGAGGCCTTGCCGGGGCTCGAGCTGATCGCGCAGACCGGCAACCACGCGTATCACGTCGACATGGCCGCAGCCACGAAGGCCGGCGTGCTCGTGGGTATGGCATCGTCGGACATGGAAGCGATGGGCTTCATCGCGCGCTCCACCATCGAGCTGACCTTCGGTCTCATGCTGGCCGTTCTGCGGCGCATACCGCAGACCGACCAGGCCATGCGCCAGGGCGAATGGCCCTCCTTCGCGGGCCGAACGCTTGCGGGGAAGAAGCTGGGGATCCTCGGGCTGGGGCGGATCGGGCGGGAGATCGCGCTCCTCGCGCAGGCGTTCCGTATGCAGGTACTGGCCTGGGGACCCACGCTCACCGCCGAGCGTGCCGCTCGCTCCGCCGCAACCTTCATGGAGCTCGACGCACTCCTCGAGGAAGCCGACATCGTGACGGTGCAACTCAAGCTTTCCGAGGACAGCCGCGGCCTTCTGAACGAGCAGAGGCTGCGTCGTATCGGACCGAAGGGCGTGCTCATCAACACCGCGCGCGGCGCCATCGTGGACGAGAGAGCGCTGGCCCGCGTCCTCGCCGAGGGAGCGCTGGGGGCCGCCGGACTGGACGTATTCGCGGAGGAGCCGCTCGCCCCCGACTCGCCGCTGCGACGGCTGGACAACGTCGTGCTGACCTCGCACCTCGGCTGGCCCGCGGACCTGACCTACAGTACCATGGCACAGGCCGCCGTCGGGATCATAGAGGCCTACCTCGACGGCAGGCTCGCCGGCGCGGCCAACCCGGACGCGCTCCGACACCGCAAAGGGACGCAAACCGTTCGATGATGAATCCCCGAGGCGCCTTCAGCGCATTCACCCTGTCGTTGGTCCTGGCCGCTGCCCTTCCAGCGGCGGCGCAGGACTACCCGGCCCGCCCGATCCGCTTCATCACCGCGGCGGCGCAAGGAGGCACCTCCGATATCCTCGCGCGCACCTTCGCCGTCCATCTCACCGAGGCGCTCAAGCAGCCGGTGGTGGTGGACAACCGCGCGAGCGCGTCCGGCGTCATCGCCGGGGAGCTGACCGCGAACGCACCGCCCGACGGCTACACGCTGCTGCTCGCCTACCACCAGCACACGGTGAACGCGGCGCTGAATCCGAACCTGCCGTATCACCCCGTGAACAGCTTCACGCCGATCACGCAGCTCACCACCGCCGGCCTGATGCTGGTGGTGAATCCGGCGACGCCGGTGACGGGCCTCAAGGAGTTCGTCGAGTGGACCAAGAGTTACAAGGGGCCGCTCAACTTCGGCTCGGCCGGAATCGGCACCGGCGGCCATCTCGCGGGCGAGCTCTACAAGCAGATGACCGGCGTGAAGGCCGAACACATCCCGTACAAAGGCTCGGGGCCGGCGCTGATGGATCTGATCGCCGGGCAATACCAGTTCAACTTCGCCGGCCTCCAGGCAGCGCAGACGCAGGTGCGCGCCGGCAAGCTGCGCGCGATCGCAGTCACCACACCCAAGCGCATTGCGGCCCTGCCCGATCTGCCGGCGGTGGCCGAAGTGCTGCCGGGCTTCGAAGTCGTCGGCTGGTACGGCGTGATCGGCCCGGCGAAGCTGCCCGGGCCTATCGTCGCGCGCCTTCACGACGAGTTCGTCAAAGTCCTCAACCGTCCCGATGTGCGTGAGCGCATCGTCACGGACGGCTCAGAACCGGCCGGAACCAGCCCCGAGGACTTCCGCCAATTCATGCTCGCCGACCTCGCCAAGTGGGCGAAGCTCGTCAAGGAGAGCGGAGCGAAGCTGGATTGACCTGCGCTGTCAGAACACCCCGCACCCGCAGGCTTCCCACGCTCCGCCGTCGGCGATAAGGCGCCGCTCCGACAGCGCCCGCGCGAGGTTCTGCGACTCCGCCACGGCGCGCTTGTAGTACTCGCCGTACTTCAGCACCGGCAGCCAATCCTGCGCGACGGGCGGCAGCGGCGGCGCCAGGCGCGAGAACGGACCCGCGCCGTAAACGACCTTGCCTCCGACCATGGTCAGCACCGATTCGATGTCCTTGATCTGCTCGGTCGGCACGCCGAAGTAGTCGGCCGAAAGGATCGCGAGGTCGGCAAATCTACCGACTTCTAGCGTGCCCTTCTTCTGCTCTTCTCCCGACACCCACGCTCCGCCCAACGTATACAGGCGCAGCGCCTCGGTGCGGTCGAGGAGATTGTGATCGCCCTGGAGCTTCGCCCCGCCCAGGGTCTTTCCGGTCACCAGCCAGTGCAGCCCGATCCAGGGGTTGTAACTCGTCGCGCGGTTGGCGTCGGTGCCGCAGGCGAGCGGGATCCCCATCTCACGGATGCGCGCGATCGGCGGCGCGTCCGCCGCCGCCTGTGCGCCGTATTTCTTGAGAAAGGCCTCGCCGTCGAGCGACATCCTGTTCTGGATATCGATCGAACCGCCCAGGGCCGCGAGCCGCTCGAGGGTCTTCGGCTGCAGCGTCTCGCAGTGATCCAGGCCCCAGCGCAGGCCCTTTAGCGGCGTGTCTCGGTTGACCTGCTCGAGCACGTCGAGAACGCGGCTTGCGCTGGCGTCGAAGCTGGTGTGCTGGCGGAAGGGCCAGCCCTGGCCGACGATGAACTTCACCACCGCGGAGAAATTCTTCTCCATCACGCCCTGCGGCGGGACCGGGTAGTCCTTGGCGAAGTTGGCGACGTCGCCCGCCTGATAGAGGATGTATTCGCCGGTGCCGATCATGCGGTAGTAGTCGTTGCCCTGGCCGTACTTCACCAGTTTCGACCACGCCGTGTAGTTGTCGAGCTCCTTGCCCGGCGCCTGCGCAAAGAGCGTGTAGCCGATCCTCAGCGTCATCTGCCCGTCGGCGGCGAGCTTGGCGATGGCCGCGTAGTTGTCGGGATATTTCTGGCCGCCGCCGCCGGCGTCGATCACGCTCGTCACGCCGAGCCGGTTGT
>JBGQKK010000142.1:0-7652 GCA_041499545.1 Gammaproteobacteria bacterium | reverse complement strand
CTTTGCCTGCTCGGCGGCGAGCTTGTCGAAATCGGCGTCGGGCTCGGCGTAGGCCGCGTAGACTGCCTCGAGCCGCTTCTTCGCGTCCGCCGTTTCCCCCAGACCTTCCTCCACCGCCGAGCGCACGGTTTTCTCCGGGTCCAGCTGGGGCTCCTGCGGCAGAAAGCCGATCTTCATGTTCGGCAGCCGGCTGACCTCGCCCTCGAAGTTGCTGTCCTCGCCCGCCATGATCCGGAGCAGCGTGGATTTCCCCGAGCCGTTCAGACCGAGCACGCCGATCTTCGCGCCCGGAAAGAAGTTGAGCGAGATGTTCCTGAGGATCGCTCGCTTGGGGGGCACGGTCTTGCCGACCCGGCGCAGGGTGTAGACGTATTGAGCCATAGGGCGCGAAGTCTACAGCAAGTGCTGCCCCCTGCACCTCGATGCTAGTTCAGGTTTTGCACCGCAAACCTCGTCCACATGACAGCCAGCGTGACCACACCGGCCAGGAACGCAGCGAATCGCAACGGTACGTAGTTGAAGGCGATGTGGATGAAGGCATGCGCGCAGCGGGCGATGACGAAGACCCACGCCAGCGAAACCTGGACGGAGTCGAATCTGCCTGTCGCGAGCATGAGCAGGCATACGACATAGAACAAGACCGGAAGCTCCAGTAGATTCATATACGCGCGGGCAGGGCGTTCGACCCATTCGGCCGGGCTGTCCGCGGTGAAGGTCTGGAAGTAACGCGCGGACGCCGTTCCGCGGATGAGCGCAAGGTTCCGGTACACCGCCATCGTGAGAGCCACAATGGCGGTGAGGACAACGAGCGCGACCACGGGCTGGATCAACGCCGCGCCCTGAACGACGGGCGCCGGCGTCGCCCGAACGACGGCCACCAGCACCGCGACGAAGGCCGCGAGGACCACTCCGATCATCAGGTACGCTGCACCGATATTTTTGGAACGCATTCGGATCCTCCTATTGAAGCTCAGCGATTTGGGCTGCCGGGCAGGACTACGATGAAGCAGCTGTCCCGCCCGCCCTTCGGCGCGCAACGCGCCTCGCCCCCATGCCGGCGGGCGATCTGGCGCACGAGGGCGAGCCCAAGTCCCGAGCCTTGCCCGCTCCCCGCGCGGTAGAACGGGTCGAACACGCGCTCGCGCTCGGCCTCGGGAACGCCCGCGCCGTGGTCGCAGACGGCCATTTCCGCGCCGTCCCTGGTGCGGGAGACGCGCACTTCGATGGGCGGGGTGCCGTGGCGTTTCGCGTTTTCCAGCAGATTGCGGAGCATCCGACGCAGCAGGCGCGGATCGCCGCGAACGGTGATCGGCTCGCCGTCGAGTTCGGCGTTCTCGTAACGCGCGCACTCTTCCGCGGCGAGCGCGAGCAGGTCCACGTCTTCATCCGCTTCCAGCCGCTTCAAGGCGTCGAGACGGCTGGCAAGCAGGATCTCGTCGATCAGTGCGTCGAGCTCCGCGATGTCCTGCTCGAGCCCGGCTTTGCGCACTGGGTCGGCACTCTCCTTCATCAGTTCCACTGCCATGCGGATGCGCGCGAGCGGAGTGCGCAGCTCGTGCGAGGCGTTGGCGAGCAGCGCCTTGTGCGCGCCGACCAGATCCTCGATGCGGGCGGCGGCCCGGTTGAAGCTCTGGGCGAGTCGCGCCACCTCGTCGCGCCCTTCGGTGCTCACGCGAGCCGAGAGATCGCCCGCGCCGAGCGACTCGACCCCCGCTTGCAGCCGCTCCAGGCGCCGCGTCAGCCGCCGCGCCAGCGGGTACGCGCCGACGCCGACCGCAAGCGCGAGCAGGGCGAGCATGATGAATATCCGGTAGCCCGGAAACCCTCCTTCTCGCGGCATGCGCGCCTCCAGCCACCGGCCGTCGGGCAGGCGCACCACCCATACCGGCCGGCTGCCCCAGCGATACACCCACCCGCCGCTCTCGCGGCCCTCACCGGGCGCGGGCAAGGGTTTTCCCACGGCAGCGAGCGGCGCACGGTCGGCGCCGAAGAGGGCCACATCGGCGCGCAGATCAACAGCCAGCCGCTCGAGCGCGGCCTGATGCTCGGCCTTGAGCGCATCGGCCGGCGGGAGGGCGTTCCGCGCCAGCATAGCCGCCACCTCTTGCGCCCGGCCCGCGGGACCGTGGTCGGCGAACGAGTGCCACAGCAGTCCCGCCGCCAGGGCGAACACGGTGAGGCTCGCGAGGACCGCGAGGTAGATGCGCAGATAGAGTCGCTGCATCAGTCGTGCGCTTTCGCAAAGACGTAGCCCGCACCGCGAACGGTAACGATGCGCCGCGGCTTCTTGGGGTCGTGCTCGATCGCCGCCCGGATGCGTGACACGTGCACGTCGATCGAGCGGTCGAAAGCTTCCAGCGGCTCGCCCTTCACCAGATCCATGAGGGTTTCGCGCGAGAGCACGCGGCCTGCGTTCTCGGCGAGCGCGACCAGAAGCGCGAACTGGTAACCGGTGAGCGCGCGCTCCTCCCCGCCCACGCGCACGCTGCGCGAATCGCGGTCGATTTCAAGGCTCCCGAACCGCAGGAGCGGTGCCCGCCCTCTCGATTTCCCGCGCCTGAGAATCGCGCGCAGGCGGGCGAGCAGCTCGCGCGGCTGGAACGGCTTGGGCAGATAGTCGTCGGCGCCGATCTCCAGGCCGACGATGCGGTCGGCGGCGTCCCCGCGCGCGGTGAGCATCAGCACCGGCGTGTCCGATTTCGCGCGCAGCTCGCGGCACACCTCGAGCCCGTCCATGTCCGGCAGCATCAGGTCCAGCACCAGCGCGTCGAAAGGCTCGCGCGCCAGCCGTTCGAGCCCGGCGCGGCCTCCGGCCGCGACCGAAACGCGAAAACCCGACTCGCCGAGATACTCGGAAACCATCTCGGCGAGCCGGGAATCGTCTTCGATCAGGAGAATGCGCTCGGCCATGCCCCGCTAGGGTAGCCGAATTGCGCGGCAGGCTCAGCCGTGGCGCCACCTGCGGCCGAAGCTCTCCATGCGCTCGGCGAGCTGCTTGCGCTGCGCGGGAGTCAGCGCCTCGGCGACGTCACCGAGCGCCTGCGTGAAACGCTTCGACGCCTGTTCGGCGAGCTGGATTTGCTCTGCACGCAGCGCCTCGATCGCGCCGCGGTCGATGCGATCGGCAGCGAGGAGCTCGACCGCCCGCTGGCGCGCGGCGTGCGCCTTGTCGCGCAGCGGCAACAGGTCCTTCACCGCCTGTTTCACGATCGGCTCGAGTCGCTGCTTCTGCTC
The DNA here is from genome assembly GCA_041499545.1 of Gammaproteobacteria bacterium. GTDB lineage: Bacteria > Pseudomonadota > Gammaproteobacteria > Burkholderiales > SG8-39 > VBDM01. The sequence continues at coordinate 4,418 of JBGQKK010000142.1, read as the reverse complement.
GTCCGTCGCGTCGATCTCCACGTACAAGTGCTTGAGCGCCCGGTCGAGATGCTGATCGACGGTCGCCGGGTCCAGCGGCCCCGCGGCGTGGCCGCAGCGGTGCCAGCCGCAGCCACTCCCTTGAGCGTAGGCCTTGAAACCGATTCCTGCGGCGATGCCGCCGATCAGCGTCGCGATCGCGGCGCGCTTGAAGAACCTCCTGCGCTTTTCGGGCTTGCTGTCTTGCGTTTCCATAATCGTCCTTTCCTCGGGTTGCGGGGACATCTCCCCGGGAAAGGAGTCTCGCAGCCGCAAGTAAGCGAGATTTGTCCGGCAGGTAAAGATATGTAAAGCCACCGCTCTTGCGCGCGTCCTCTCGCCTGTATGGTCAGACCTCGGCCTCATGAAAACACCAGTGCCAAGGCTCGTACTCGTAACCGTGGGAATTCCCCTCCGGGTAAGACATTGCAAAACCGAACTCTCGTGCGCGTAAGGACAGCCACCGGAACGCTTCGGTGGGGGCGAACACCGCGTCCAGGGGCGTGCATCCGACCGTGGTCACATCGACGGCACGTCCGGTGTGGTGTTCGCTGAACCCAGGGGGAGCGCTCACCGACAAGACAGCGTCGATACTCAAGCCGGCTTCGAGTTTTCGGCGCACGATTTCGGTCTGCCGCTCGATACTACGGAATGCCGAGGCAATCTGCAGGTGCACGCCGTCGTTCTGCCCCGCCGCGGCAAGTCGCTCCCAGGCCGCCGCTGCGGCAGGGATAAGCAAGTGCTCCCGGCCATTCTCGCCGCGCTCCGCAACAACAAGCTCATGAGCTTCTGCGTAAATTGGAAGCGCGCGAGCGGAAATGAGCTCGGCGGAAATACCCAACTCCTCAAGCACCGACCGAACTTGATACGGATACTCTCGTAGAAGCATCAGCACTCCTGCCGCCGAGGCTTAACGTTGTGAACGGCGAACCAGCACCATGGCTAACGATGGCACGGCCCTGGCGGCCCGGATGTTGAGTTCCACACTCGTCTCGAAGTCGGGTTCAAGCGGCTGCGTGACCACAGCGTCTACGCGCGCGCGGGCAATGCTCACTGATTGCGGCTCTCCATGTGAAATTTGTGGAGGATGCGATGCGCGATCGGCGCGAGAATGACGCCAGCGACGAAGATAACCGCCAAGCCGCAGTAAAGTGCATACAGGCCGGCAAAGAGCTTGCCGCCAAAGGTGACCGGTGTATGCACGGGGCCCATCCCGCCCAGGAGCATTGACGCGTTTAGGAATGCATCAATCCAGCTCAGGCCCTCGAGGATGTGGTAGCCGACTATACCGATGAACAGCGAAACGGCTATGAGTGCGAGCGCGATCATCCCGCTGTGGGCCAGCCGAATAAGGAACTGGTGCGGAGGAATTACGGGCTGAGCGCGACGCTCGAACTCTGGAAGTACCCTTTTCACTGGTCGGAGCTAACGCTCAAAGGCGATACCTTCCCCAAGGCTTGGCCTACCGGCCTACAACTAACAGAACCCCGGCTGCGATGGCGAGGATCGCCATTACAGTGCCTAGTCCGGAGAAACTAAGATGGAGTAGTGGCACTAGCCCGGTCAAGACAAGCCAGAGGGCCAACAACAACATCCCAACGTTTGTTGTCAGTTTCATTAGCAGACTCCTTTAAGTTGACGCCTAACGTTGCTCATGAGGCGCCTGCGGAGGCGGGCAAAGCCCGCCGGAGCAGGTCGCTTCGATGTGCGGGTTAGGCGTTCGTTTGAAATGCATCAAGTGGCCTTTGCAATCGCCTTTGCGGCCATGTTCATGTACAAGGCTAAATTCAAGTCGTAGATGGTCACCTTGCGATGCGCGTCCCACGTCGTGAGCGAAACCGTTACGTGATTAAATACATTTCGCCACTCGGGGTGATGATCAAGTACCCGGCAGTGATCTGATACGAGTTTCATAAAGTCAGCGGCTTGATTGAAGTGACGGAACTTGAAAGTCTTCGCAAGATAGCGGACCTCGGCGTTCCCGAAGTTGTCAATGTACCAACCCTCATAGTCATCGTAGCGTAGGATCTGCGCCAGTTCGGAATCTGGTAGCGGTTGAGTCCGAGCCTTTGCCAGGTCTGGCTTGGGGTATTCGTCTGCATCAGGACGCTTCTTAAGGGAGAGTCGTATCGCGATACGGTCAAGGAGCGGCCCGATTGCAGCGGGCCAGCTCGCATAGTCGATGTGTTCGGAATGAAGTTCTTCAATGAACGATATCTTTGACGGGACGCGGAATCGACGAAAGTCTCGATCGCAATCGGCGAAGAGGGGCAGCAGCTCGCGTGACGACAGTCCGAAGCGGTCTTCTTCCGCGAGAGCCAGCGGAGCGTTTCGGGAGTATTCAAGTTCGGTAGCGACCCAATCCTCATCCTGCTCGACAGAGTCAGAAGCGCCGTGCTGCGGCATCCAGTTCTTTCCGATAAGTGCGATGGTTGCGTGGGCCCCGTCTATCAAGGTGCGCAATCGCCCCGGAAAATTATCACCAGGCCGCATCTCCTCGACGTCAACCGAAACACGAACGAACTGCAACCGCTTCTCTATTTCGCTCTTGAGGAGCAAAGCGATTGGAGCCGTATCTTGGCGTCGATAGCTTATGAAGAACGTGAACGGCTGCATGCACCCTTACCCCTCTATCTTTGATTACAGAAAACGCTTGAATAGGACGCCTAACGTATAGTGAGCTTCCGAAATGCAGCCTATTATGGCACCGTCGAAAACGACCCGCGGAAATTCAACGCATTGCACGCTTTTTCGCCGCCTATCCTAGCCACGGGCTACCGAAATATCGAAATAGGCTGCAATTGTCAGATTGGATATCGGTTCCCTGGCGCCTTCATGCACTCGCCGCGGCACGATCCTTCAGGCGCTTCGTCTACCTAGATGCCCGAGCTTCCCGACATTACGGTCTACATCGAGCACCTTGAGGCGCGCCTTCGCGGACAGACGCTCGCGCGCATCCGCTTGATCCATCCCTTCGTGCTGCGCAGCGTCGCTCCGCCTCTCTCCGCCGCCGAGGGAAAGAAGGTCATCGGCCTGCGCCGCATGGGCAAGCGCATCGTGATCGAGCTCGAGGGCGGGCTGTTCGTCGTCGTGCATCTCATGATCGCGGGAAGGCTGCGCTCGCTCGCGCGGGACGCGAAGCCCCCGGGCCGCATCGCGCTCGCCGCCTTCGAGTTTGCCGACGGCATCCTCGTCCTCACCGAAGCCGGAACCAAGCGGCGCGCTTCGATCCACCTGGTCGAAGGCGAGGCGGCGCTCGCCGCGATGGACCCGGGGGGAGTCGACGTGCTTGAAGCGGACTTCGCGGCGTTCGCGACACGGCTCAAGGGTGAGAAGCACACGCTCAAGCGCGCGCTCACCGATCCGCATCTGTTCAGCGGCATCGGCAACGCTTACTCCGACGAGATTCTGCATCGCGCCAGGCTCTCGCCTTTCGCCCAGACTGCGTCGCTTTCGGAGGAGGAGGTGAAGAGTCTCTACGAGGCGACGCGAGCGACTCTCGTCGAATGGACCGAGCGCTTGCGCAGGAAGGCCGGCGCGGATTTGCCGGACAAGGTCACGGCTTTCCACGAGGAGATGGCCGTGCACGGCCGCTACCGCAAGCCCTGCCCGGTGTGCGGCTCGCCGGTGCAGCGGATCGTATACGCCGAGAACGAGACCAACTACTGCGCGCGCTGCCAGACCGGCGGCAAGGTCCTCGCCGACCGCGCGCTGTCGCGCCTGCTCAAGGCGAGCTGGCCGCGCTCGATCGACGAGCTCGAATAGGCAGGAAGCTCACGGCTGCTCGAGCGTGCGTCCGCGAAGATGGTGCTGGACTTTCTCCAGCGTGCCCGCGAGCATGCGCGCCTCCTCGATCGTAATGCGCTCGCCGAAGCAGGCGTTGATCCGGCCCTTGTACACCGTCCACATGCGTTTGCGCAGCGCGCGCCCCGCCGCCGTGAGCACGCAATAAGCACCGCGCCGGTCCTCCTCGCAGCGTTCGCGCGCGATCAAACCCTCCTTCTCCATCCGATCGGCGAGCCGCGTGACGTTGTAGCGCGACAGCACCACGCGCGCGGCCAGGTCGTGCATGCGCAGCCGCCCGCCTTCGGCGTTCTCGAGAATCCACAGGAGGTCGTACCAGGCGAGCGGCGGCAGCTTCGCGTCCTTGAGGGCCGCCTCGACGCGCTCCAGGAGAAGGGCCGAGGTGACGAAAAGGCGCGCCCAGGCCCGGTTCTTCACGTCTGATTCGGAAGAGTTTTTCCCTGACTTGGCGGCGCCCATGGGCACCATCATCCCATACGATGCTTGCAATTGCAATGATCTAGCCTCATAGTTGCGTTTGCAATCACCCGTTTCACTCACTTTTCCTGAAAGGATCTGACCATGAAGGCTGACTCTGTTTCGGCGCCCGAGCTCGG
>JBGQKK010000141.1:0-7695 GCA_041499545.1 Gammaproteobacteria bacterium | reverse complement strand
TTCAGCGGCGCGGTCTCGAACGAGGCCCCCATGCGCGGCAGGCTTCCGGCGAGCGCGGTCGAGGTCCACGAAGCCGAGGCGACGCCCGCCTTGGTCATGCCGCTCGCGGAGTAGGAAAAAGACGCCGCCTTGCGCGGCGCCTCGTACGCGAGCCTGCCTTCGATGTCGCCGCGCCCGCCCGGCCGCGGCTCGAGATAGAGCTTGGTCCAGCGCGCGCGGGCGATCGGCCACTCGTTCTCGAAGCGCCAGCGGTAGTTCCCGTGGCCCCCTTTGCGGATGAGAAGCTTCACCGGCGGCTCGTCCATGATCCCGGTGTCCTCGCCCTTCAGCCAGTGATCGAGAAAGCGCAACTGGTCGCTGCGCCCTTCTTCGGAATAGAAAGGGTGGTAGTGCGTGCCGGCGTGGATGCGCAGCTTCTTGCGGTTCGACGCGGCGCGCAGGAAACCCTCGGTGTTGCCGCGCAGGTGCAGGCCCATGCCGCTCCAGTTGCCGGCGCTGTACAGGGGGATGTCGATGTTCTCCCAGGCCGGGCGCCGCCCGCGCCACCACTCGCCGTCGAGGTTGTGGCGCATGTACTCCCACAGCCAGGGCCTGGAGAAGGCGTCGGTCGCGGTCGCTTGGGGCCGGCCGAGCAGGTGATGCGCCATGTGATTGTTCCACCAGCCCGATGCGAAGCCGAACGAAAAAATGCCGCCGTGATAGCCGAAGTCGCGGTACATGTCCGCCGCGCCCTCCCACGGGATCATCGCCTTCAGCGACGGCGGCCTGAGGCTCGCCACCAGCCATTGCGTCATGGCGTAGTAGGAGATGCCGTTCGCGCCTACGCGCCCGTTGCTCCAGGCTTGCGCTCCAGCCCATTCGATGGCGTCGTAGAAATCGCGGGCCTCGGAAGGCGACCAGGGATCGGTCTGTCCCGGGGACTTTCCCGAGCCGCGGCCGTCCACGCGCACGCAGGCGTAGCCGCGCGGAACCCACCACAGCGGATTCACCGTCTCCCAGTTCATGTACTCGTTCGGCTTCTCCTCCAGGTCGGGAGGCGGGACCCAGAGCTTGTCCTTCTGGTAGGAGCCCAGATTGATGATCACGGGAAACCGCCCCGCGGACCGGGGGCGGAACACGTCGGCGCGCAGCCTCGCGCCGTCCCGCATGGAGACCTCGACGTCTTTCTCGACGATGAGATCGTGGCGCGGCCGCGAGGCGCCGCGGCGCGTTGTCCTTTTCCGGGCCACGCGTCTAATCGATCTTGTCTATTCGATCTTGATGTTCGCCTCGCGCAGGAAATCGCCCCACGCGTGCGTTTCTTTCTCGACCAGCTGCTGGAACTGCGCCGGCGATGCGGAGAGGGTGACGTCGAGCATCTGCTTGGTGAGGCGCTCTTTCATCTCCGCGTTCGAGAGGACCGCGGCCACGCTCTGGTAGAGCTTGTCCACGATCGGCCGTGGCGTGGCCGCCGGCGCGAACATGCCCTGCCAGGCGTTGGTGCCGATTCCCGGGTAGCCCTGCTCGGCCATGGTCGCGACGTTGGGGAGCTCGGCGAGGCGGGCTGGCGCGGTGGTGGCGATCGCCTTCATCCTCCCGCCGCGTATTTGCGGCAGGGCCGAGGACAGGTTGAGGAAGGCCACCGGCGCCTCGCCCGCGATGATGGCGGGGATCATCTGGCCGGCGCCGCCCTTGTAGGGAATATGGGTGAGCTTGATGCCGGCCGCCTTTTGCAGCTTCTCCATGTCGAGGTGCGGATAGCTTCCCAGGCCGGCGGAGGCGTAGTTGATCTTTCCCGGGTCCTTTTTTGCGAGCGCGACGAGGTCCGCGATCGAGCTCGCGGGAAAGTTGGCGCTCGTCGCGATGATATGCGGGATCTCGACCAGCTTGGCGACACCGACCAGGTCGCGCGAGGGCTTGATCTGCAGTTGCTGGGCGAAGGTGTTCTCGTTGATGGTGTTGGTCGAGACGTTGCCGACGAGAAGGGTGTAGCCGTCCGCGGGCGCCTTGGCGACGGCTTCGAGCGCGAGATTGCCCGAGGCCCCGGGACGATTCTCGACGAGAACGCTCTGGCCGAACGACTCGGTCAGCTTCGCCGCCACGATGCGCGCGATGATGTCGGTCGCCCCGCCCGGCGCGTAGGGCACGAGGATCTTCACCGGCTTGCTGGGGTAGGCGTCGGCCGACTGGGCGAGGGCGGGCAGGGGCAGGGCCGCTAGCGCGGCCACGACGATGCAAGCTAGTCTCGGAAAGTCCGTGAAACGGGGCATGTTCTCTCCTCCACGCTGGCGATGATCGGGGTCGGTCTTTGATCGACCGGCTCGAATTTCGAACGCCATCATAACCCGATCCGGGAGGCCCCGAAACGCGTGTCCCGCAGGGAGCCCAGCCCGTATAATCGGCCGAGCGTCACCGAATACGGCGGGCCTCCCCGCATTGCGGTCTAGTGAACCTGGTCAGGTCCGGAAGGAAGCAGCCATAGCTAAACGCCGCAAGTGCCGGGGGTAAGGCTCGCCACCTATCTGGAAAAGCTGCTGCGAGGGACGGACGCGGTGCCCGGCATTTCTTTTCTGCTGCCGATCGAGTTCGACCTGGCCGCCACTTTTCTGATGGCGCTCACCGGCGTCTGGGTCGCGAGCCGGCGCGGCTACGACTTGGTGGGCGCGTTCATGCTGGCTTTCGTGACCGGCGTCGGCGGCGGCTTGCTGCGCGACAGCGTCTTCATCCTGCAGGTGCCGCTGGTGATGCAGGACGCCCGCTATCTTTGGGCGGTCACCCTGGCCGTGGCGGTCGGGGCGCCGACGTATCGGCTGGCCCAGCGCTTCGAGCGGCTCATCGCCTACGTCGACGCGCTGGCGCTGGGAGTGTACGGCGTTGTCGGCGCCAACAAAGCCTTGATCGCGGGGATTCCGCCGCTCGCGGCGCTGCTGGTGGGCATGTGCAACGCCGTCGGCGGTGGCCTTCTTCGCGACGTGCTGGTGCGCGAGGAGCCGCTGGTGTTCAAGCCAGGCCAGCTATATTCCCTCGCGGCGCTCGGCGGCTGCACGCTCTTCGTCGTGCTGTCCCACTACTACGGCATCGACACCAATCACGCGGCCTGGATATCGATCGGGGCCACGGCGCTGCTGCGCCTGCTGGCGATCCGCTTCAACTGGGCTACGAAATCGCTGCGGGAGTGGATCAGGGAATCAAAAGACGACCGGCCGGCCTAGGGCGCGGGCGTGGTCGAGCGGCCGATCCCCTGCAGGTCGCCGGTCTGCGCGCGCTCGCGGTCCTTTGCCTCCGGATACGCGCGCTCGACGGTGTGCTGGAGCATCGCCAATTCCTCGCGCAGCGGCGGGATCCTCGGCTCGGGTAGCGCGCCGGCGAGATGCTCGAGCATGGCGCGCAGGCGCCGCGCCACCTGGATGCTGTTCGCGCCGAACAGACGGATCTCGCTGACGGCGAGGGCGACGAAGTCCTCCCACTGGGGCGTCGAATAGACCAGCCGTAGCCTGCCCTGTCTGTCCCTCGCGGCGCCGGTGTCGAGCTGCCGGCGGCCGAGATAGAGCAGGTCGCGATGGAGCTGGTCGAGTGCGAGCACGGCCGTGGTAGGGTCGTTGATCGCGGGAGAGAGCGCGCGCGACGCGATGTCGACCATGATGCGAAAGGAAAACGCGGGATCCTGCTCCATGGTCCGCTCCGCGCCGAACGCCACCATTTGCCGCAACGAGCCGACGTCGACGTCCCGGTCAGCCGGGGTGATGCGGAACAGCGGATCGCCGTTCGGCACGAAGTCTCCGACCTGGGGAATCAGCTCGATCACGCAGTCGGCGCGCCGCGCGGCCTCGACCAGCTCCGCGGCGCCGAAGGCGAGGAAAGTGCCGGCGCTGCCGGCGTATTCGATCATGCGCGAAGGCCCGGTGAGCGCAGCTTGCGCTTGCGGCGAGCGCTCGGGGACCGACGCGCTCCAGCCCACCGGATAGACCTCGTCGATGACCTGCCGCCCCATCCGGGACAGCGCCAGCAGAATCGCCACCGGGCGCAAGCTCGTTCCCAAGCGGTACACGAACCAGAAGAAGACGACGATGGCGAAGAGATTGCTCGCGATCGCGACGAACACCATCAGCTGCGGGACGTGCCCGCTCTCGACGCGGGCGGAGGCTCCCAGCGCGAAGACGTAGGAGAACACGAACACCCCGATGCTGAACTGCGGGGTCCGCGAGGCGAAGGTGCTGGCGATGATGCGGGGAGAGAGCGCGCTGCTGGCGAGCTGCAGCACCAGCAGCATCGCCGACACGGCAAACACCATGAAGGTCAGCATCGACGCCGACAGGCCGTTGAGGATCTGCCTCGCCCCGTCTTCGGTGTAGTTGAAGAACTGCCAGCTCGTCTGCGCGTCGAGCCAGCGCACCGCCGGCAAGGCGAGCGCCGCCGCGAGCATCCAGACGACGGGCACCAGCCAGAACGAATAGCGCAGGAAATGGCGTAGGCGATAGCGTTGCAGCCAGGTCACGGCCCCGGTCTCCTCATGTGCGCTTGGCTCGCTGGAGCACCAGCGAGATATGCATCCTCAACTGATACAGCAAGGGCCTGAGGTAGGTCGGCAGCCACACGCGCTCGGCCTCGTCGTCGAGGCGGTCGAGGCGGGCGATCAGCTCGCCCACGCGGTCCGCCGGAGGGTGCGCGGCCAGCTCGTCTTCGAGGAGCTTGAGCTCCCCGTAGAGCCTCAGGACCTTGCGGCGCATCGCCCAGCCGAAGGTCGCCGGCGCGAGTCGCAGCAGCGGATACAGGAGGCCCAGTACCGGGATCAGCAGCACCAGCAGCTGCTGGATCAGGATCGCGAGCCAGAAGGGCAGATTGCGCTGGAGGAATGGCGGTCCGGTCTTGTAGAACTGGCTTGCCTGGTCGCTCAGGGGCAGGTCGACCGACTCGGGGGCCGGAAACTGCCCCGCCTTGTTGAACACGCCCGGCGCCGAGTGGATCTGCGCCGCCGCCGCGAGTAGCAGATATTGAATGGCCGGGTGCAGGTCGTCGCGCACCACCAGGTTCGCCTTGGGCGCGAGCAGCGTCACGTTCTCCGGCGGGATGTTTCGCGCCATGTCGGCCACGCCCGCGGGCAGCACCACCTTGTTCAGGTAGGGGTAAAGCGCGACCCAGGAGTCCGCCCTGGGGGCGCTCACCAGATGGATGTCCCTGGCGGCGAGCAGCTTTTGCACCAACGGAGATTCCCAGGCGTCGAGCACGATCGCGGCGTCGATCTCTCCGGCGAGCAGCTTCTCGCCCGCAGACTGGGGCGGGAGCGCGAGCAGGCTGGCGTTGCGCCCGTCGACGATCCCGAGGCGCGCCAGGAATTCCACCGAAAACGCGCGTGTCCCGCTGCCCTCGGCGCCGACCGATATGCGCAGGTTTCGCGAGCCGCGCAACTGTTCCGAAAGGGGCCGTCCGCGGGAGAAGATCCAGAGCGGCTCGTAGCCCAGGGTGCCCAGCGAAACCAGCTCGGGCGAATCGCGGCGATTGGTGATGCCGCCCGGGATGATGGCGACGGTTACGCCCGATTTCGGATCGCGCAGGCGCGCGACGTTCGCCACGGCGCCCGCCGAGGGACTCAGGCGGAGATCGACCCCGTCGCGGGCCAGGAGCTCGCGATAGCGATTCCCCAGCTCGGCGGAGAGGCCTCCCTCGGGACCGGTGGCCATGGTGACGAAGCGCGGGGGCGTCGGCTTCAGGAAGGCGAAGGCCAGCCACGCGGCGGCGGCGACGAGCGCTGCCAGCGCAACGAGGGTCCATGCGAGGGTGTTGCGGCGAAAGAGCGCGCGATCCGGGACGGCCATCGCTTCCGCCTGCTTCTTCTATTCTTTTTGCGGCGCGCCGATGAGACGCCACTTGCCGTCGACCTGGCAGGCGTCGACCACGCTGCTCGCCTTGCGGCCGTCGGCCTCGTTCCTCACCCGCACCCGTTTGCAGCTGCGCCCGTCCTTCTGAAAGGTCTTCAATATGGTGAAGTCGCCGTGGTGCTTGGTGTCGGGGTTTTCCCAGCTGACCGTCTGGTTGTCCGGCGCTTCGTTCACCGTCTTGCGCGCCGTCTTGAGGAACAGCTGCAGGTCCTCGTCGTCGAAGCGCTCGGCCGGGGAATTCTTCAGCAGCGGCACCCAGTTCAGCGCCATCGCCGAAGGACTCGCCGCGGCCAGAGCGACGAGAAGAGGAACGAAGAATCCGCGCATCAGCGCGTTGCGTCCGCATGTCATGGGTTTCTCCCGTGGAGCAGAAAGTCTATAGGTACTTCTCGGCTTGGGCCAGCCGGCCCCCCGCTAGGATTTCTCGACGCATGTAATGTATACAGCCGCGCCCGGCATAGCGCTCGCCCGGGACGACGGCGGCGATCCCGGGCGGGTTCTTTCCGTCAGAACTTGAACTGGCCGGTGAACTGCACGCGGGAGTCGCTGGCGGATTCCCCGTCCTTCTGCTGCTTCTTGCCCCACACGAACTCGGCCCCCCACATCACGTTTTTGGCCGGGGTGTAGAGCAGGTTGGTCGACGCGTACTGGCCGGTCCTGAAGGCGTTGAACAGCTGTCCGTCGGCGTTGTCCTGATGGTGCTGGCTGTAGCCGATCGAGCTCGCCCACCTGCTGCTCCACGAATGATCGTAGTACAGCATCATGCCGATCGACTTCACCGTTTGGGCGTGCAGGCTGCCGTCCGGCGCGAGATCGACTCCGCCGTCGTTGAAATAGCTCGAGATGCCCTCGCCGTAGACGACCTGCGTCACCACGCGGTCCTTGCCGAAGAGGTTGAGGGCGCCGTCAGCGGTGAAGCCCCAGCCGAGCATCCTGCCCGAAGGGTTGCCGTCGGGCGTGATCGTGGTCTTGTAGCCCACCGAGCGCAGGAGGGCGCCGAAGTCGAAGAACCCCCAGTCGCCGTTCATGCTGTACTTGCCGACGATGTCCGGATACTTAGTCCAGCCGACGATGTTCGCCCCCAGATTCGCGTCGGCAACGCTGACCTTTCCGGTGTCGACCGCAGCGAACGGCGCCTCGAGCGAGACCGCGAACCTGGCGGTGTCGGTCTTGTACGGCGTGTAGCGCACTTGCGGGTTGCGCACGAAAATCATCCCGCTCGGCCCCCAATAGTCGAGGGTGTTGGGGAAGAGATCGAGGTTCATGAACAGCGTTTCGTACTGTCCGACGCCGAAGGCGCCCATTTCGGCCCACGCGTGGAGCAGGCGGAATCCGGTGTTGGCGCCGCCCACGTTGAACAGGTCGAGGCTCAGATCCGTCTTCAGCTGGCCCGCCTGAGTCGGCACGAAGCCTTTGAAGGAGATCGCGGTCTGCCGCACGCTGAAGATCGTTTCACCATCCTTGCCGCAGCCCGCGTCGGCCGTGCCGAGCGGCCCTGGGCAGTTGATCGGGATTTTCGAGGGGCGCAGCGTGGTGTTCCACGCCGGGTCGACACTCTTGAAGTCGTAGATCAGGTCGAGCTGGATCTTGCCGCTGACTTCGAGGCGCGCAGCGTCGTCCTTCGGTGCTTTTGCATCGCCGCTGGTCATCGGCGCGATCACGGGCGCGGGCGGCGGGTCGGCGGCAAAGGCGGGCGGCAACCATGCGGCACCGAGCACAAGCAAGACAATCGGGTTGGCTCTCATGTTCATCTCCTCTCATTTATTCCGGCAGCGCCACCGCACGGAAGAACGCGGCCGCGCTCTCGTCCGGCTCACCGAACCACTTCGTGTACATAGCG
>JBGQKK010000140.1:0-7750 GCA_041499545.1 Gammaproteobacteria bacterium | reverse complement strand
CTCGCCGGACCGAAGAACGTGATGTTCGCGGTGGGTGACGACGACCAGAGCATCTACCGCTTTCGCGGCGCGAACGTGGGCAATATGGCCGAGTTCGAGCGCGACTTTCGCGTCGAGAACGTGATTCGCCTCGAGCAGAACTACCGCTCGCAGGGGCACATCCTCGCGGCGGCCAACGCGCTCATCGCCCACAACAAGAAACGCCTCGGTAAGAACCTGTGGACCTCGGCCGGGCACGGCGAGCCGGTGCGCATCTACGAGGCGCAGTCCGACGCCTACGAGGCGGGCTGGCTCACCGAGGAAGTCCAGGCGCTCAAGCGCGGGGGCCTGCGCCTTGCCGACATCGGGGTGCTGTACCGCTCGAACGCGCAGTCGCGGATCATCGAGCACGCGCTCTTCTCGGCGGGCCTGCCCTATCGCGTCTACGGCGGCCTGCGCTTCTTCGAGCGCATGGAGATCAAGCACGCGCTCGCCTATCTGCGCCTCGCCGCCAATCCCGACGACGACGGGGCGTTCCTGCGCGTCGCGAATTTCCCGGCGCGCGGCATCGGCGCGCGTACCCTGGAACAACTCCAGGACGCGGCCAAGGCAGGCGGCGCCAGCCTCTACAAGGCCGCCGCGGCGCTCTCCGGCAAGGCGGGCGCCGCGATCGCGTCCTTCGTGCGCCTCGTCGACTCGCTCAGGGCCGAGACGCAGGACCTGCCCATGCCGGAGACGGTCGAGGTCATGCTGGAAAAAAGCGGCCTCGTCGCGCATTACAAGGCCGAAAGAGATGGCGCCGACCGCGTCGAGAACCTGAACGAGCTGGTGAACGCCGCCGCCGCCTTCATCGCCGAGGCCGAAGAGCACGATCTCCCGGCCTTCCTCGCGCACGCGTCGCTGGAGTCGGGCGAAAACCAGGCGGCCGAGGGGACGGACGCGCTACAGATGATGACGGTGCACTCGGCGAAGGGCCTGGAATTCGCGGCGGTGTTCGTCACCGGCCTGGAAGAGGGCCTCTTTCCGCACGAGCAGAGCGCGCTCGAAGACGACGGCCTGGAAGAAGAGCGGCGCCTCATGTACGTGGCGATCACGCGCGCCCGCACGCGCCTCTATCTGTGCCACGCGCAAACGCGCATGCTCCACGGCCAGACGCGCTACAACGTCGCTTCGCGCTTTATCGACGAGATTCCCCAGGAGGTCGTGAAGCGCCTCAGTCCGGTCATGAGACCGGTCGTCGGCTATGGGCGTTTCGACGATAAGGCATGGGCGCCGGCTCCCGAGAAGACCTTCAAAGCCACGACGGCCGGCCACGGCTTTCGCATCGGCCAGGCGGTACAGCACCCCAAGTTCGGTCAGGGGGTGATCGTCAACGCCGAAGGGTCGGGGAACGACGCTAGACTGCAGATCAACTTTGGCAAACAAGGGATGAAATGGCTGGCCCTTGAGTACGCCAAAATAACGGCTGCCTAGTTCTTGTCGAACAGCCGGAGTTGGCTCGCTCCGATTAAAGCGGCTTGCTCCACAGCGCGCTTCGCTTCCTCCAGCGTCCCCGTCTCGCCGGCATGGCCGCCCGCCCGCCAGCGATAGATGCCGTCCCATTCTCCCTTGGGCCCGAGCTCGACCTGGCCCAGGCGCTCTTTGCCCAGCCAGTAGCCATGGGACAGATAGCCGCGTTCCCAGAACGCCTGCTTCGCCTTCCTCGCGGAGCGCTTCGGCATGCGCCACCCCCTGGCGCGCATTCTACGCGCGCCCCGGCCCGGTGAGAAACCCCCGCCTCGTGTAGAGTAGCGCCTCCCCCATAGAGGGGTGTTTTGCGGGACCCCCTTTAGGGGGTATGGAAAAGGCATGAAAAACGACTATCTCGAGCGGATCCTAAGGGCACGCGTCTACGACGTGGCGGTCGAGACGCCCCTCCAAGTCGCGCCCAATCTTTCTGCGCGGCTCGGCAACCGCGTGCTCCTGAAGCGCGAGGACATGCAGCCGGTGTTCTCGTTCAAGTGCCGCGGCGCCTACAACAAGATGGTCAATCTTCCGGCCGCGGTGCTCGCCCGCGGCGTGATCGCCTCGTCGGCCGGGAACCACGCTCAAGGGGTGGCGCTCGCGGCGCAGAAACTCGGCTGCGCGGCGGTGATCGTCATGCCGTCCACCACCCCCAAGATCAAGGTCGAGGCGGTCAAGGCGCGCGGAGCGGAAGTGCACTTGCACGGGGACACCTACGACGAGGCCTACGCGGAGGCGAGGCGTCTGGAGCGCTCGCGCAAGCTCGCCTTCGTGCATCCCTACGACGATCCCGAGGTGATCGCCGGGCAGGGAACGATCGGCATGGAGATCGTGAGGCAATCGTCGCAGCCGCCGTACGCGGTGTTCGTGCCGGTCGGCGGCGGCGGGCTGATCTCGGGGATCGCTTCCTACATCAAGCGCCTGCGCCCCGCGGTCAAGGTTATCGGCGTCGAGCCGGTGGACGCCGACGCCATGGCGAGATCGCTGAAGGCGGGGCGGCGCGTCGTACTCCAGCACGTCGGCCTGTTCGCCGACGGCGTCGCCGTGAAACAGGTCGGCGAGCTGACGTTCCGCTTGTGCCGCGAGTTGCTGGACGGGATGATCCTCGTCGACACCGACCAGATCTGCGCGGCGATCAAGGAGATGTTCGAGGACACGCGCACCATTCTCGAGCCCGCCGGCGCGCTCGCCATAGCCGGGGCGAAGGCCTACGTCGAGCGCACCGGAATCCGCGGCAAGAGGCTCGTCGCGGTGGCCTCGGGAGCCAACACCAACTTCGACCGGCTGCGCTTCGTCGCCGAGCGCGCCGAAGTCGGCGAGCAGCACGAGGCGATCCTCGCGGTGACGATCCCGGAGCGCCCCGGCAGCTTCAAGAAGTTCTGCGCCACGCTGGGCGCGCGCAACATCACCGAGTTCAACTACCGCATCGCCGATCCCAGGCAGGCGCACGTCTTCGTCGGCGTCGAGGTGCACAACCGCGACGAGACCGGGAGGATCGTGAAGACGCTCCGGCGCGAGGGCCTCGAGACGCTCGATCTTTCCGAGGACGAGATGGCCAAGCTGCACGTGCGCCACATGGTCGGCGGGCACGCCCCGGCCGAAATCAGGAAGAGCGCGCGCGGCGTCCCCGACGAGCTGCTCTATCGCTTCGAGTTTCCCGAGCGGCCGGGCGCGCTGATGAAGTTCCTGTCGAGCATGCGCACCGACTGGAACATCAGCCTGTTCCACTACCGCAACCAGGGCAGCGACTACGGCCGGGTGCTGGCCGGCATGCAGGTACCGCGCCACGAGATGCGCGAGTTCCGGCGCTTCCTCACGACCCTGGGCTATCCCTGCGTCGACGAGAGCCGCAATCCCGCGTACCGGCTGTTTCTCGGCTAGGTGCCGTCTTCCCCGAAATATCCCGGCGCGATCTCGCCCGCGTAGCACGGCGGCGATGAGAAGCCCTGCGGGTCGTCGAGAAACTTGAGGCCCTGCGGCTCGCGCCGGTACACGCCGCGCTCGGTCACCACGAAATCGACAGGGATGTCGTGCGGCTGCGGCTGTATCGTCTTCAGGTACGCCTGCTCGTAGGCGACCCCGATCACGCGCGGCCGCCTCGCGAGCGCGGCGAGGGTGCGATCGAAAAAGCCGCCGCCGTAGCCGAGCCTATAGCCGTCCGCGTCCCAGCCGAGCATGGGAAGGAGCACCTGATCGGGAACCACTTCGGGCGAATCCGCCGGGTAGGGAATTCCGAGCGGTCCGTGGGCGAGCCTCACGCCGGGATGCCATTCCCGGAAGATCAGCGGCGTCTTCGGCGCGACGACCACCGGCATCGCGGTCTTGGCGCCTCTTCGCCGCAGCGCGGCGGCGAGGTGGCGCACGTCGTACTCGTTCTTATAAGGCCAGCAGAATGCGAGGACTCCGTGCACCAGATCGGGGAACGTGCGTTCTATGTGAATATCGATCCGCGAGCGCCAGCCGGCGAGCACATCCTCGGCGAGACTGCTTCTTTCGCGCAGCAGCCTCGTGCGCTCGTTCTTGCGCCAGGCGGAAAGTTCCGAAGACATGCTCATGAGTCGTGCGTATTTCCTCACTGGCCCCAGAAATCCGGGCGCGGAAATTGCTATGGTATTCTACAAAGAGAGGGTGTGACTTGAAACCAGCAATGCCACGGTTCGCGGCGGTGGCGGTTCTGCTCACCGCGACCGGAATCTCTTATGCGGCGAAACTCGACCCGCAGGATACCGCTTTGCTCGCCGCGCGCGATGCATTCGAGGCCGGCAATCGCGCCCGGCTCGCCCATGTGGCGCCTCAGCTGGAGGGCCACGTGCTCGCGCCCTACGTCGAGTATTGGCAGCTTTTCCTGAGGCTGCCCGCGGCCCGGGCCGATGAGGTTCGCGAATACTTCTCCCGATACCCGGGCAGCACCCTCGCCGAGCAATTGCGCACCGACTGGCTCAAGGTGCTCGCCAAGAGCGGCCGCTGGGAGCTTTTCCAGGAAGAGTATCCGGCGCTTTCCGCCGACGACCCGGACGCGACCTGCTACGCGCTGCTCTCGCGCTGGAAGCGCGAGGACGCACCGGCGGCCGAACAGTTCAAGGCGTTCTGGAACGCGCAGCGGGACCTACCCGACGGCTGCCTGCAGCTCGCGCGCGCGCTCGCCAAGGCCGGCCGGATCGGCTCGGGCGAAGCCTGGGCGCGGTTTCGCATGCTCGTCGACGCCGGCCTCATCGGCGCGGCAAAGCGCTCTCTCGAGTTCGTCCCGCGCGGCGAAGCGATCGACCCGAGGCGGCTCGCCACAGTCATCCGCTCGCCCGCCCGGTTCCTGAAGAGTCCGCAGGCCGATTTCACCCGGGTCGCAGACCGTGAGCTGGTCATCGCCGCGATGACGCTCGCTTCCGACTCGGATCCGCTCGCCGTGGCGAAGCTCTGGAGCGGCGGCCTGAGCGACAAGTTTTCCTCGGAGGATGCGAAGTACGTGTGGCTGATGCTCGCCATGAACGGCGCGCAGCGCCACGTGCCCGAAGCGCTCGGCTGGTTCGGCAAGGCCGAAATCCTGAGCGACGAGCAGCTCGCCTGGCGTGCGCGCATCGCGATGCGGACGGAGAACTGGGCCGAGGTCAAGAATTCCATCGACCGCATGTCCCCGGTCACCAGGAACGACGCGATCTGGACCTACTGGTACGGGCGCGCGGAGCGCGAGCTCGGCAGCCCGCTCGAGGCCGAAGGCTATTTCGAGCGTATCGCCGGAGACCACAGCTTCTACGGGCGCCTCGCCTCCGAGGAGATGGGGGTAGGCCTGCGGATTCCCCCGCGCGCGCCGCTGCCCACGGAGGCCGAGATCGCCGAGGCCGCCGCCGTCCCCGGCCTCGCGCGGGCGCTCGCGCTCTATCGCATCGATATGCGCACCGAGGCGACGCGCGAGTGGCTGTGGACGATACGCGGCATGGACGACAGGAAGCTGCTCGCGGCGGCCGAGCTCGCCCGCCGCAACGAAGCCTGGGACCGGGCGATCAGCACCGCCGACAGGACCGTGCTCGCCCACAACTTCTCGGTCCGCTACCTCGCACCCTACCGCGAGGTGCTCGCCGAGAAAGCGCGCTCGCGCGACCTGGACGAGTCCTGGGTGCTGGGCGTGGTGCGCCAGGAAAGCCGCTTCATCATCGGCGCGAAATCCTCCGCAGGGGCGAGCGGCCTCATGCAGGTGATGCGCCCGACCGCGAAGTGGGCGGCGCAGAGGATGCGCATGAAGAACTTCTCGTGGGCGCGGTTGCACGATCCCGAATTCAACGCGTCCCTGGGCACCTATTACCTGCGCCACGTGCTCGATCAGTTCGACGGCAGTCCGGTGCTCGCGGCTGCAGCCTACAACGCCGGGCCTTCGCGCGCCAAGATGTGGCGCGGGAGCGCCCCGGTCGAGGGGGCGATTTTCGCGGAGACCATCCCCTTCGTCGAAACGAGGGACTACGTGAAGAAGGTGATGGCGAACACGGTTTATTACTCCGCGGTCCTCGGGACCGAGCCGACCCCCCTCAAGACGCGCCTGGGCGTCGTGCTCCCGCGCCGGACGCCCGAAGGCGTCGCCTCCATCCGGAGCGAGCCGGTCGTCCAGTAGCTTCCGCTCCGGCCCGCCGCATTTCCGCGGCGCGCGCTTCGCGGTTAAACTTAGGCACTTTCCCCGAGCGCTTTTCCTTGCGGCAACTATGAGCCGGGTTCTGGTCATCGGCGGCAGCGGCTTCGTCGGCCGGCATATCGTGCGACAGCTGGTGGACGACGGGCATTCCGTCGTCGTGCCCACGCGCCGACGCGAGCGCGCCAAGCACCTGATCCTCCTGCCCACGGTGGACGTGGTCGATGCCGACGTGCACGACCCGGAAACGCTCTCGAGGCTCGTCGCCGGCTGCGACGCGGTCGTGAACCTGGTCGGCATCCTGCACGGCCGGGGAGGCGATCCCTACGGACCGGACTTCGCGCGCGCTCACGTCGAGCTGCCGAAGAAGATCGTCGAAGCGTGCAAGAAGAAGCGCGTACCGCGCCTCCTGCACATGAGCGCCCTGCATGCGCACCCGGAGGGGCCGAGCCAATATCTGCGCTCCAAGGGGGACGGCGAGGCCTGGGTGTTCTCGGCACAGAACGATCTCGCGGTGACGGCATTCCGGCCCTCGGTGATCTTCGGGCCGGAGGACCAGTTCCTGAACACCTTCGCCTGGCTGCAACGCTGGCTGCCCCTGCTCCTGCTGCCCAGTCCCCGGGCGCGCTTCCAGCCGGTGTACGTGGAGGACGTGGCGCGCTGCTTTGCGGCGAGCCTCGCCGATCGGGACAGCATCGGCAAGCGCTACGACCTGGGCGGGCCGCAGGTCTACACCCTGCGCGAGCTCGCGGCCTACGCGGGAACCGCCAGCGGCCACCCGCGCCCGGTGATCGGGCTCCCGGACCGCCTCGCCTTCTTCCAGGCCTGGGCCATGGAATTCAAGCCCGGAACGAAGCTCATGTCGCGCGACAACCTGAATTCGATGAAGGTCGACAGCGTTTGCGACAGCCCCTTGCCGTTTTCCATCCAGCCCACGCCCCTCGAGGCGGTGGCGCCCGTCTACCTTCGCGGCGTTTCTCCGCGCTCGCGCTACAGCTGGTTCCGCTACAAGGCCGGTCGCTAGGATCCGGGCGGTGAAGGTCTATCGCGTCGGGGGATCGGTCCGCGACGAGCTCTTGGGCCTCCGCGTAGTGGACCGCGACCACGTCGTGGTCGGTGCGACCCCGGAAGAAATGGAGCGCTTGGGCTACAAGGCGGTAGGCAAGGACTTCCCGGTCTTCCTGCATCCGGAGACCCACGAGGAGTACGCCCTCGCACGCACCGAGCGCAAGGTCGCACGCGGCTACAAGGGATTCCAGATCCGCGCGGCCCCCGACGTGACGCTCGAGCAGGACCTCGAACGGCGCGATTTGACCATCAACGCGCTGGCGCGCGACGAAGACGGGCGCCTGATCGACCCCTTCGGCGGCGCGGCCGATCTCGAGCGCGGGCTGCTTCGGCACGTGAGTCCCGCGTTCGTCGAAGACCCGGTCCGCATCCTGCGCGTCGCGCGTTTCGCGGCGCGCTTCGGCTTCGCGGTCGCTCCCGAAACCCTGGTGCTGATGCGCGCTATGGTGGCGAGCGGCGAAGCCGACGCCCTCGTGCCCGAGCGCGTGTGGCAGGAATTTTCCCGCGGCTTGATGGAGGGGAACGCCGCTCTCATGCTCGTCGTGCTCGCGGAAACCGGGCTGCTCGGGAAGCTCCTGCCCGAGCTCG
>JBGQKK010000139.1:0-7813 GCA_041499545.1 Gammaproteobacteria bacterium | reverse complement strand
TCCAGTCGCTCTCGCCGTGGCAGTCGGCGCACGCAGTGCCGAGCTTCCCCTTGTGCTTGTCGTCCTTCTTGTGGCACGCGTAGCAGTCGGAGGGCGTCTTTCGGTACTTGACCGAGGGCAGATGGCAGGCCCGGCATTCGATCTCGGGCGACGCATGGGCGCCCTTCAGGAGGAAGTCCGTCTGCCGGTGATCGAAGCTCGCGGCGTTGATGGGAGCGATGTTCGCCTTGCGCCCCTTGTGTTCCGTGTGGCACACCCGGCAGTCCTTGTCCGCTAAGCGCCCGTGATAGCGCCGGTGCTGAGTCACGTCGGCCGCGATCTCCTTGTGGCAATCGAGGCACTGCGCCCGCTGCCCCGCCCGGTTGAAGCGCACGTGGCAGTTCTTGCAGTCGCCCTCCCACTTGGCGTGCCCTTCGATGACCTGGCCCGGCATGACGGCGGTCTCCAGGCTTTGCGCGGCCGCACCCGAGGCGAGCAAGAGCACGAGCCATCCAGCGACCGTCCCTCGTCTTGGCATGATCGCCCTCAGTACATGTGCACGTAGACCACATGGACGATCGCGCTGAACACCAGCATGAAGACGAAAGGAACGTGCAGGACATGCCACAGCGAGAACAGGCGCTCATAAGTGCGGAACTGCGCGACTTCCTGCAGCTCGCGCATGTATCCCTTGAGAATGCGCCGGGCGACATCGATGCGATGAGCCCTCTCTCCACGCGGCCAGCCTCGCTCCGCGGCGGCGCGCGACAGGACCCGTCCGACTTCGCGCATGCTGCGCCAGTACACGTAGCGCGTGCGCACGGTGAGCGAGAGGAAGCGCCGCACCCCCAGCAGGCCGAGGTGCGTCTGATCCGTGGCGTAGGCTTCGAGGTCCTTGAGCCATTGCTCGACGCGCGGTGCGAAGTGGAATTTCGATTTGAGCGACTCGCCCTCCAGACCGAGGTGCTCCTGGCGCTCGCGCAGCGTGGCCTGGCGGCCGTAGAGCCCGTGGTGAATCTTCGTGTAGATGAAGCGCCCGATGATGCCGCTGCCCGCGACGATCAGCATGCTGTAGAAGGCGACGGCGGCGTTGAGCGAGGCCACCTTGAGCGTCGAGTGATAGAGGATCAGGACCGGGCCGGCGATTCCCAGGAACATATGCACCCTGAACCAGTTCCGCAGCTCTCCCGCGCGCTGCAGGAACTGCACTCGCTTGCGCAGCGGGTAGAGCAGCAGCAGCGCCATGAGAATGGAGCCGACGAGCCCCAGGTAGTACCCGAAGTCGTCGCCCGGCTTGTATAGATTGGCCTGCCCCGCGAGCCAGGCGCCTGCGGCGAGCGCGATCGCGACCAGCCAGATCGACGTGGCCGACAGTGGACGAGCACCGCCGCGGCGCTCGGCGCCCGCGCGCGAGGCCACGCGGCGTTCGGCGGCTGAGCGGCGGTCGACTTCGAATGCGGGTCTTGCTGAAGACGACAAGGATTTATCCGCCGGCAATGGGCAGGCCAGGAAGAAATGCCATTGTCATCGGGCCGGAACGGGCTTTCTACGAAAATGTTCCACGAGGTGTGGAGGAATGAGGTTAGCCGTGAAAAATTTCCGGAACTCCGCTGGCTGCTTTTCGAGCGCGAGCGTAAGGTGGCGTATCTCGATCGCAAATTTCCACTGTCTCTTTTTGACGACATAGATGATGTTTCTCATTCTCAATGCTTGAAAGCGTTAACCTCACCACGCTGCTGCTCTACGGACTCCCCTTCCTCGCGGCATTCGTCTGGTATATCGCACGGCAGCAGCGGAGAGAGCGCGAAGGCTCCGCGCGGCTGAAGGAGGCGATCGAGGCGGGGCTCAACGAGCCCGCGTCACTGCACCCGGTCATCGATCCGCTGAAGTGCCTCAACTCCAGGGCCTGCGTCGCGGCGTGTCCCGAGAACGCGATCGGCATCGTCAACGGCAAGGCGCAGCTGGTGAACGCCTCCGCTTGCATCGGCCATGGCGCCTGCATGGCCTCGTGCCCGCACGACGCCATTCAGCTCGTGTTCGGAACTTCGAAGCGCGGTATGGACATCCCCTTCGTCAAGCCCAACTTCGAGACCAACGTGCCGGGGCTGTTCATCGCCGGAGAGCTGGGCGGAATGGGTCTGATACGGAAGGCGGTCGAGCAAGGCCGCCAGGCGATCGAGTCGATCGCTAAGCTGAAAGGGAGCGGGCTTCCCCACGACGTCGTGATCGTCGGCGCCGGCCCTGCCGGAATCGCCGCCTCGCTCGCGGCGAAAGAGAAGAGTCTCAAATTCGTGACGATCGAGCAGGAGGACTCGTTCGGCGGCACCGTCTATCACTATCCGCGCAGCAAGGTCGTCATGACTGCGCCGGTGCAGCTGCCGATCATCGGCAAGATGAGCTTCGGCGAAGTCAGCAAGGAGAAGCTCCTCGAATTCTGGAAGAGCGTGGTCGGGCGCACCAGCCTCAAGATCAATTTTTTCGAGCGCATGGAATCGCTCAAGCCCGACCGGCAGGGATTCGTCCTGAAGACCTCCAAGCAGGAATATCGCACCCGCTCGGTGCTGCTGACGATCGGGCGGCGCGGCACGCCGCGAAAGCTGGGAGTGAAGGGCGAGGAGCGGCCCAAGGTGGTCTATCGCCTGATCGACCCCGAGCAGTACCGCGGGCAGCACGTGCTCATCGTCGGCGGGGGCGATTCCGCGCTCGAAGCGGCGATCGCCTGCGTCGAGGAGCGCGGCACGACCGTGACGCTCTCGTATCGCAGCGAGGCGTTCTCGCGCGTCAAGCAGAAGAACCGCGAGCTGATCCAGCGCGCCGAGAGCGCCCGCAGGCTGAAAGTCGTTCTCTCCTCGAACGTCCTCGAGATCGGCGATGGCACGGTGATCCTCGACCAGGGCGGGATGAAGATCACCCTCAAGAACGACGCCGTGATCGTTTGTGCGGGCGGCATCCTTCCGACCCAGCTTCTGAAGGACGTCGGCGTACAGGTCGACACCAAGTACGGCACCGCCTAGTCCGGCTACACCGCCGGACGTTTGGAAAAGCCGCCGTCGATGGTGACGATGGTGCCGCTCGTATACGAGGAGAGGTCGGAGGCGAGGAATACCACGCTCGCCGCGATCTCGTCGACGGTCGCCGGGCGGCCGAAGGGGTTCTTCTTGAGGAGCTCCGCGTAGCGCTCCTCGTCGCCGAGCATCGCCTTTGCGCGTTTCCGGGAGATCTTCACCACCCGGTCGGTGAGGACCGGCCCCGGGTTCACCCCGAGCACCCGCACGCCCTGCTCGGGGCTCGCAGCGCCGAGCGCGATCGTCATCGACATCAAGCTCGCGTTGCCCATCGATCCCGCGACATAGGTGGGCATAGGGCGCTCGCCGGCCGCGCCGATGATGTTGATGACGACGCCGCGCCCGCGCGCCTTCATCTTCGAAAGATAATGCCGCGTCAGTCCGACGTAGCCGAATACCTTGAGGTCCCAACCGGCGCGCCACGCCGCGTCGTCGACGTCATCGAGCGACCCCGCCGGAATGTCGCCCGCGTTGTTGACGAGCACATCCACCTCGGGGCAGGCGTCGGTCAGCTTCTTCCTGCCCGCATCCTGCGACAGGTCGAGCGCGAAGACCTGCACATCGACCGCCGCGCTCTTCCTGATCGCCGCCGCCTCGTGTTCGAGCAGGTCTTTCGAGCGCGCCGCGAGGCGCAGGCTGCAGCCTTCGCGCGCGAACCATTGCGCGATCCCCAGGCCGATTCCCTTCGATGCGCCCGTAACGAGCACTGTCCTACCCGCCAGCTTCAGATCCATCCCGTGTCCTCCTCCGACAGAGGCCGATGGTATATTGAATCGGAAACAAGATGAATCGCGCTCACCGCATCCTTGTCGTTCTCGCCGTCCTCGGCGTTGCGCCGGGCGCGGGCGCGCAGGACACCCCGAGCCGCACCGTACACGTTGTCGTCCCCTACGCTCCGGGCGGTGCCGTCGACCTCACCGCGCGCCTCATCCAACAGGGCCTCTCCGAGGCCCTCGGACAGCCGGTCGTCGTGGACAACAAGCCGGGCGCGGCGGGCCGCGTGGGCGCAGAGCAGGTGTCGCGCGCCGCGCCGGACGGCTACACCCTCTTGTATACAGTGGGGGCCGAGCTGGCGATGCGGCGGTCCCAGCCCGGCGCGATCGATCCGGCCCGCGACCTCACCCCGATCGCGAGCACCGTGGCCTCGGTCAGCTGCGTCGTAGTCCGCGCAGGCCTGCCCGTCGATTCGCTGGCCGCGCTGATCGAATATGCGAAGCGCAACCCGGGCAAGCTCACCTACGGCTCCGCCGGCATCGCTTCGACCTTTCACCTCACCGGCGAGCGCATGAAGCAGTACGGCGTGGACATGGTGCATGTCCCGTTCAAGGGCGCCGGGCCGTCGGTGGCCGCGCTCGTCTCAGGCGAGATCGACGTCTCGCTGACCAATCTCGCGACCGCCCTGCCCCAGATCCGCCAGGGGAAGATCAGGCTGCTCGCGGTGACGCAGAGCCGCCGCTTCGAAGGCGCCCCCGACGCTCCGGCCATCGACGAGGCGCTGCCGGGATTCGGCATGCCGGTCGCGTGGTACGCCTTCTTCGGCCCGCCGGGCCTGCCGCAGCCGATCGTAGCGAAGCTCGCTGCGGCGATCGGGAGGCTGCTGGAGACGCCGGTGCTAAAGGGCAGAATCAGCGAAGGCGCGATGTCGGTGGTGTTCACCGGCCCCGACCGCTTGCCGGATTTCATCCGCGAAACCTCGGCCGCGTACGGCAGGATCATCGAGGCAGGCGGCGTGAAGCTGGACTAATCCGCGGTAATTTTCCCGTCGGCGACGACTTTCGCCCAACGCGCGAGGTCGGAGCGTATCTGCGCGGAGAATTCCTCGGGCGTGCTGAGCGAAGGGCGCAGGCCCTGCTTGAGGAACGTCTCGCGGGCGTCGGGCGAGTCCATCACTGCGCGCAAATCCTGGTTGAGCCGCTGGACCAGCGCCGGCGCGGTCCTGCCCGGCGCGAGCAGGGCGAACCAGGAATCGACGGCGTCCATGTAGGCCATGCCCAACTCGCGGAAGGACGGCACCTCGGGCGCCTGCGCCGCGCGCTCGCCGGTGACCGCGAGAAAGCGCGCTTTCCCCGAGCGCGCGTGCGGCAGCAGCGTCGGGACGGGCGCGAACATCATCTGCACCTGCCCGCCGAGGAGATCGGTGATCGCGCCCGCAGCGCCCTTGTAGGGCACGTGCACGATCGCCAGCCCTTCGCGCTGTTTCATCAATTCCATGGCGAGATGGTGCGGCGTGCCGCTGCCGGGCGTGGCATAGTTGAGCTCCCCGGGTCTGGCCCTGACGAGCGCCAGGAGCTCGGCGAAATCCTTCGCCGGCACTTGCGGATTCACCGCGAGCGCGTAGCTCGAGACCGCGACCCGTCCTACCGGCGCGAAGTCGGCGAGCGGATCGAAGGGCAGCTTCTTGAACAGGGCCGGCGCCATCGTGAACGTGTTCACCGTGAAGAGCAGCACGTGCCCGTCGGGGGCCGCGCGCGCGACGAACTCGGTGCCGATAATGCCGCTCGCCCCCGGCTTGTTCTCGACTACGACCGGCTGCTTCCAGCGTTCCGCCAGGCGCGCGGCGAGGATGCGCGCGATGTTGTCGACGCTCACGCCCTGCGTGTAGGGGACGACGATCGAGACCGCGTGCGCCGGAAAATTCGCCTGCGCCTGGGCCCGCGGGGCGCAAAGCGCCAGCACAGACGCGGGCACGACTGCAATTCGAAGCATCCGATGCATAGCGGTTAGAATCCCGGGAAGAGATTGTAGGGGAGACTGCGGTGAAAGACACTATGCGCGCGGCGCGGCTGCACGAACCCGGCCAAGCGATGCGGATCGACACGGTCGCAGTCCCGCAGATCCGGCCGCACGAGGTCCTCGTGCGCGTGGAAGCCGCCGGCGTCATTTCGAACATGAACGCGGTGTTCAGCGGCCAGTACTGGTATCACCTGCCGCCGCGTCCCGCGATCGTCGGACTCGACGCGGCCGGCGTGATCGAGAAGCTCGGCTCGGAGGTGCGCGGCTTCAGCGAAGGCGAGCGTGTCTACATCAATCCGCTCCTCGCCTGCGGGACCTGCCACCATTGCCGCAGCGGCAACCCGACCCACTGCAGCTTTTCCGCCTTCCGCGGCTACTTTGCGTTCTCTAAGCAGGCGGTGAAGCTGCTCGAGGAAAATCCGCACGGCGGGTTCTCCGAATACACGGCCGCTCCCGCGAGCAACCTGGTCAAGCTGCCCCCGGAAGTGAGCTTCGAGCTGGGTGCGCGCTGGGGCTACCTGGGCACGAGCTTCGCGGCGCTCGAGGCGGGCGGCACGCGCGGCGGAAGCTGGGTGCTGGTCAACGGGGTCACGGGCATACTCGGGGTGGGCGCGGTGCTGTGGGCTCTCGGCATGGGCGCGGCGCGCATCCTCGGCCTCGGCCGCAAGCGCGATATCCTCGAGCGCGTGAAGGCGCTCGCGCCGCGCCGCATCGACACGCTCGCGCTCGGCGAGCGGACCATCGCCGAGTGGGCGCGCGAGCGCACCGACGGCATCGGCGCCGACATGCTGCTCGACTGCACCGGACGCGGCAGCCTGCCGGCGACGACGCTAGACGCGATCGGGGGACTGAAACCCGGCGGCATCGCGGTCAACGTGAGCGCGCTCACCGATCCGCTGCCGATCAATCCGGTGAAATTCATGACGGCGCAATTGCACTACCGCGGATCGAACTGGGTCAGCGTCGCTCAGGGGCAGCGCATGGCCGAAATGGTCCGCTGCGGCGCGGTCGACCTCGGCGCGATCGAACCGCGGGTCTATCCCTTGGAAGGAGTGAACGAGGCGCTCGCCGAGGTCAAGCAGCGCCCCGGCGGCTTCGTCAACATCGTCGTCGCGCCCTGGCGCTAGGGCCGCTTCGCGCGCTCTTTCGCCTGGATGCGCAGCTCGCGCGCCCTATCCGGGTTCCCGCTCCTCAGCGCCCGGAAGATTTCCTGGTAGACCGCGAGCACCTCGCGCGGCTGCGCGGCGAGCCTCGCGGCGTGGGCTAGGGTTTCCTTCTCCAGTCTCGCGCTCGTGCACACGCGGTCGAGAAAGCCCCAGCCGAGAAGGGTCTTGGCGTTCAGCATCTCGCCTTCGTACATCAGGCGCTTCGTTCGCGTCTCCCCGAGGACGAGGACCAGGCGCTCGAGCGCCGAGATCGGGTAGTAGAGCCGGTTCTTCACCGCCGGCACCGAGAGCTTGAGTGCGGCGTCGCCGAAGCGAAAATCGGCGGACGCGGCGAGCTGCACCCCGCCGCCGTGGCAGTGGCCGAACATCATGGCGATGGTGGGAAAAGGCATCTCCGTCATGTCGCGGAAGAAAGCCTCGGTCTTCTCCTCGAGTGCGGCGAACCCGGCGGCGCGCTCGGGGAATTGTTCGACGAACTTGAGATCGACCCCCGAGCAGAACGACTTCCTGCCGGCGCCGCGCAGCACCAGCGCGCCGATGTCCTTGCGCCCTTTCAGCTCCGTCACCGCCGCGGCGAGGCCTTCGGCGACGCCCGCGTCGATCGCGTTCATGCGCGCCGCGTTGTCGAAGCTGACGACCGCGACCGAATCGCGGATCTCGGTGGTGACGCTTCCCACGTTACTTGCCCGCGACCGCCGCCGCGTCGACGAACGCGAGGCACAGTTGGTTGAACTCCGCGGGATTCTCGAGGTTCACGCAATGGCCGGTCCCCGGAAACACCTGCAGGCGCGCGTCGGGCAGCACGCGCTCGAGGAAATCGCTCGGCTTGCGGCAGCCCGCGTCCTCGTCGCCGACCACGATGAGCACGGG
>JBGQKK010000138.1:0-7871 GCA_041499545.1 Gammaproteobacteria bacterium | reverse complement strand
TGACGCGCCGCGCCGAAATCGATCAGCACCGGCGTGCCGTCGTTGCGGATGTAGATATTGGCGGGCTTGATGTCGAGGTGGAGCAGCTTGTTCGAATGCACGTCCCGAAGCCCGTTCAAGAGCAAGGTAAATACGTTGCGGATGAATTTTTCCTTGATCGTCCCGCGGCGCAATTGAATGTGCTCCTGCAAGGTCCGGCCCCGCTCGTAACGCATGACCATGTACACGGTCTCGTTGGCGCGAAAGAAGTTCAGCACCCGCACGACGTTGGGGTGGGACAAACGCGCGAGCGAACGGCCTTCCTCGAAAAAGCATCGCATCCCGTAGCGGAACGTCGCGAGGTTCTCGTCCGAGATCGAGGGCAGCGCGTCGCCCTCTTTCCGCAGCGCGAGCTGGCTGGGGAGATACTCCTTGATCGCCACCGGCTGATCGTTTTCGTCGTAGGCGAGATAGACGATGGAAAAGCCCCCGCACGACAGGACACTCGCTATGCGGTAGTTCTCGAGTTGATAGCCTTCGGGCAGCGGCTGATTGGCCTGCTGTGCCATTAAAGGGGTAGCGGCGCGGCGTTTGTAACCGTTATCATAGCGACGTTTTCCAAAATTCCGCCGGCATTATAAGGCGTCATCGATCGCGACCCATGATCTCCAGCATGACCGGCTACGCCGCCGCCACCCGCGAGCTGCCGATCGCGTCCCTTGCGGCGGAAGTCAAGAGCGTTAACAGCCGTTTTCTCGACGTGCAATTCAGGCTGCCCGACGAGCTGCGGGCGGCGGAGCCGGCGCTGCGGGAGTTGATACAGGCCCGCGTCGGCCGCGGCAAGGTGGAATGTCGGGTCTCGGTCACCCCGCCGGTGAATGCGACGCCCCGCATCAGCATCAACGAAGGGCTGCTCCTTGGCCTTGCCGAGGCCTCGCGGAGAGTGCGTGCGGCCGTTCCCGACGCACTCCCCTTGAGCGTCGGCGAAGTGCTCGGCTGGCCGGGCGTACTTGGAGACGAACGCTCGGCGGCACTCCGCGAAGCCTGCGTCACGCTGGTGCACGAGCTTCTGGATGATTTCTCGGCGACTCGTTCCCGCGAAGGCGGCAGGCTCGCGCAAATGCTCATCGAGCGCGTCGAGCGCATGAAGGGCCTGCTCGTCTCGATTCAGCCGAAACTGCCCGAGGCCATCGCCGCTTACGAGGAAAAGCTGTCCCTGCGCCTGCGCGAAGTCCTCGGCGGCGCGGACGAAGAGCGCATTCGCCACGAGATCGCCCTGTTCGGCGTCAAGGCCGACGTCGCCGAGGAACTGAACCGGCTGTCGGCGCACCTCGAGGAGGTTTCCCGTGTACTGACCGCGGGCGGTGCGGTCGGCAAGCGCCTGGACTTCCTCATGCAGGAGCTGAACCGCGAAGCCAACACCCTGGGATCGAAGTCGGTATCGAAGGACCTCTCCGACGCGAGCCTCGAGTTCAAGCTCCTGATCGAGCAAATGCGCGAGCAGATCCAGAATATAGAATGAACGAGCCGTTGCGAGACTGTTCGCAACGGCTCCAAACTTAGGGGAGCATGAGGGGAGATATCCCCTCATATCGTGAAAGAGCAAATGAACGGGACCCTATTCATCGTCTCGGCGCCGTCGGGGGCGGGCAAGTCGTCGCTGGTGACGGCCGCGATCGCGGACGACCCGCAGCTCATCCTCTCGGTGTCCTATACCACGCGGCCGCCGCGCGCCGGCGAGGTGAACGGGCGCGAATATCATTTCGTCGAACGCAGCGCCTTCGAGGCGATGCTCGCGCGCGGCGAATTCCTGGAATCGGCCGAGGTGCACGGCAACCGCTACGGCACGTCGCAAAAATGGATCGAGAACACGCGCGCCAAGGGCCTGGACATCATGCTGGAGATCGATTGGCAGGGCGCGCGCCAGGTTCGCAAGGCCTTCCCCGACGCCGTCGGCATCTTCATTCTTCCGCCTACCCCCGTCCTGCCCGAACTGGAGCGACGGCTGCGCGGGCGGGGCCAGGACAGCGAGGAGGCGATCCAGCGCCGGCTGCGGGGCGCGCGCGGCGAAATCAGCCACCTAGGGGAGTTCGATTACGTTATAATAAACAAAGAGTTCGAAGAAGCGCGGCGAGACTTGGCCGCGATCGTGCGCGCGGTCAGACTGAAGCTCCCCCGCCAGAGCGCACGGCACCCGGAAATCTTGAGACCATTTAGCTAGACTAAAGAGAGATACACCATGGCACGCATCACCGTCGAAGATTGCTTAAAGAGAATCCCCAACCGCTTCCAGTTGACGCTCGCGGCCACCTACCGCGCCCGCCAGCTCGCCCAGGGCGGCACGCCTCTCATCGAGACCACGCGCGACAAGCCGACGGTCATCGCGCTGCGCGAGATCGCGGCGGGCAAGGTCGGCGTGGAATACCTGAGCCGGGTACACACGGGCTGAGGCTCATGCCCCCTGGGCAAGGGGGGTTGCAGCACGCCGCGCCCCGCCGCGGGGACGAAAGCTGAGCCATGGCGGCGGTCGCCATCACCGAGCTCAGGCAGCACCTCGGCTACCTCAAGCCGAGCGACATCGGCCGAATCGAAGAGGCTTACCAGTTCAGCGAGGCCGCTCACCAGGGCCAATTCCGGCTGAGCGGGCATCCGTACATCTCGCATCCGCTCGCCGTGGCGGAGATCGTCGCCGACTGGCAGCTCGACGCCCAGGCGGTGATGGCGGCGCTCCTTCACGACGTGATGGAGGACACCGAGATCTCCAAGCAGCAGATCACCGAGCGCTTCGGCAAGCCCGTGGCGGAGCTGGTGGACGGCCTTTCCAAGCTCGACAAGATCGAGTTCCAATCGCAGGCGGACGCGCAGGCGGAGAATTTCCGCAAGATGCTGCTCGCGATGGCGCGCGATGTACGCGTCATCCTCATCAAGCTCGCCGACCGGCTGCACAACATGCGGACCCTCGCGGCGGTCAGGCCGCAGACGCGCAAGCGCGTCGCGCGCGAGACGATGGAGATCTACGCGCCGATCGCGAACCGGCTCGGGCTCGACGGTCTCTACCGCGAGCTTCAGGAGCTCGCCTTTTCGAACCTGTATCCCGGACGCTACAAGGTGCTCGCCAAGGCGTTGAAGGGGGCGCGCGGCAATCGCCGCGAAGTCGTCAACAAGGTTCTCGCCGCGCTGAAGGAGCGGCTGGAGTCGTCGCAGATCGAGGCCCAGGTGAGCGGCCGCGAGAAGCAGATCTACTCGATCTACAACAAGATGCACGAGAAGCACCTGTCGTTCTCGCAGGTGCTCGATATCTACGGCTTCAGGGTCATCGTCAAGGACGTGCCCGCCTGCTATCTCGCGCTCGGCGCGCTGCACAGCCTGTACAAGCCCGTGCCGGGCAAGTTCAAGGACTACATCGCGATTCCGAAGGTGAACGGCTATCAGTCCCTGCACACGACCCTGATCGGCCCCTACGGCATGCCCGTCGAGGTACAGATCCGCACCCAGGCCATGAACCGCATCGCCGACGCGGGCGTCGCCTCGCACTGGCTGTACAAGAGCTCGGACGCGGAGATCAACGAAGTACAGCAGCGCACCCACAAATGGCTGCAGTCGCTGCTCGACATCCAGCACGCCTCGGGCGATCCCGCCGAATTCCTGGAGCACATCAAGGTGGACCTCTTCCCCGACGAGGTCTACGTGTTCACGCCCCAGGGCAAGATCATGGCGATGCCGCGCGGCGCGACGGCGGTGGATTTCGCGTATGCCGTGCATACCGACATCGGCAACCGCTGCGCCGCCGCAAGAATCAACTACGAGCTCGCGCCCCTGAGAACCGAGCTCAAGAACGGAGACCGGGTCGAGATCATCACCGCGGCGCACGCCGACCCCAACCCGGCGTGGCTGTCGTACGTGAAGACCGGCAAGGCGCGCTCGCAGATCCGGCATTTCCTGAAGACCATGCAGTACGACGAGGCCGCGGCGCTGGGCGAGCGCATGCTCCATCAGGCCATGCGCGCGCTGGGCGTGAAATCCTC
Source organism: Gammaproteobacteria bacterium (assembly GCA_041499545.1). Classification (GTDB taxonomy): domain Bacteria; phylum Pseudomonadota; class Gammaproteobacteria; order Burkholderiales; family SG8-39; genus VBDM01. The sequence goes on along the minus strand of JBGQKK010000138.1, from coordinate 3,867 downwards.
CGAGGCGACCGCGGAGAGGTGGGAACGGCTGGTGCGCGATCTCGGCGCGAAATCGCGCCAGGAAGTGGTCGCGGACATCGGTCTGGGCAAGCGGCTCGCGGCGATCGTCGCAAGGAAGCTGCTCGCCCTGACCGACAGCAGCCAGCCCGAGGCGAGGGCCCCGGCCGGATCGATCGTCATCCACGGCTCGGAAGGTCTCGCGGTCCAGTTTGCCAAGTGCTGCAACGCCATTCCGGGTGACCCCATCATCGGCTTCATCAAGAAAGGGCAAGGGCTGGTCGTCCATACCCACGACTGTCCGACCGCGGCCAAATCGCGGGGCGACCCCGAGAAATGGCTGGACGTGGAATGGGCGCCGCACACCGAGAAGATGTTCGACGTCGGTATCCGCGTCACGGTCGTCAACCAGCGGGGCGTGCTCGCCAAGGTCGCGGCGGCGATCGCCGAGGGCGGCTCCAACATCGACAACGTCAGCATGGATGAGGAACGCAGCCTCTACACCACCATGCATTTCACCCTGCAGGTGGCGAATCGCCTGCATCTCGCCAAGGTCCTGCGGGCCTTGAGGCGCGTGCGCGAAGTCGTGCGCATCGCCCGCGTGCGGGACTAAGGAGGCGGGAAGAAGTCCGCGTCATGCCGCGGGCAGCCAAGCGCTTCCCTGAGCGACGGAATCCCGGCGCGGACACCTCGGGGCTTAGGGCTTACGGCTCACCCGGTCCAGCAGCCGTTCCGACCAATCGAGCGCGTTCCTGAGCGGTGTCTGAGCGAGCGCCCAGCCGAGCGCCGCGCCGAGCGCGTTCGCGACCATGTCGGCGACCTCGAAGCTGCGGTAGTCGGTCAGCCCCTGTAGAAACTCGATCGCCACGCCCATCGCCGCGAATGCGATGGCGACGCCGAGCTGCCGGACTCGGCCGCCGAAGAGCATCGCAAACCAGAACGTCATGCTCCCGTACGCGGCGAAATGCGCGAGCTTGTCGCGACCTTCTCCGAGATCCACATCGACGGGGATGAGCGACAAGACCAGGACCGAGACGACTATGCCCCAACCCAGGAGCAGCCAGATGCGGCGGTGGCGCTGCGGACGCGTGCTCAATTGCAGGGAATCCAGTTGAGCGGGTCGTCCCAGACCACGTTCCCGACGGCGATCGGAGTCCCGGCCACGAGGACCGGCGTCGGGCCGAGCTTCGTGACTTTGACCGACACCTGCCGCGCCCCTTTGTTCACGGACTGTGTTTCCGCCTCGGTCCGCTCTTTGGCGCCGCCGAGAGTCGATTCATGGCACACCTTGACGCCCGGCTTCGCGAGCGCCTCCATCGAGGCATTGGTCGTACGGAACCTCGCGATCATCATGGGCGTTGCGTTTCCCGCGAGCGCGTCGTCTTTCCAGGGACCGGCGTAGGCGTCGCCGCTCGCCCAGACGTACACGCCGAAGCCGTTCCGCTTGTCGTTCGCGAATCCGCCCTCGTAGCGGTCGCCGGCGAACAGGCTGCGCGCGCCCCAGCTGTAGGTCCCCAGGCCGTGCTTGGCGTCGTCGAAGAACTCGCCTTCGTAGCGGTCGCCCCAGGGCCAGGTCTTCACGCCGCGGCCGTGCTTCTTGCCCTCGTGAAACTCGCCCGCGTAGGTCGCGCTGCCCTTGGCCGTGCCCTGCCCTTCCGCCTTGCCGCCCGTGCAGCCGCCCGTATAGGAGCCCTTGAGCTCCGGATCGAGCACGAGGCACTGGGCCCGAGCGAATCCGGCGCCGCCGAGGAGCGGCACGATGATCGCCAGCGCCCGCGCGATGCGCCGGACACGAGACATGCGCATGCTTATGCAGGCCTTCCCTAGTTGGTTTCCCATTTCAAGGTCACGCTCGAGGGCCCGACTAAGACCTTGGGGCCGTTGCCGGAAGAGCGGCGTTCCTGCCAGAAAAAGTCGCCGAGCGCGTATCCGAGGAGCGAGCTCGCCACCGTATCGGACAGCCAGTGCTCTTGCGAGGCGATTCTTCCCGCGTTAACCAGCGCCGCCACGCCGTACAGCCAGGGCGCGTCGTATTCCTTCGCGAAAGGCGTCACCGTGGCCCACATGACGGTCGTATGGTTCGACGGGAAGGAGGCGTCCTTCCGCTTGAACGGTTCGAAATCGGTCGTTCCCAGGCCGTCGACCGGCCGCGCTCTCCCCACGGCGTACTTGAGAGCCTCGTTGACGAGGAGGCCCGTCGCCCCGGCCTCGAGCGCGGCGATCCCGGTGTTGCTCATGCGCTTGTCCGTCTCGGAGAGGGCCGCAAGTCCCGCTCCGCCGAGCGCGACGACCGGAAGCCACTTGCCGGTGGTGTTGAGACCGTGGATCGTCTGGGAGTCGAGATGGCGGTCCACCTCGCGGGCGACCCTCGCATCGAGCAGCCCGGACACGGCGATCGCCCCTGCCCCGAGCAAAGCGGTCTCCCACACGCCCGGCTTGCCGAGGGTGCTGGGGGCTTCACCCAAATCCTGCACGGTCAGCTTGCCGAAGTTCAAGAAAGGGTCATCCCACATCGGACTGCCGAGGTAGGGGAGATTGTAGTCGTCCTCCACGTCGCCCAAGCGCACCAGGCCGTCCGACTTGTGCAGGTCGATCATCAGCGGCTTCTCGAGCGTGTTGTAGAGATCGACCGGCGAATTGACCATCTGGCCGACGTCGCGGGTCCAAGGCTGGAGCGAGAACCCGGTCGTCACTCGGGTATCGTTGGGCAGCAAGGCCTCGAAGGGAATCGAGACGAAGACCCCCTTGTCGTGGTAGTTGGGTTCCTGGGGGATACCGTTGTCCATGCCGTTGGTCACGGTATACCAGGCCCCCAATTCCATCCCGACGCGGAAACGCCGCTTGATCTCGAAGCGGGCGCCGACATCGCGGGCGAGAAATCGGCCGGTCCGCACGGTGAGCGTGGACTGATAGGGAAGCTTGTAATGCACCGCCGCGAGGGCGGTCACGGTCTGGTAGTCCTGAAACCCGAAACCTCCGTCGAAGTCGCGCTGCTTGACGGCATCGACGCTGAGGTCGAACGCCCAGGGCGTGCCGGTCGCGACATAGAGCCATTGCGCTTCGATGCCGCCGTACATCTGTTCGATGTATCCCCCCGACAGCCGCGCGTAGGTGCGCTCGGAAGGCTGATAAACGCGGTTCACGAGCAGGCGATCGAGCTTCACCGAATATCCGCCGTAGTAATGCGTGAAATCTGAGCGGACGTGCGGCAAGGTGCTGGTGTTCCCTCCTACAGCATCGCTGATGTTCTCGAAAAGGGTCCAGACTACCCCCGTATTCAGAAACAAGCGCTCGTCGAGCTCCCGGTCGTACGTACCGAGCACGCCCAGGCTGTACTGGAAGACGTTCGGTCCGTTCAGGTACGTGCTGAGCGTGGGCTTGATCTGGAATTGATTCAGCCCGGCGTCCTGGCTCTTGAAGCTGATGAAATTGCCGTCGCCTCCGTAGAGGACCTTGGCGTCGGCGGGTTCTTCGAGCGCAGCGAGCAAGTCCGTCTTCTCTTTCCCGGAATACGAGGAAGGATCGGCGTAGCGGATGGCCACGGTCTCGGCGAGCTCGCTCCTTTGCAGCAGTCCGTTGAAGTAACGGTTGAGCTTCCGCAGATCCGAGAACTCGTAGGTTGCGACCGGCAGACCATTGGTCGTGTACGTGATTCGGATGTCGGTGGTCTCGAGCGGAGCGAGCAGCAGCGCGGTCCTCGCGGCCCGCCCGACCGCGCGGCTCATCTGCGAGATACGGCTGTTGGTGAGCACGAGCGTGAGGCGCGCGCCCGGCTCGAGGCGGATGCGGACGTCCTTGAAGCTCTGGCGAAAGAGCGCCGCGTACATTTGGCTCTTATAACGCGGGTCCGCCTCCCACTGCGCGAGCGTC
>JBGQKK010000137.1:0-7919 GCA_041499545.1 Gammaproteobacteria bacterium | reverse complement strand
ACATGGCCCGTCCCTCGCCGTGCGCCGTCGGCACCGGCATGCGGCTGCCCGCCATCCCGGCGAAGAACAGCGAGGGCCCCGGAAGGACCTCGACCATCACCAGCCGGGCCTCGAACTGCTCGGACCGGTTCTTGACGAATTGCGGCCAGTGCTCCGCTCCCGGGATCAGCTCGCGCAGCTGGCTCATCATCTGGCAGCCATTGCATGCGCCGAGCGCGAAGGTGTCGGGGCGGGAGAAGAAGGCCTGGAATTCCTCCCGGCAGCGCGCGTTGAACAGGATCGCCTTCGCCCAGCCCGCTCCCGCGCCGAGCACGTCGCCGTAGGAGAAACCGCCGCCCGCGGCGAAGCCCTTGAAGTCCCCGAGGGAAACTCGGCCCGCGACGAGGTCGCTCATATGGACGTCGTGCGCCTCGAACCCGGCGCGATCGAACGCCGCCGCCATCTCCACCTGGCCGTTGACGCCCTGCTCGCGCAGAATCGCGATCTTCGGCCGCGCGCCCTTCGCGACCGCGGTTGCGATATACGGCGCGGCGATGTCCTGTGCGGGATCGAAGCTCAGCACCGCGGATAGCCCCGGATCCTCGCGATCCAGGATGCGATCGAATTCCTCTAGTGCGCAGGCGGGATCGTCCCGAAGCTGCTGCATGCGAAAGCTCGTTTCGGACCAGGCGCGCTCGAGCTCCACGCGCGGCGCGACGAATACCGGCTTGGCGTTGCGCACCAGGCGAACCTCGTCGCGCGCGTTGAGTCCGCCGATCACCTGCGCCGGGAGCCCCGCGAGGCGCTCGAACACGCGGCCGCGGTCCGAGGCGCGGATCTGGATCACCGCGCCCAGCTCCTCGGCAAACAGCGCCCCGAGCACCCGCTCGAGATCGCGGCCGAACATCAGCTCGGGCTTGCGTTCGTTCCCGTCCACGTCGTGCGCGGCCTCGTCGTAGGCAAGCAGGTCCAGGTTGACGCTCACTCCGGCGTGCGCCGCGAACGCCATCTCGCAAACCGCCGCGAACAGGCCGCCGTCCGAGCGGTCGTGGTAGGCGAGGACGAGGCCCTCCCGGTTCAGCGCCTGCACGGCTGAGAAAAACGCGGCGAGCAGACCGGGCTCGTCGAGATCGGGGGCGAGCTTGCCGCACTGCCCGAACACCTGCGCCAGGATCGAGCCGCCCAGCCGGTTGCGCCCTCGCCCCAGATCGACGAGCACCAGCTCGGTCTCGCCCGAATCGGCGGCGAGCTGCGGGGTGAGCGTCCGGCGCACGTCCTCGCAGGGAGCGAAGGCCGAGACGATCAGCGACAGGGGCGCGATCACCTCGTTTTGCCGGCCGCCTTCCTCCCAGGCGGTGCGCATCGACAGGGAATCCTTGCCGACCGGGATGCTGACGCCGAGCGCGGGGCACAGCTCGAGCGCGACCGCCCGCACGGTGTCGAACAGCGCCGCATCCTCGCCGCCGTATCCCGCCGCGGCCATCCAGTTCGCCGAGAGCTTCACCCGCTTCAGGTCGCCGACCGCGGCCGCGGCCAGATTCGTGAGCGCCTCGCCCACCGCCATGCGCCCCGAGGCCTCCGGGCTGATGAGGGCGAGCGGCGAGCGCTCGCCTATCGCGAACGCTTCGCCGGCGGTGTCGCGGAAGCTCATGGCGGTGACGGCGCAGTCCGCGACCGGCACCTGCCACGGTCCGACGAAAGGGTCGCGCGCGCATAGGCCGCCGACGGTACGGTCGCCGATGCTGACGAGAAACGTCTTCCTCGCGACCGTCGGATGCCGCAGCACGCGCCAGCAGGCTTCTTCGAGCGAAACGCCCTCGAGCGCAAGCGGCGGCGGATCGGGAGGCCGGCGCCGCACCTCGCGCGTCATGCGCGGCGGCTTGCCGAGCAGGACCGACAATTCCATCTCGACCGGCGTGTTCGCGAACTGCGGGTCCTCGACCGCGAGCCGGCCGTCGCCGGTGGCCACGCCGACGACCGCGAAGGGGCAGCGCTCGCGCTCGCACAGCGCGCGGAATTTCTCCAGGCCTTCCGGAGCGATCGCCAGAACGAAGCGCTCCTGCGCCTCGTTGCACCACAGCTCGCGCGGCGTCATGCCGGGCTCCTCGTTCGGCAGAGCGCGCAGGTCGATCCTCGCGCCGCGGCCGGCGATGTGGACGAGCTCGGGAAGGGCGTTCGACAGTCCGCCGGCACCGACGTCGTGGATCGAGAGCACGGGATTGTCGGCGCCGAGCTGCCAGCAGCGGTCGATGACCTCCTGCGCCCGGCGCTGCATTTCGGCGTTGCCGCGTTGAACCGAGTCGAAGTCGAGGTCCTCGGTATTGGCGCCGGTGTCCCTGCTCGACGCCGCCCCGCCGCCCATGCCGATGAGCATTCCCGGCCCGCCCAGGTGCACCAGGAGCGCCCCGGCGCTCACCTCGCTCTTGTGGGAATGCGCGGCGCCGATGTTGCCGATGCCGCCCGCGAGCATGATCGGCTTGTGATAGCCGCGGGCAACGCCGTCCACCTTCATCTCGAAGGCGCGGAAGTAGCCGGCGAGGTTGGGGCGCCCGAATTCGTTGTTGAAGGAAGCCGCGCCGATCGGCCCCTCGAGCATGATCTGCAGCGCGGAGGCGACGCGGCCCGGCTTGCCCGAGGCGGCCTCCCACGGCTGCTCGAAATCCGGAATGCGCAGATGCGAGACCGAAAACCCGCACAGGCCCGCCTTGGGTTTCGCGCCGCGGCCGGTGGCCGCCTCGTCGCGGATCTCCCCGCCCGAGCCGGTCGCGGCCCCCGGGAAGGGCGATATGGCGGTGGGGTGATTGTGGGTCTCGCATTTCATCAGGGTATGCGTCAGCTCGTCTCTGTATACATAGCGTCCGCCGGGCTCCGGCGAGAAACGGGGTACCGTTCGCCCCTCCATCACCGCGGCATTGTCGGCATACGCCACGACCGTGCCCTCGGGGTGACGGGCATGCGTGGTCTTGATCATCCCGAAGAGCGTCTCCTTCTTCGGGACACCGTCGATCACCCAGGACGCGTTGAAGATCTTGTGCCGGCAGTGCTCGGAGTTCGCCTGGGCGAACATCGTCAGCTCGACATCCGTCGGATCGCGGCGAACGCGGCGGTAGTAGGCGAGCAGGTAGTCGATCTCGTCGGGCGAGAGGGCGAGCCCCAGAGCGGCGTTGACCTCTTCGAGCGCCTCGCGGCCTCGCGCGGACAGGTCCACGGTCGCAAGCGGCCTGGGCTCGTGCCGCCGGAACAGAGCGTCGGCTTCATCCGCCGACGCGAGCACCGCCTCGGTCATGCGGTCGTGGATCAGCGCCAGGCTGCGCCGGAGATCGGCATCGGGAATGGACAGGCTCGCGAAATACCACGCGGTTCCCCGTTCGATTCGGCGCACCGCGGCCAGCCCGCAGCGATGCGCGATGTCGGTCGCCTTCGAGGACCACGGCGAGATCGTCCCCAGCCGCGGCACCACGAGCCGCATCGGCTCCGCGCGTGCCCGCACGGGCTCCCCGTATTCGAGCAGGCGTTCGAGCACGCCTATTTCGCCCGCGGCGAGCGGGCGCTCGACCTCGGCGAAATGCCAATACTCCGCGGCGGTGGCGCGGAGCGAGGGGTGGATCTCGGCGAGGCGGGAGTTGAGCTTGTCGAGCCGGAACGCGGAAACCGCAGGGCTGCCGCGCAGCTTGAGGATCAACGGCATGAAACGCGCAGGGAAAGCGCGATTATACCGGAAGGGCCTGAGTCAGTTGGTCCGGCGGAATTGCGGATTGTTCAAGGTGCCCGCGACGCCGAGTGTCGTACGCGCCTGGATGCTCTGGGCACGAAGCTCGATCTGCATCCGTCCCGAGAGGTTCTTCTGAGGATCCATCTCGAGCTGTCCGGCGCCGCTCAACAGGCCCGCGGCGAGCCTGATCTGTCGCACGAGGAGCCGGTTGGGGTCGGCCGAAAAGGTCCCGCTCACTTCCGAGAACGGCGTCGTCCCTCCCGCCGAACCGCTGCCTTGCAACAGACGCGTCATATCGACGTTGCTGATCGAGCCTTTTTGTATGGCGAAGTTGCCCTCGGCTTGCGAGTTGAGGACCATGCGCTCCGGCAGCAGTCCCCTCATCGAGAAGGTGCCCTTGCCCTGGAGCGTCCCCGCACCGATCAGGGGCGCGGCGATCTTCGTCGCGTCCATCTGGCGCGCCGAAAGCTCCCCGTCCAGGTTCCACCCCCCCGACCAGCGCAGGCGTGCGCTGCCGAACAGCCTTCCGCCGAACGCCCGCCCCTCGACCGAGCTCAGAACCAGCTCGCCGCGGCTCACGGTGCCCTTCGCCTGGAAGTCGTTCAGGCCGAAGTCGATCCCGATGGGCAGGGGAAGCGCGCTGGCGGAGATCTCGATCGCCGCCCTCCCGCCCCGCGGCTCGAGCTTCACCGACAGCCGGCCCTCGGCGTTCGAAAAAGAGACCGAGGTCAGCGTCCCGTCCGCGGAAAGACTCGCGTCGAGATCGAGCAGCGGAAGGCCCAATTCCGGCGCGTCGATCTTCAGTCCCTTGGCGGTGATGCGCTGGACGCCGAGGGCCCTGCGCCCGCTCTTGTCCTGCAACAGGGCGGTGAGAAATTCACGCGGCAGCGTCGCGTTCTCCAGCTCGAGGCTCCTCAGCGGCATCCGGTCTTCCAGCAGCGACGCCAGCTCGGGGATCGCCTTCACGACCGCGATCCGCATCTGCGGCTCGCTGCCTATCGCGACTTTCTCGAACTTCAAGCGCGGCAAGGGCAGAAGCGCGACGTGCATCGAACCGATCTTGACCGGCTGGCCGAGCCAGGCCTGCGCCGCCTTCTCGTACGCGGCGGTCTCCAGGGGCACGAAAGGCAGGGACGCGAGGCCCACGATCAGAATCAGAAGCGACATCAAGCCGAGCGTCTTGACGAGACTGCGCGGCCTGCGCTTATCCCAGACGTCCGCCGCGGACAGCGAGGGCGCGTGGGGGTCGCGCAGCACGGCCTCCTCGTCTCCCCGCCACGCCTCTTCGCCGGCCCGCTCCCTCGCGCGCTCGGCCTTGCGCATCTTCGCCGCAGCCCTGGCCTGCGCCTTCTCCTCTTGGCGGGCGCGCCTTTCGTCCTCCTCCGCCCGCTTCTCCTCTTCCTCGCGCCGCTGCTCTTCGTCTTCGTCCTCGAGGATGGCGCCCTCCTCCGGTTCCCTGCGCTCCCCCTCCTCCTCGCGCTGCGCCCGCTCCTCGGCTTCCTGCCGTGCCTTCTCCTGCTCTTCCTTCAGCACGCGCTCCAGGGCCTCGGCTTGCTCCGCCTCGCGACGCTTGCGCGACTCTTCTTCGGTGCGCTTGCTCAGCTGCTCCTGGCGGCCCTCTTCTTCCTCGCGGCGCACGCGCTCCTCGGCTTCGCGCTTGGCGCGCAGCTCGGCTTCGACTCTCGCGCGCGCCTCGGCTTCGATGCGGGCCTGGCGCTCGACTTCCCTTCGAGCCCGCTCCTCCTCTTCGCGCCGGCGGCGCTCGGCCTCCTCCCGGCGCATGCGCTCCTCGATTTCCTTGCGGGCCCGCTCTTCCATTTCGCGCCGGGTCCGCTCTTCGGCTTCGCGCTTGGCGCGCTGCTCGGCTTCGAGCTTCGCGCGCGCCTCGGCCTCGCGCCGCGCTCTTTCCTCGTCTTCCCGCCGGATTCTTTCCTGGATCTCCCTGCGCTGCCGCTCTTCTGCCTCGTGCTTGATGGCCAGCTCGATTTCCAGCTTCGCCCTGGCCTCGGCCTCCTGCCGCGCCTTTTCCTCCGCCTCCTTGCGCGCTCTCTCGTCGGCCTCGCGCCGCGCGCGATCGAGGGCGTCCGTCTGGGCACGCGCGTGCGCGTCCGGGCCAGCTCCCAGAATCCCCACGTACGGAGTCGGAGTCGGCGCGGCGGGTTTGGCCGGCGCGGGCTGCTTCGCCTTGGCCGCGGCCTCCTCGCGCGCGCGCGTCGCCTGCGCCTGGCGCGCGATCTCCTGGGCCTGCGCCTGCAGCCTCGCTTCCTCGGCGGCCTTCGCGTTGGGCTTTGCCGGGGTGAAGGCGGTGAAATCGAGGTCGGAGCCGTCTCCCAGGGACTGCGAGCCCGGACCGCGAGAGACCGGCAAGCGCGGCCCTTGCCCTTCGTCCTGCTTGCCCACGAACTCCCGCAGATAGCCTTCGCGCTCCATGCCGGTAAGAGCCTCGAGGAGCTTGGCCTCGCCCATCCTCTCGAATTTCTCCAGCAGCTCCGAGACGCTGACCTTCCCGTCGATTTCCTTGAGGATATTGCGGAGATCCCGCGAGAGATTACTGGTCTTCCCGGTAGCCTCCATCAGGCCTTTCCCGGTCTTCGTCAGGATCGATCGACGATTCATGCCTCGAGGTGAGTCGATTTGCTCAAGCGGGTACGCGCCCGCCGCGCAATAGAGGGTTGTTGTAGGCTTATTATAGGGGGCGCCCGGGGCGTATGTCAGCCGAAGGCAGGGCCGTATCCCCCGCCGCCCGGTGTTTCGATCACGAAGCAGTCCCCGGGGTGCATTTCGATTTGGTCGCAGGCGCCCAGCTCGACGACCCTCTCATCGGCGCGGCGCACCCAGTTTCGCCCCGTCATGCCGGGCCCGCCGCCCGCCATCCCGTGGGGCGCGACCCGGCGGTGCTCCGAGAGAATCGCGGCCACCATGGCTTGAAGGAAGCGAACCTTTCGCACCGCGCCGTCGCCTCCGCGCCAGCGCCCGGTGCCGCCGCTGCCGCGGCGGATTTCGAAGGTCTCGAGCAGCACCGGAAAGCGCCACTCCAGGACCTCCGGGTCGGTCAGTCGCGAGTTGGTCATGTGCGTCTGCACCGCGTCCGTGCCATCGAAACCGTCCCCCGCCCCGGAACCTCCCGCGATGGTTTCGTAGTACTGATAGCGCTGGTCGCCGAAAGTGAAGTTGTTCATCGTCCCGCAAGACGCCGCCATCACGCCGAGCGCTCCGTATAGGGCGTCGGTGATGCATTGCGAGGTCTCGACGTTTCCGGCGACGACCGCGGCCGGATAGCGCGGCCTGAGCATCGAGCCTTCCGGAATCACGATCTCCAGAGGCTTGAGGCAGCCCGCGTTCATCGGGATATCGTCGTCGACCAGCGTACGGAACACGTACAGCACCGCCGCCATGCACACCGCCGGCGGGGCGTTGAAGTTGCTCGGCAGCTGAGCCGAGGTGCCGGAGAAGTCGAGCACGGCGCTGCGCGCGTCGCGATCGATCGCGATGCGCACGCGGATCACCGCGCCGTTGTCCATTTCGTAGCTGAACTCGCCGTCCTTCAGCACCTCGATCACCCGCCTCACCGCTTCTTCGGCGTTGTCCTGCACGTGCCGCATGTACGCGTGAACGACCTCGAGCCCGACGCCGGCGACCATGCGCTGCAGCTCCTGCGCTCCCTTCTCGTTGGCCGCGACCATGGCGCGAAGGTCCGCCAGGTTCTGCTCGACGTTGCGCGCGGGGTACGGGCCCGAGGACAGAAGCGCCGCCGCCTCCCTCTCCCGCAGGCGGCCGCTTTCGACCAGGAGAAAATTGTCGATCAGCACGCCTTCCTCTTCCACGACGCGGCTGTTGGGCGGCATCGACCCGGGCGTGATGCCGCCGATGTCGGCGTGATGCCCGCGCGAGCCGACGTAGAAGAGAATTGCTTCGCCCGGCGCGTCGAACACCGGCGTGATCACCGTCACGTCGGGCAGATGCGTGCCGCCGTTGTAAGGCGCGTTGAGCACGTAAACGTCACCCGGCTTCATGCGCTCGCGGTTCTCGCGGATGACCGCGCGAACGCTCTCGCCCATCGAGCCCAGGTGCACCGGCATGTGCGGTGCGTTGGCGATGAGGCTTCCGTGCTGATCGAACACTGCGCATGAAAAATCGAGCCGCTCCTTGATGTTGACCGAGTAGGCGGTATTGGCGAGCCTCAGGCCCATCTGCTCGGCGATCGACATATAGAGATTGTTGAACAGTT
>JBGQKK010000136.1:0-7943 GCA_041499545.1 Gammaproteobacteria bacterium | reverse complement strand
CTCTTCGAGCCGGCCGGTCGAGGCGAGCCAGCGCGGCGACTCGGGCAGCAGGCGGCGCATCGCAACCGCCAGCAGGACCGGAAGCGCCCCGACGACGAACATCCATTGCCAGCCGAGATTCGGCACGACCCAGGTCGAGACGAGCGCGACCGCGAGCAGGCCCACAGGGAAAATCACCTCGTAGAGCAGGAAGAAGCGGCCGCGCTTTTCGGCCTTGGCGATTTCGTTGATGTAGGCCGCCGCGATCGGCACCTGGCCGCCCAGGCCCAGGCCCTGAAAGAAGCGGAACAAGAGCATCGACGGGTAGCTCCAGGAAAACGCGCATACCAGGCTGAACACCGAGAAGATGCCGATGGTCCAGGCTGCGATGCGCACGCGGCCCTGTTTTTCGGCGAGCCAGCCGAACAGGATCGCTCCGACGAGCTGTCCGGCGAAGCCGATTGAGATGAGAAGACCGATCTGCCCCGGCGCGAGCTTCCACAGCGGAATCAGCACGGGCAACACGTAGGCAATCGCGAGGGCGTCGAACGCGTCGAAGAACGTGGCGACACCCATGATCACGCGCAACTTCACGTGCCAGGGGGAGAACGGCAGACGCTCGATCCGCGCAGCGATTTGCGCGGGAGTGACCGTTGATGCGTTGCTCATGGTTCCCTCCTTTGTGTGGCCTTCTTCATCTCGACGCGCCGCTTCGCCGTGGCTGCTGCATCGACCGCGAAGGTACGGCGATCGAGGACGACGCCGTAGGTGTCGCGGGCGACCTTGAGCGAAACATAGCCCTGGCGCACGTCACGCGCCACCGCTTCGGGATCGCGTTCTTCGGGCGGACCGAAGCCGCCGCCGCCGCCCGCGCGGATGGTGATGGCGTCGCCGCGCTCGAGCCGCTTCATCAGCACCTTGGCGTTCGGCAGATCGGCTATCTCCTGCCCCTTAATGCGTAAGGCGACCTGGTTGCCGGCGCCCGCGTGCCCTCCGGCGAGCCCCCAGGGCGGGCAATGCACGCGGTCCACCTGGATGTTGATGTTGATCGGTGCGCGCGCCTGCACCACTTGCTCGGTGCCCAGGCCGCCGCGGTAGCGTCCCGCGCCGCCCGAGTCCTCGCGGAGCGCGTGGCGCTCGAAGAGCATCGGATACTTGGCTTCCATCTGCTCGACCGGATGGTTGTGGGTGTCGCCGTCGTTCAGGCACACGGTCGCGCTCATGCCGTCCTCGGTGAGCTTCGCGCCGAAGCCGCCGCCCGAGGGCCCGATACCGGCGAGAAACAGCCTCCCGTCTTTCGGCGAGACGCCGTTGATGAGGCACACCAGCAGGTCGGCGTGGTGCGCCGCGATGGTACGGTCCGGGATCGCGCGCTCCATCGCCTTGAAGACCGTGTCGACCACCGTCATCGGAAAAGTCATCCACCAGCGCATCGCCGCGGGCTTCACCGCGCTCACCACCGTGCCCGGCGTGAGGATCACCTTGAGCGGCCTGAAGCTCCCCTCGTTGATCGGGTAGTCGGTCGGCGAGGTGAGGCATTTGTAGGCGACCTGGGCGCAGGAGTAGCCCGTGGTCGCGCCCGAGTTGAAGAAGCCGCGCACCTGCGGGCTGACCTGCGAGAGATCGATGGTCATCTCCTCGCCCTTCTTGACGACGCGCACCTTGATCGGTACGCGCTTGCCGATCTCCACTCCGTCGTCGTCCATGAACGACTCCGCCTCATAGCTGCCGTCGGGAATGGTGCGCGTGCGCTCGCGCGCGGCTTTCTCGGACTGATCCATGATATTGCGTATCGCGGCGAGCACCTCCTCGCGCCCGTAGCGGTCGAGGAGCTCGAGGAAACGCTTCTCGCCCGTCTTCACCGCCGTGATCTGCGCGCGCAGGTCGCCCATAGCGCGCTCGGGGATCCTGACATTCATGCGAATGATGTCGACGAGATCCTGGTTCACCACGCCGGCCTTCTGGTACTTCACGATCGGAATCTGGATGCCTTCCGAATAGATGTCGGTGGTCACTCCGCCGAGCACCCCGCCGACGTCGGTCCAGTGCGCCATGCAGCAGGCGAAGCCCGAGAGCTTGCCCGAGTGGAAGATCGGCAGGCTGAAGGTGAAATGGTAGAGATGGCTGCCGGTGGTGTAGGCGTCGTTGGTGACCAGGATATCGCCAGGTTCGATACCTCCTTTTCCGAAATGCCGCAGCTTGGCTTTCACCGTCTCGGCCATGCCGCGGATGAAGCTCGGCAGCCCCAGGCCGATCGAGACGGTCTCGCCCTCCGCCGTATACAGGCCCACGGTGAAGTCGAGCGCTTCGTACACGATCATGTTATACGCGGTGCGCATGAGGTTGGTCTTCATCTCCTCGGTCACCGCGATGACACCGTTCCTGATGATTTCGGTCAGGACGGCGTCGGCTTTCGCACGCTTCATGCTCTTCTCCGGGCGATTTCGATGACGAGATTGCCATATTCGTCCACCTGCAGCCGGTCCCCGGGCAGCACGACCGTCGTGGAGGCGTGCTCCTCCACCACTGCGGGACCGCTGATGCGGTTTCCGGCGCGCAGGCTCCCGCGCGCATAGGTCGGGGTGGCGACTGCCTTTCCCAGCTCTGCGAAATAGACCTTGCGCCGCCCGCGCCCCGCCGAAGCGAGCGGCGTGTGCGCGCCGCGGGCAATGCGCTCGAGCGGCGGCTTCTTCATCGTGCCGGTCACCGCAGCACGCAGGCTGACGATTTCCGCCTGCTCCTCGGGCGCGCAGGTGCCGTAGCGCTGCAAGTGCTCTTCGTCGAACCGCCGCTTCAGGGCCTCGCGGCTGCGGCGCCGGAACACCTCGGGCGGGAGCGCTACCGTCACCGGGTGCTCCTGGCCGACGTAGCGCATATCGGCAGAGCGCAAGATCGCCACGCGCCCCGGTTCGACGCCGCTCGAGGCGAGAGCTTTTTCGCCTTCCTCGATCAGCCCGGCGTAGACGCGCTCGATCGCCTCGAAGGATACGTCGGCGAGCCGCGTGAACCAGGTGCGCACGAGGTCGTAGCGCAGGTCGGAGAACAGCATCCCGAACGCGCAGAAATGCCCGGGCGCTCTGGGGACGATGACGCGCTGCATGCCGATCTCGCGGGCGACGGCGGAGGCGTGCAGAGGCCCGGCGCCTCCGTAGGCGATCAGCGTGAACGCCGCGGCGTCGAGGCCGCGCTCGGTCGAGACGGCCTTCACCGCGTACGACATCGCCGTCGCGGCGATGCGAAGGATGCCCTCGGCCGCGCGCACCGCGTCGATCGCTAGGGGCTTCGCGACGTGCTCGCGCAGCGCCTGCTCGGCGGCGTCCCTATCGAGCTTCATCTCGCCTCCCAGGAATCGGTCCGCGCCGAGGCGCCCGAGCAGGAGGTTCGCGTCGGTCACCGTGGCCTGAGTGCCGCCGCGGCCGTAGCAGGCGGGACCGGGCTCGGCGCCCGCACTCTGCGGGCCGACTCTGAGCGCGCCGCTCGCATCGACCGCGGCGATGCTGCCGCCGCCCGTGCCGACCTCGAAGATGTCCATCATCGGGATCTGTACCGGCAGCGCCTGGTTGTAGCCGCCGATCAACGCCGCGCCCGTGGTGAGCGCTTCGCCCTTGTGTATGACGCCTGCCTTGGCGGTGGTCCCGCCCATGTCGAAGGCCACCGCGTCCGCAAGCCCGAGCGCGCGGCACAGCGCCTGCGCGCCGATCACGCCGGCGGCCGGGCCGGACTCGAGCATGCGCACGCACTGCGAGCGCGCCTGGTGCGATTCGTAGAGGCCGCCCGTCGACTGCACCAGCAGGAACGGTCCCCGATACCCGGAATGCTGCAGGTGTGCGTCGATGCCGCGAAGGTATTCACTCACCGCCGGGCCGATGTAGGCGTTGGCGACCGCCGTCGAGCAGCGCTCGAACTCGCGGTATTCCTGCGACAGCTCGTGCGAAGCCGTGACGAAGGCGCTCGGGCAGCGCTCCCGCACGATGGCCTTCACGCGCACTTCGTGCGCGGGATTGACGTAACAGTGCAGCAGCATGATCGCGACCGCCTCGACGCCTTCGGCCTGGAGCCGGTCGCAAGCCGCGTGTACGCTCGCCTCGTCGAGCGGAACGTGCACCTCGCCTTCGGCGGTGATGCGCTCGCGTACTTCGAACCTGAGCGCCCGCTCGACCAGGGGCAGGTGCTTCTTGAAGTACAGGTTGTAGGCGTCGGGCCGGTTGATGCGCCCGATCTCGTACACGTCGCGAAATCCTTCAGTGGTGAGAAGCGCGGTCTTCGCGCCGCTGCGCTCGAGCAGCGTGTTGATCGCGATGGTCGAGCCGTGCAGGAAAGCGCCGGCATCGGCATAGCGCGCGCCGGCCTTGCCGATGCCCGCGGCGATTCCGTCCACCAGGCGCGCCGGCGTCGAGAGGGACTTGCCCAGCAGCAGCCGGCCGCTTTTCTCGTCGAACGCGGCGACGTCGGTGAAGGTGCCGCCGATGTCGGATGCCAGGCGCGTTCGGGTCGGGGCCTGCTTCTTCATGGTGCGCGGATGATACCAATGCCGCGGATATCTGCGACAATGGACCGTCGGGAGCGAGCCATGGACCTGAAGGACATCCGTCTCTACGTGGACGACCGTCCCGCCGAGGGCGTGTTCCGCGTGCACCGCGACGTGTATTCGGATCCGGAGCTGTTCGAGCTCGAGCAGAAATTCATCTTCGAGCGCACCTGGAATTTCCTCGCGCTCGAGTCGCAAATCGCGAAGCCGAACGATTTCGTCACCGCGCACATCGGCCGGACGCCGGTGCTCGCGACGCGCGACTCGAAGGGGCGCCTCTCGGCCTTCGTCAACGTTTGCCGCCACAAGGGGGCGATGCTGTGCGCCGCCGAGGAGGGCAACGCCAAGTACCACGTCTGCCCCTATCACGGCTGGGCCTACGACGCCTCGGGCAGGAACGTCGACATCAAGGACCGCAAGACGGGCAGCTATCCGGCCTCGTTCGACGCCGAGAACCACGACCTCGTGCCGCTCGCGCGAGTGGCGAGCTACAGGGGCTTCGTCTTCGGCAGCCTCTCCGCGGAGGTCCCGCCGCTCGAGGACTTCCTCGGCGACATGCGTTTTTTCGTCGACGTCGTCGCCGACCAGGGGCCGAAGGGCATGGAGTTCATTCCGGGACGCTCGGTGTACACCTTCCGCGGCAACTGGAAGCTGCAGCTCGACAACGGCCTGGATCCCTATCACCTCACGACGACGCACCTCTCGTACATGGACCTGCAGGCGCGCCGCCGCGGGGGCGAAGGCCACCTGGAGGCGCGGCAGTACGACTGGGCGAAGCGCAACGCGGCCGACGGCGGGACCTTCGCGCTCGCGCACGGCCACGCCGTGACCTGGCTCGAGCAGCCCGAGCCCGAGAAGCGTCCGATCTATCCTGCGCTCGCCGAGATCCGTGCGCGCGTGGGCGAGCTTCGCGCCCAGTGGATGCTCAAGGCGCGCAACGTGCACGTCTTTCCGAACATGCAGGTCGCGGACGCCATCACCCTGATGCTGCGCACCTTCCGGCCGCTCGCGGCCGACCGCACGGAAATGAAGAGCTGGTGCCTCGCGCCGATCGGTGAGGCACCGGAATTGCGCGCGTGGCGGCTGCGGCAATTCGAGGATTTCTTCAATCCCGGCGGCCTCGCGACCCCCGACGACACCGTGACCTACGAGGGCTGTCAGAGCGGCTTCGGCGCGCAGCCGATCTCGTTCCTGCAGGGCTACGCGCGCGGCATGGCGGCGATGAAAGCGGGCGCGGACGAGGCCGCGGCGTCGATCGGCATTCGTCCCCAGGCGAGCGTGAGAGGCCGCTTCGAGATGTTCAGCGAAGTCGGCTTCCACGCGCCCTACCGCGAGTGGGCGCGCCTGATCGAGGCGGGCGTCGCGGGGAAGAAGGCGTATCCGTGAACGCGCAGGCTCAGGCCGGGTGGCTCGCCGCGGGCATCGAGCTCGTCCACCGCGAGGCGAGATTGCTCGATGAGCAGCGCTGGGACGACTGGCTTGCGCTCTTCGTCGAGGACTGCGAATACTGGATGCCCGCGTGGAAGGCGGACGGCACGCTCACCGGCAACCCGCAGAGCGAGCTTTCTCATATTTACTATGCGAGCCGCGCGGGGCTGGAGGATCGAATCGTGCGTATCCGCTCGGGGAAATCCGCCGCTTCCACGCCGATGCCTCGCACCGCGCACATCCTGGGGGGTGTCCTGCCGCTCGAGTCGCCCGCGGGCAGGCTCCGGCTCGGCTCGAGTTGGGTGACGCACGTGTTTTTCCCGCGCTCTCGCGAGAGCCATGCGTTCTTCGGGCGCACCGAGCACGAGCTGGTGCTGCGCCACGGCGACTGGCGCATCGCGAAGAAGAAAATCCTGCTGCAGAACGACTACATCCCGACGATGCTGGACGTGTACTGCGTCTAGCCTGAGGCGCGTGGCTGCAAAGAAGCTCTCCGCCGCGGTCGAGGCGACGCGGCTCCTCGGAAAATGGACCAAGCTCGCGCAGGGCCACGTGATGTTCGGCGCGGGCTGCTCCTGCGGCGTAGGCGTCGGCTTGCGGCTGCAGGATTTCGAGCAGCAGATCCTCGATTACCTTAACGCGAAGCACGGCGCGCCGGCGCTCGAGCGCGCGGGCTATCGGCAGGGAGAAGCGGGCAGCGTCACGGCGCTGCTGCGCGCGATCGCGACCCAGGGTGCGGTCGAGCAGCCCGCCGGTCGGCTTGCGCTGCTCGCCGATCTCGAAGGCAGCATTGATTCCTTCGACGAGCTGCACCGCGGGCGTTAGCCCCGCCGGCTGTGGAACGTTCGAACTCAGCGGCCAGCTGCTCGCGGCCGATCCGCTTTTTTAGAACGATGGGTTAGGCGGCTATTTGTTGCTTCGAGAGGATCGACCGTCTGCTCTCGACCCTAAGCGAACATTCGGGCGAATCGCAACTCAAGCGTTTTCTACGGCCTCGACGTTCACTATGAGCGTCAATGCGCGCCTTAACGTACTCGAAGCGCGCCGACGGCCGGGCTGCCTAGTTCGACGCGGATCTCGGGGTCAATCGATCCGGGCACCCGCTATCTCTGTCACCTCTTCCCATTTCGTTGTCTCGCCCCTCATGAGCGTGGTGAGGTCGGCGGGCGCCTCATCGCGGGCGGCGATGGCGCTGACATCGTTTTCGCGACCGCCCGCACATGCTCGACGAGGAGCTGAACCACCGGGCTGACGGTTCGATTCTTCAGCGTAACGATCGCAACGGACCGCAGCTTCACGCCCAAATCAACCGGTAATGCTTTGAGCGACCACTGCTTTGCGTTGTATCGCACTACGGAATCGGGAAGGACTGTAAGGAAACGCCCGGTTGCGAGCAGATGGTTGCGCAGCAGGATGGAACTGGCGCTCACCCTCTCCTGTGGAACCTCCAATCCGCGCGCTTTGAACGCCTCCGTAATCAGTTCACGGATTACCTGATTCGATGCGAAAAGCCACGGTTCATTCACCAACTCTGCCAGCGCAATCTTGCGACGAAGTGCCCAGGGGCTCCGCGCTCCCGCCACCACGCGATGCGGATCGTCGAAGAGAATTTCGACATCGAGGTCGTCTTGCACAACAGACCTGGATACTCTTGCCAGTGCTAGGTCAACCCTACGCTCTCGCAGCTCCCGAAAGTCCAGGGTCTCGGCGTTTGCCTGGACGACACGGACAACGATCCGGGGATGCCGGCGCGACAATCGGTCGATGACCGCCGGCAACAATCCGGCGGCCAAGGTATCTCCACATGCGACCCTGACTTCCCCAACCGTCGGGTTTGTCAGGAACTCGATGTCCCTTATTCCCTGCCTTAGCTCATCGAACACCACATGGCCGCGTTTGAGCAGCGCGTGTGCGTAGAGGGTGGGCGCTATCCCCCGCGTGCTGCGATCGAGGAGACGGACGCGAAGGGCGTCCTCCAGGTTGGCGATCGATTCAGATACGGCGGGTT
>JBGQKK010000135.1:0-8000 GCA_041499545.1 Gammaproteobacteria bacterium | reverse complement strand
CCCACTCGCCTATGCCCTTCTGGATGTTGGTGCGGCCGTGCGCGATGCCCGGGTCCTTGATCGACTCGGCGATATGGTCGTTGTAGTTGATCGGCGCGCCGATGATCTTTCCCGGGTTGGGAACAGGGGAGAGCAGCTTCACCTTCGAGAGCTTTTTCCTCTTCGCCCTGGGCGCGAGCTTCTTCGCCGCGGCGAGGACCTTTTTGAAGTGGAGGATGAAAGGGTCCCCTTGCGCAGGCGGCCAGCGCTGCGCCGGGATCGCCTCGAGGGCGCGGGTCACATCCAGCACTTCGTCGTCCTGCACGATGCCGAGGCGGTCCTTGTCGAAGCGGCAGATCTTCATTCCGTTCTCAGAGGGTCGCGCATTACAGCGTTGGATTCACGACTTCGCCGCCCAGGGCGGATAGGCCCCACGCGGAGGCCTGCGCGTCGAAGCTGAAGCTGAAATGCCCGGCGAGGGAATGCGCGTCGCGGAAGATGCGCTCGAGCGGATAGGACTCGTAGATGCCGTTCGCGCCCGCCATGGCGTGGAGCAGATCCACCGCCTCGGTGGACAGCTTGACCGCGTAGGCGAGGTTGCGCTTCCAGGCCAGTTTCTTGAGCGTGTCCGCGACCTCCCCGCGGCGCGCGATCTCCTGCCCCTCGATGCAGTCGTTGCGCAGGATGAGGCGCGCGGCGTCGATCTTGGCGCCCGCCGCCCCGATCCTCAGCTGCACCGCCTGGAAGTCGCGCATCTTCGCGCCGGTGTAGCTGGTGCTGCGCTGCTTCACCGCATCCAGGCTGAGCTCGAGCGCCGCCTGCGCGTTGCCGACCGCGCAGGCGCCGATGCCGTGCCCGAGCAGCGGGTTCGCCGACACCTGGTACGCGGGGTTCTTGTTGCTGCGCGCGCCGGGAAACTCGGCTCCGCCGCGCACTTCGTACATGCACAGCGCCTTGTGCTCCGGGACGAAGACGTCTTTCGCGACCACCGTCATGCTGCCGGTCGAGCGCATGCCGAGCACTTTCCAGTCGTCGATCACCTGGTACTGCGACTTGTGCAGCAGGCACATGCGGTGATCGACCGTGCGCTCGCCCTCCTTCACCGTCACCGCGAGCATGTCCCAGTCGGCGATGTTGGAGCAGCTGGAAAAATTCCACTTGCCGCCGATGACGAAGCCGCCTTCGGCCTTCCCGCCGCTGCCTTGCGGGAAAGCGATGCCGGAGGCGATCAGGGCATCGGGATTCGCGCCCCAGACTTCCTCTTGCGCGCGTTCGTCGTACAGGGCGAGCATCCAGTGGTGTATCTGCAGGTTCGCGAGGTTCCATCCCACCGAAGCGTCGCCGCGCGCGAGCTCCATCGGAAAATCCACGTAGCCGACGTAGTCGAACTCCATGCCGCCCCAGCGCTTGGGCTGCAGCGTGCGCAGCAGGCCCGTAGCGTGCAGCTCGGCGAGGGTCTCCGCGGGCATCTCGCGCGCGGCTTCCGCGGCGGCGGCGCGGCCGCGGAGCGCCGGAACCAGGCCGCGCGCCCGCTCGATCGCTTCCGCGTAGGACACGCCGGCGAAGCTCGGCGCAGCGCTTTTCCGGACGGGCGCGTTCATCAAGCGACGGCTTTGGCCTTCTTCGCCGGTTTCTTCGTGGCCCTGGGCATCTTCGAGTAGTCCTCGCCGCCCCAATCGGGCGCTTTCGTGATGCCGAAGAAATTCAGCTCGATAGTGAGGCCGTCCGGGTCCTTGATGAAGAGCTGGTAGAGCTGCGACTCGGGAAAGTTACGCGGCCTGCAGGGCACACCGAGCGCTTTCAGGTGCTTCACGAACCCGTCAGGGTCGGTGGCGAGAAACGCGACGTGATCGATCACGCCGGAATTGTCCTTCGCCGCGTTCTTCGGGCTGCCTAGGTAGTAGAGTTGCGAGTTCGGCACGCCGGCCTGGGCCATGTGGACCTGGATCTTGCCGTTCGCGCCCAGCCAGTAGCCGGGGAACGGGAAATCGGGTCGCGGCATCACCTCGAAACCCAGCACCTTGCAGTAGAAATCCTTGGTGCGCTCGAGGTTGTTGGCGCGGATCAGAAAGTGATTGAGCTCGGTCACGGGCATGGCGCGCTCCTCAAATCGGGTACGGCAACATTATGCCAAAGAACCCAGTACACTTTGCGCTCCGCAAAAGCCAGAGGAGAAAACGAGAATGGGGAAGATGATCGAACTGACCGCCGGTGACGGCCACAAGCTCTCCGCCTACCGCGCCGAGCCCAAGGGCAAGCCGCGCGGGGCCCTGATCGTGGTGCAGGAGATCTTCGGGGTCAACAGCCATGTCAAGAGCGTCGCCGACGGCTATGCCGCGGAGGGCTATCTGGCGATCGCGCCGGCCTTCTTCGACCGGGTCGAGCGCGGCCTGGACATCGGCTACGCCCCGGCCGACATCGAGCGCGGCCGCGCGTTCATCCCCAAGATGCAGTGGGACAAGGTCATGAACGACGCGGGCGCGGCCAGGGACAACGTCAAGTCCGCGGGCAAGGTCGGCATCGTCGGCTACTGCTGGGGCGGGACCGTGTCATGGATGGCCGCCTCGCGCCTTGCCGGCATCGCGGCCGCGGTCACCTACTACGGCGGGGGCATCACCGCGAACTCCGGCGAGAAGCCGAAGTGCCCGGTGATGTGCCACTGGGGCGAGGCCGACCAGGGGATCCCGATCGACGGCGTCAAGAAATTCCTCGGCGAGCACCCTGAGGTCACGTCCTTCACCTACCCCGCGGGGCACGCGTTCAACCGCGACGTCGGCAGCTCGTATCACGCCGAGAGCGCCAAGCTCGCGCGGTCACGCTCGCTGGAGTTCCTGCGAAAGTACGTCGGGTAGGAAAGTTACTTGTCCGCGCGCTTCCGATAGTCGGCGATCGTCTTTTTCAGATCCTCGTATTCCTCGCAGGGAAGCAGGCAGATGTTCTGCAACGCGGCGAGGTGCTCTTCGGCTTTCGCGAGCTTGTTCACCATCAGATACGCTTCGCCGACGTACTCGTGCGCGCCGCGGTGCCTGGGGTTGAGCTGGAGCGCGCGCTCGTAATGCTTGAACGCGAGGTCGAACCGACCCGTGTGCCGATAGGCGTAGCCGAGATAGTTCTGGATATCGGCATTGCGGGTGTCTCGTAGCGCGGCGGAGGAAAGCGACTTGATCGCGGCGCTCCAGTTCTTCGCCTCGATCGCCTGTTTGCCCGCGGCGTAGTCCGGATCGAGCTTCGCTGCGGCGGAGTCGTCCTCGCCCGGATCTGCGATGCCGACGCCCGGCACGAGCGTCAGCCCGGCAGCAATCAATGTGGCCGCGGTCAATTTGGCAAATCGCATAGTTGCGCGCATGGTTGCGCGAATCCCGGCAAGAATACCGCCGCCGGCCTGGCATCGGCCGGCGGTGTCCTGGCCTGGCTGCTACTTGCTCGCGAGGTGCTGCCGCACTTCGCGCACTTCGGCTCGGTCGCCGTCGGCAGTACGGGTGAGACGCGCAAGCTGGCTGAAATACACCGCCGCTTTTTTCTTATCGCCTGCCGCCTCAGCCGCCTTGGCGGCACCGTAGAAGCCGCGCAGCCGCATCGGCGCGGCCCGCATCGATGTTTCGTACGTCTTCAGCGCCGCTGCAGATTCGCCTTGTTGCATCTGCATGTCGGCGAGCAGCTCGCGCATCGGGTACAGGCGGTTCTCCATCGCGACGTGCTTCGCGCTCCCGTCTTCGAGATCGGCGGCGGCATTCATGAACCTGAGTGCCTCGTCCTTGTTCCCCTGGCCATACGCAACCCAGGCCTGGGCGCCGAGGATCTGCACCTCCACCTGCTCGGCCCAATACGACTGATTTGCCTTTCCCAGCCCTTCGCGCAGCTCCTTCAGTTTCGCGATATCGGCCTGCGCGGCACCGAAGTCGCCGCTGCGCGCGGCCCCGAGCGCCCGGGCGAAATGCGTGATTGCCTCCGCGGGCGGGAATGGGGTGCCCAGCGGCTGGAGCTGCGCCGCGCTTTTCCAGTCCTGACGCTCGAGCATGTAGCGTGCGGGCACCGCGGCGCGGGCCGTGTTGCCTGCCGAGACCGGGCCCACGACTTTCTTGATCGCGGCGCTTTCTTCGATCAGCGCCTTCGCCTTCGCGTCCTGCCCCAGCTGAAGGTAGGCGTACACCATGAAGTCCAGCGAGTGCGGTACGCCCGCGAGCGTGCCGTCGAGTTTTGTCCTCGCGGAGTATTCATTGGCCACTGCGATCGAGCTCAGGTTCGAAGCGATCGACTCTTGCCACATGCCGACCATCGAGTAGATGTGCGAAGGCATGTGCTGCGCGTGCGGCGCCGACGGCGCAATCTTCGCGTACTTGTTCGCGGCGGGCACCCCGCGTTTCGCGATCGGCGCGAAGTCGTAGCTGTGGATGAGGTAGTGGGTGATGCCCGGATGGTCCGGATATTTCTTGTCGAGCGGCTCGAGGATCTTGACGGCCTTTTCCAGGTTGTCCATGGTCTTGTGGTCGAAGGTTTCGTTCAGCGCGAGCGCGTAGAAGATCTTCGCCTCGACGTCATTGGGATACTTCTTGACGAGCGCCTCCATCGCCTTCTCGTAGTTCTTGCTGCGCGTGTCCTGGTCGATCTTGTCGAAGTCCTTGTAGAACTCCTCGATCGCGGCAAGCCAGTCACGCTCGCGTTGGGTCTTGGCGCCGATCGCTTTGCCCTTCTCGACCGCATCGAGCCCGCGCTTCAAGGTCGCAGCGTCGAACGGTCCCACCAGCGGATTGGGCCGCGTGCTTACCGCGATGCCCCAATAGGCGATCGCGCAGCCCGGATCGGTCTCGGGAATCGCCGTGAATGCCTTCACCGTCTCCGGAAAGAAAAACGAATGCAGCATCCCCAGCGCGCGCTCGAACTGCTTCTGCGCTTCCGGCGTGCACGAGGTCTTGAAAAGAACTCGACCAAGTTTTTCCGGCTTCGCTGCCGACTTGCTCTCTTCGTGGGCAAGCGCGCCCCCCGAGGCGAACGAGTAGATCGCTGCAACGAGCGGAACAATCAGTTTCAGCCTCATGGCATTCTCTCCTGGTGCTGCTGCATCTTGTTGCGACCCCTTTCAACCGGGGATCCAGACCGGTCTGAATGTTAAGCATTACGATCTGATACATCCAATGCATTTATCGTGCTAGGATCTATGCAAAATTGTTATCGTGCCAGCATGAACTTTCGTCACCTGCGCGCCTTCGCCGCCATCGCCGACGCCGGCGGCTTCGCCCGGGCGGCCGTGGGCTTGAATTTGAGCCAGCCGGCCCTCTCCCGGCAAATCCACGCGCTGGAAGCTGAATTGGGAGTGCTGCTGTTCGACCGGATCGGTCGCCGCGTGCAGCTCACATCGGAGGGTGAAGACCTGCTGCGGCGCAGCCGTCGCCTGCTGGCGGAAGCCGAATCGCTCGGCGAGCGCGCTCGCTCGCTCAAGACCGGGCAAACAGGAATACTCCGGGTCGGCGCCACGCTGCAAGTGATCGAGAATTTGCTCGCGGGTTTCCTGACCCGGTACGGGCGTCGCCACCCCGGCGTGGAGATCCATCTCGTGGAAGACGGCGGCGCTCGGCTCCCCGGCCGCCTCGATCGCGGCGATGTGCACTTGGCGCTGGCTCCGGTCGATGCGCGCTTTCAAGCCCGGCTGCTCTATCCCATGCACGTGCTCGCGGCGCTGTCGCCCGAACACCGGTTGGGCCGCCGGGCCACGCTGGAAATCTACGAGCTGGCCGACGAGCCGCTGCTGCTGTTGCGCCGCGATTTTGGATCGCGCGAGTGGTTCGATGCCGCTTGCCAGACCGCGCACCTCCGGCCGCGCGTGCTCCTGGAAAGCGCGGCCCCTCACACGCTCCTGGCGCTGGCCGCGACCGACTACGGGATCGCGATCGTTCCCTCGAACGCACGAGTGCCCCGAGGCACGGTCCGCGCCGTGCCGCTGGTTCATCGCGGAGCGTCGATCGGGAGATGGGCGAGCGTCTGCTGGGATCCGCGGCGGTTCCTGCCCCCATACGCGGAACAGTTCGTCGAGGAGATCGTGGCCCATTGCCGCCGCGACTATCCGGGCCGCGCTCTCATCAGGAGCGCGCCGGCGTTGCCCCGGCCGAAGGATCGGGCCGCCTAGCGCGCCTTAAGCACGTCGGTTAGCGCCGACTCCGCCCTAAAACCGCGTCGTCAGCTCGAGGAGCCAGTCCGGCGTCGCGCCGACCAGGATGGCTTCGAGGCTTCTGTCCAGTCCGAGCAGGATCAGGACCGCGACCGCGACCAGCAGCGCGCCGAGCACCGGGTTTGCGATTCGACCGAAGGAGGCGAGGAGCGCTCGCCGTGCTTTCATCGTCTCACGCGAGCCGTAGGCGAGGAGAAGAAGAGGAGTTGCGGCCCCGATTCCGAACGCGAGCATCACCGCTCCGGCCTTGAGCACGGTCTCGCCGCTCGCGGCGAGCGCGATCGCGGCCCCCAGCGTCGGGCCGGAACAAGGCGTCCAGATCGCGCCGAGCAAGGCGCCCAGCAGAAACTGGCCTTGCACGCCTTGGGGAGCGAAGCGGCCGGCGACGTTGTTCAGAGCGTTCGAGAGCGGAGCGCTCAGCGCCGCGAACCGCCTCTGGAGCGCCGTGCTCAGAAGCACGAGACCGAACAGCAGCAGCAGCGCTGCCGATGCCGTGCGTATGGAATCGGACGGAATGTCGAACGCCCGGGCGGCGCCGGAGACGAGCAGCCCGAGCGCGGTGAAGGAGAGGACCAGGCCCCCGATCAACGCGAGCGGGCCCCAGCGGCGCTGCCCGAGCGCACCGATAAGGACGATCGGCAGAATCGGCAGGACGCAGGGCGAGAGAGTCGTGAGCGTTCCCGCGACCAGGCCGAGGAAGAGGGTCCCCATGGCGCGCCTTAGATCGCCTTCCCCAGAAGCTCCCTGATCTTCGCCTCGCTGGTGATGCCGACCGCGCGGCCGACTTCCCTGTCTCCCTTGTACAGGACGAGCGTGCTCTCCTTGCGTGCGCCGAACGATTTCACGAGGTCCTTCTGCGTGTCGAAATCGATGCGCAGGCGCACCAGGCTCGCATAGGCGGGCTCGCCGCTCAGCCTGCCGAGGACCTTCTCCTGCATCCGGCATTCGCCGCACCAGTCGGCGTGGATCTCGAGCAGACGGGCTTGCCGGCGGATTGCGCCGCCTTGAAGACACTCTCGTCGTACGCCCGCCAGGGAGAGGCGGCGGCGACACCGGCGAGCGCGAGAGAAATACCTGCAACGACAAGCTTCAACAATTTCATGGGCAACTCCTTTTTTGAAATGGAACGTCCGATGCGCGGCCGACTCTAAGACCTCAAGTCACTTGAGATGCAAGCCCAAAATGAGAGAAGAGCCAAGCGCAGCAAATTCATTCCGCATCGGCGAGCTCGCCCGGGCCGCCGGGTGCAGCGTTCCCACCATCCGGTACTACGAGGAGATCGGCCTCATTCCAAGGGCGAAGAGGCGCTCGAGCGGCCATCGGACGTATGACGCTTCCGCCATAGAGCTGCTCGGCTTCATCCGGCGCTGCCGCGATTTCGGCTTCACCATCGAACAGACGCGCGCGATTGTTTCGCTGGCGGACGGGCGCTCACGCGCCTGCCTCGAAGCCCGAGACATCGCGCAGGAGCACCTCAAAACCGTTAGGGGAAAAATGCTCGAGCTGCTGGACCTGGAGCGCGGCCTGTCTCGGTTCGTGGACGCGTGCACCTCCGCATGCGCCGACGGTCCGGCGCCGAAATGCACGATCCTTCAGGATCTAGGGATGAAGGGCGGACGCGCCGCCCCCCGGGCGGGGTGCGACGCGTAGACCAGACTATCGCGAACGTCGCCTCGCCTGCGGCGGCATCGCGCCCGCCGCCTCGATCTCCCGCATCGACTTAGTCGTAAACTCGGAGCTCGGCCCGTTGCCGCCGATGACGAACATCAGGGTCGAGAGCTTGTTCTTCGGGCCGCGCGTGACGTTCATGAACCGGCGGATCGCCCCGGGCGGGAACGAGATGACGTCGAGCGGCTTG
>JBGQKK010000134.1:0-8009 GCA_041499545.1 Gammaproteobacteria bacterium | reverse complement strand
GTTCGCTTTCGAGCCGCAGACCCATAGCAACTACTCGTGGCGCGACTACGGCAACCGCATCGGCATCTGGCGGCTGTTCGACCTTCTCGATGAGCTCCAGCTACCCGCGGGGCATTGCACCAACAGCCTCATCTACGAGCACGCGCCGCAGATCACCGATGCGATCCGCCGCCGCGGCGACGAGGTCGTGGCGCACGGCCGCACCAACGCGGAGAACCTGCGCGGCCTGTGGCAGCCCGACGAGGAGCGCATCCTGCGCGAGGTCACCGAGACCATCGCGCGGCACGAAGGCCGGCCGCCGCGGGGCTGGGGCACGACCCGGCCAAGACCGGCGAGCCGCAGACGCATCGCAACTATTCCTGGCGCGACTACGGCAACCGCATCGGCATCTGGCGGCTGTTCGACCTGCTCGACGAGCTCGATCTGCCGGCGGGACACAACTGCAACAGCCTGCTCTACGACACCGCGCCGCAGATCATGGACGCGATCCGCAAGCGCGGCGACGAGGTCGTGGCGCACGGCCGCACCAACGCCGAGAACCTGCGCGGGCTGTCGCAGCCCGACGAGGAGCGTCTCCTGCGCGAGGTCACCGAAACCATCGCCCGTCATGAAGGCAAGCCCCCCAAGGGCTGGATGGGGGCGGGCGCCTACGAGACCGCCAACACCCCCGACCTCCTCAAGGAGCTGGGCTACGCCTACCTCATGGACTGGCCGATGGACGACCAGCCGGTGTGGATGCGCACGCGCTCCGGGCCGATACTCTCGGTGCCCTACCCGATCGAGCTCAACGACTCGCAGGTGGTGATCCACCGCAAGCAGGACGCGAGCGACTTCTGCGACATGATCGTCGCGCAGTTCGACGAGATGCTCGAGCAGAGCGAGCGCCATCCGCTGGTGATGAACGTGTCGATCCACCCGTACGTGTTCGGCCAGCCGTTCCGGCTGCGCATGATCCGCCGCGCGTTCGAGCACTGCGTCGACCACGCCGGGCGCGAGCGCGTGTGGTGGTGCAAGCCCGGCGAGATCTCGGACCACTGCTACGGCCTCGCGCCGGGAATCGTCCCGGGCGCCGGGCCTGGCTAGCCCAGGCGACGCGGTCCGGCCGAAGTCTGAACGTGGGCGACGAGGCGCGGCGCCTCGCCCCGTGACACCGGGAACTCGCCTTTGAACCCGATCGACCGCAGCATGCCCGTCACCGTCTCGGGTTGGGGGTGAAAACCCTCGAATCGGACGAGCGAGCACCCTAGATCCTTCAGCCCTTGCGCGGGATGGGTCTCGGATCGCCATTCGATCAGCGAGGGCGCGATGCCTTGAAGCGGGAGTTTGCCGTCCTCTGGGATCGTGATGAGCCACCGGAAGCTTCCTCGGGTCATCGTTTCGATCTTCCCCAGAGACGCCGGTGCGAGGGCATGGATGTAGTCGCAGCGCGCCACCCAGGTTGCCAGGCGCGGCGCTTTGACCGAGTCCGGGTCGTCGAGCTGGAACCAGCGAGGACGGTCCGGTCGTGGAGCGCCGGGGTTCGGGGCGATGACTTCCAGATAGAGCTCCTCGCCGAGCTTGAGCAGGCAGTTGTGCGTGCCCATGCGGACATGCTCGCCGCCCGCTTGCGGCACGACGCCCAACTCGCCGCGCACGTAGGCGACGCCCTCTTCGAGCGAGGCGGCGGTCACAACGATGTGATCGAGCTGGGAGCGGGGCACGGGCCCCGTAGACTAGCTCAGCCGCGGGCGACGTGGGCGGCGACGCAAAGCCAGCGGCCCTCGCGCCGCGCCCAGACATCGGTGTAGCGTCCCGCCGCCTCGCGTCCGTCGGCCTTCGTATACCTTGTGCGTCCGTGGATGACCGCGACCTCGCCGAAGACGCGGATGCGAACATCCTCCGCCCGGAAATTCGAGAAAGTCGCCGGCTTCCCGATCAGCTCGAGGAAGCCGTCGCGATCGACGAGCGAGCAATCCGGATTGCTGTTGAGGAAATCCTCGGCGAGGTGCTCCTCGAACCAGCGCACGTCCGAGCGCTGGACCGAATCGATGTAGACTGCGTTGAGCTTCTCGAGCGTGTCGGCCGGCATGGTCTGCTCCTTGGGTCGGAATGGACAGCATTGTGCGCCCGGAGTAACATGCATGTTTCACGGAGAGATGAAATATGGATGACGCCCCGGACCTCCCCCGCGTCGCCGGCCTGCTCGCCGATCCGGCGCGCGCCAGGATTCTCTGGTCCTTGATCGACGGCACCACGCGGCCCGCGGGGGAGCTCGCCTATTGCGCGAACATCTCGGCGCAGTCGGCGAGCGGGCATCTCGCCAAGCTGGTCCGCGGCGGCCTGCTCGCCGCCGAGGTGCAGGGGCGCCACCGCTATTTCAAGATCGCGAGCGCGGAAGTCGCGAGCGCGATCGAGGCAATGGCGTCGCTGGGCGTCTCGTCCCGGCCGCGTTCGCCGCGCCCACCGCTGCCGTCTCCCGCCGTGCCAGTGCAGTTTCTCCACTGCCGGACTTGCTACGGGCACCTCGCCGGCGAGACGGCGGTGAAGGTTCTCGAGGGAATGCTGAAAGCCCGGTGGCTGGCGGCGGACGGACGGGACTTCGCCGTTACGGCGCTCGGTGAGAAAAAGCTGGCGGCGCTCGGGGTGGATCTCGACCAGGCGCGCCGGTCCCGCCGAACGTTCGCGCGGGCCTGCGTCGACCTGACCGAGCGGCGCGCGCACCTCGGCGGCGCGCTGGGCGATGCCCTGCTGCAGCTCTACGTTTCGCGCGGATGGATCCAGCGCCAGCGCCGCTCCCGCGTCGTCCACATCACGCCCAAGGGACGGGAAAGGTTCGGGGCGCTGTTCGGCGCCTGAGGGACTACTTTTTGTCTTCTTTGGGCTTGCTGTCGGCCTGCTTCGCCGCCTTCTTGTCGTCCTTCTTCGCCTCGTTGCCGATCCCGGTCTTCTTCACTTCCTGGCCCATGCCTTTCAGCAGCTCGCCGAAGTTCTCTCCGGTCTTTTTCGCGGCCTTGTCGAGGCTGTCGTCGGCGGCATAGGCGATTCCGGCAACGCTGAAAGCGAGCAGACTTGCAATGATGGTCATGCGCATGATTGTTCCTTCGGTCTCCGTTGGAGGCTCCCCACCAGCTTAGAGGTCCTCGGGTGAAATGCGTTCAAATTCATTTTCCCTTGAATTCGGGCTTGCGCTTGCCGAGGAACGCAGCGACGCCCTCGCGGAAGTCTTCGGTGTCGTAGCAGGCGTAGGCTTCGTTGCGCTCGGTCTTGCCGACCGGGCGGGCTTGAGCGAGGCGCCGCGCGAACTTTTTGTGCCAGCGCGCGACGAGCGGCGCGCCGGCGGCGATGCGCCGCGCCGCGGCCATCGCCTCTTCCTCGACCTTGTCGTCGGGAACGACGCGGTTCACCAGGCCCATGTCCTTCGCCTCGGCGGCGTTCAGGATCCGGCCTTCGAGCAGGATCTCCGTCGCAGCGGCGCGGCCGATGAGCTCGATGAGGCCCTGCATCTCGACGTAGCCGACGACCAGCCCGAGCTTCGCGATCGGGATACCGAAGCGGCTCGAGGCACCGCAGATGCGGAGGTCGCATTGCGAGATGATCTCCATGCCGCCGCCGACGCAGGCGCCGTGGATCATGGCGACGATCGGATGACGGCAGCCGCCGATCGCGCCCATGGTCTTCTCGAGCTGCTCGCCGTACTTGCGCGCGACCTTCGAATTGTTCCGGGTCTTCTCGAACTCGGAGATGTCGGCGCCCGCGGCGAAGGCCTCGACGCCCGCGCCGCGCACGACAACGCAGCGCAAGCGCTTGTCCGCGTCGAGCTCGCGCATCACGACACCCAGGCGCTTCCACATGGCGAGGTCGAGCGCGTTCAGCTTGCCGGGGTTGCTGAGCGTGACGGTCGCGATGTCGCCTTCGCGCGCGAGGAGGATTTCGCCGGGCATGGAATGTCTATGTCGGGGATTTGACCCAGGCTCCGCGAATCCGTTCGGCCGCCGCGGACAGGAGCGGCCAGAAGAGGAGCACGAGCGCGAGCGTGGCGATCGAGCCGACCAGGCCGTTCGACCAGAACACCCGCATATCGCCCGCCGATCCGATCATCGAGAGGCGGAAGGAATCCTCGGCGCGGTTGCCGAGGACGAGCGCGAGCGTGAACGGCGCGAGCGGAACGCCGATCTTCTTGAACACGTAGCCGACCACGCCGAAGAGCAGCATCAGCCAGATGTCGAACATGGCGTTCTGGATCGCGTAGGCGCCCACGGCGCAGGACACGACGATCATCGGCGCGATCGCCGCGAAGGGCACGCGCAGCACCGCGGCGAAGAGAGGCACGGTGGAGAGCACCATCACTAGGCCGACCAGGTTGCCGAGGTACATCGAGGCGATCAGTCCCCAGACGAAATCCTTGTGCTCGACGAAGAGCAGCGGACCGGGGTTGAGTCCCCACACCATGAGGCCGCCGAGCAGGATCGCCGCCGTGCCCGATCCGGGGATGCCGAGCGCGAGCATCGGCAGCAGCGCCGCGGTGCCGGAGGCGTGCGCCGCGGTCTCGGGCGCGAACACGCCCTCGATGCGTCCCTTGCCGAAGCCCTCCTTGTCCTTGGAGAAGCGCTTGGCGAGGTTGTAGCCCATGAAGGAGGCGGCGATGGCGCCGCCCGGGGTGATGCCCAGCCAGCATCCGATGAAGGAAGAGCGCAGCAGCGTGACCCAATGCCGCGGCAGCTCTGCCCAAACCCTGAGCACCACGCGCAGGCTGATCCTGGCCGCGTGGCCGCGCAGCGCGAGACGCTCTTCCATGGTCAGCAGGATCTCGCTGATGCCGAACAGACCGATGACCGCGACCAGGAAGTTGATGCCGCGCAACAGGTTGTCCGAGCCGAAGGTCATGCGCAGCTGCCCCGACACCGTGTCCATGCCGATGGCGGTGAGCAGCAGGCCGAGCGCCATGGAGATGACGGTCTTGTGCTTCTCCTCGCGGCCCAGGCCGACGAAGGAGCAGAAGGTGAGGAAGTAGACGGCGAAGAATTCCGGCGGCCCGAAGCGCAGCGCGAACGAGGCGATGCCCGGCGCGAGGAAAGTGATGAGCAGCACCGCCACGAAGGAGCCGATGAAGGACGAGGTGAAGGCCGCGGTGAGCGCTTCCGCCGCCTTGCCCTGCTGCGCCATCGGGTAGCCGTCGAAGGTCGTCGCCACCGACCAGGCTTCGCCGGGGATGTTGAACAGGATCGAGGTGATCGCGCCGCCGAACAGCGCTCCCCAGTAGATGCACGAGAGCATCACGATCGCCGAGGTCGGATCCATGGTGAAGGTGAGCGGCAGCAGGATCGCGACGCCGTTCGGACCGCCGAGGCCCGGCAGCACGCCGACGAAGATGCCGAGCACCAGGCCCAGCATCATCAGGGACAGCGTCTTGAAAGTGAGCAGCACCTCGAAGCCGTGCAGCAGGAGGCCGAACGCTTCCATGGTGCTAGAACCCGAGCAGGGCTTCGAGCGGGCCCTTCGGCATGATCACGTCGAAGGCGAGATCGAAAGTCACGAACATGGCGACTGCGAAGAGGAAGCTCGTTAGGACCGACTTCCACCACGCGATCTCGCCGACCCAGCGCATGAAGCCCGCGATGAGGAGGAAGCTCGCCACGTACAGGCCGAGCCACTGCGTGAAGAGGCAGAAGAAAAACGTCGGCACCAGCACCTGCATCACGCGGCGCAGCTGGTCGCGGTTGACGAAGGACGACCCTGCGCCAGCGCGATGGAGAAACGCCTTGACGAGGCCGTAGAGGCTGGCCGCACCGAGGAGGAGCGAGAGGTAGAAAGGGAAGTAGCCCGCCTTCGGTCCGTCCGAGGCCCAGCCGGCGCCGCTGCGCCAGTTGTCGAAAGCCATCAGCCCCGCGAAGGCGGCAAGCAGGACGGAAACGACGATGTCGACCGCGCGCGTGCTCGCGACCGCGCGCGGTTCCTCGGCCGGGTCAGCCATTCACTTGTCGAACCCGGCTTCGATCATCAGGTTCTTGTTGAGCGCGTCGTCTTCCTCGAGGAACTTGAGCATCGCGTCGCCGGTGAGGAACACCGGCTTCAGCGCCTGCTTTTCCATGTAGTCCTTGTAGTCGGAGGTCTGCGACACCTTCCTGAACAGATCGACGTAGAACGCCTTCTGCTCGGCAGTCGCCTTCCCCGGGAGGAACATCGCGCGCAGCATCAGGTACTGCACATCCAGTCCCTCTTCCTTGCAGGTCGGGATGTCGTTCCAGGACTGCTTGTCGGTGACCTTGGTCTTGTACTGGATGCGCTCCTTGTCGAAGACGCACAGCGCGCGCACCTGCCCGGCGCGCCACACCTCGAGGTTCTCCGAGGGGTTGTTGACGTTCGCCTGGGTGTGGTTGCCGACCAGCTGGGTCGCCGCCTCGCCGCCCGACTTGTAGGGCAGGTAGGCGAACTTCGCGCCCGTCTTCTTCTCGACGAAGACGGAGAGCACCTGGTCCTCGCGGCGCGAGCCCGTGCCGCCCATCTTGAACGGCGGGTTGGCGGACTTGGCAGCCGCGATGAAGTCCTTGACGTTCGCGTGGGGCAACGTGGTGTTGTCCCAGAGCACGAACTGGTCGAGCGCGACCACCGCCACCGGCGTCAGCTCGCGCCAGTTGAACGGGATCTTCGCCGAGATCGGCAGCATGTAGATGAGCGAGTAGGCGATGAGCACTCGGTTGGCGTCGCCCGCGCCCGACTTCATGTACATCAGCGCCTCGGCGCCCGAGGCGCCGCCTTTCAGCGACACCACCATAGGCTGCTTCATCAGCTTGTTCTTCTGGATCGCCGCCTGCATCATCCGCGCCATCTGGTCGGACGCGCCGCCCGCGCCGGCGGCGACGACGATCTCGACCGGCTTGGTCGGCTCCCAGGCGGCATAAGCGGGCGCCGCAGCATTTGTGACGATGGCGAACGGAATGGCCGCCCAAGCGGCCGTGCGCGACAGTTTCATGACTCCTCCTCGGTGTTAAGCGACTTTGCGGGACGGGGCGCGAGCGCTCTCGGTGAGATGCTCGAAGGCCGCGAGCACGCCGCCCTTCTTGTGAGGCACTCCGGCGAGCTCGAGGCCCATCTCGACGCCGGCGAGCGTGCCGGCGAGAGCGAGGTCGTTGAAATCACCGAGGTGCCCGATGCGAAACACTTTTCCGGCGAGGCGCCCGAGGCCGGTGCCGAGCGACATGTCGTAGGCCTCGAGGATGATCTTGCGCAGCCGGTCGGCGTCGTGGCCCGCGGGCATCATCACCGTGGTGAGCGAGTTCGAATACTCCTCGGGCACGCTGCACAGGATCTCCAGGCCCCAGGCGCGCACCGCGCGCCGCGTCGCCTCGGCATGGCGCGCGTGGCGCGCAAATACGTTGGGCAACCCTTCATCCCGGAGCATCTGCAGAGATTCGTGCAGGCCGTAGAGGAGATTGGTCGCCGGCGTGTACGGGAAGTATCCCGTCTTGTTGTTCGAGAGCATCTCGTCCCAGCTCCAATAGGAGCGCGGCAGCTTGGCGCCCTGGGAGGCCTTGCGCGCCTTTTCGCTCACCGCATTGAACGACAGGCCCGGAGGCAGCATCAATCCCTTTTGCGAGCCGGCGACGGTGATGTCCACGCCCCACTCGTCGTGGCGGTAGTCGATCGAGGCGAGCGAGGAGATGGTGTCGACCATGTAGAGCGCCGGGTGCCCGGCGGCGTCGATCGCGCGGCGGATCGCGCCGATGCGGCTCGTCGCGCCGGTGGAGGTTTCGTTGTGCACCACGCACACCGCCTTGATCGCGTGGGCGCGGTCTTCCTTGAGCTTCGCCTCGACCGCCGCCGGATCGACGCCGCGGCGCCAGTCGGTGGGCACGAGATCGACCGAAAGCCCGAGCTTGGTCGCCATCTTGTTCCACAGGCTCGCGAAATGCCCGGTCTCGAACATCAGCACGCGGTCGCCGGGCGAGAGCGTGTTGACGAGCGCCGCTTCCCAGGCGCCGGTGCCCGAGGCCGGGAAGATCACCACCGGCTGCTTTGTCTGGAATACGGCT
>JBGQKK010000133.1:0-8015 GCA_041499545.1 Gammaproteobacteria bacterium | reverse complement strand
TAGATCGAGTTGATGAACTTGTGGTCGGCGATGCCGCGCGACTCGATGCCGCGCGCCTTGCCCTCGGCGAGCTTCTTCTCGAGCACGGGGCGCTCGACCTCGAGCGCGATGTGCAGGTCGTAGTCGTGCTGCGGCTTGAACTGGAAGGGACTGTCCGGAACCTCGAAGAAGGCGAGGTAAGAGCCGTCGCCGAGCTCGTAGAAAGTGTGCAGCGCGTGGGTGTCGCGCCCGGTCTTGGTCTCGGTGATCTCGAGCGTCCCCGCGAGGCGCAGTCCGAGAAACTCCTCGTAAAACTTGCGCGTCTCCTCGGAGTCGCGGCAGCGGTAGGCGTTGTGATGCAGCTTCTTGATCATGGGATTAGCCTCCTTGACCCAATGCTAAATCCATCCGGTGGCCCGCGCAATCAGCGCCTCGGCCTCGGGAAGAGCGTCGCCGCGCCAGGCGACATGGCCGTCCGGCCTCACCAGCACGAGCTTTCTTTCGTACGCGGAGCACGCGGCCGCATCGTCGATCGCCGCGACTTCGAGCGGGACGCCGCGCCGCTTCGCCGAGTCTTTCACGGCGCCCACTTCCGGCGCCTTGCGCCCAAGGCGCAGCAGGACGAAAGCCTTTCCGAAGAGATCGAGCGTCGAGCGGCCGTCTCGCAGCGGCGCGTGCGGCGCGCGCGCTCCCGGAAAGCTCGTCTGCGCGTACTCGGTGACGGAGAGCGGCGGCGGCGTGCTGCCGTCCGGGCAGACGATCGGCGAATCATCGTAGCGGTAGCCCATGGCAATACCGTCTGACAGCAGCTCGCGGCTGGTGTTCCTGAGGATCTCGGCGCCGAGACGAGCGCGCTGCGCCTCGCCCGCGCGCGACGACTCCATCAATTCCGGAATCGCGGCGAAGCTGCGCAGCTGGAAGTTGCGCGTCGCCTCCTCGACGTTGCACAGCGCGACCGGCCGCCGCTCGGCATCGTATGAATCGAGGAGCGCAGGGCCCGCCCAGCCCTGAACGCTTCCCGTGAGCTTCCAGCCGAGATCGACCGCGTCCCCCACGCCGGTGTTCATGCCGTAGCCGCCGGTGGGGGTGTTCTGGTGCGCACAGTCGCCGGCGAGGAATACGCGGCCGTGGCGGTAGGCGGCGGTGACGAGCTTCCTTCTCACCCAGGGGCTGATCGAGATCAGCTCGTAGGGAAATTCGCAGCCGACGATGCGGGTCAGGATCGCTTTGTGATCGAGGATTTCCGGTGTTCCGTGCGCCTTCGCGCCGCCGTGCAGCGTCACGCGCCACAGCTCGCCGCCGTTCAGCGAATTGAGCGTCGCCCACACGCCCGTGGGCCCAACGATGAAATGCAGCACGCCCTTGCCCTTGTCGTGGTAGTCCCAGAGATTCTTCGCGCGGAAGTAGACGCTGAGCGGCGCGCCGAGCACCTCGCCTTCGCTCGCATCGATACCGAGCAGGCGCCGGATCGGGCTCCGGCCGCCGCAGCAGGCGGCGAGGAACGCCGAGCGGATCGTGTGTGTATCGCCCGTGGCGATGTCGGTCACGCCGGAGGTGACGCCGGTCGCATCCTGCACGAACGAATCGAAGCGCCAGCGATAGCGCAGCTTCACCGAGGGGAAGCCCTCGGCGCGCTCGCGCAGCGCCGGATCGAACCAGATCTGGTTGCAGCGCTGCGGCGGCTCGGGCGTGAAGGCGATCGGCTTGTCCCCGCCGTGCCCGGGACGCTCGATGCGCGCGATCAGCTGCCCGCGCATGCTGGTGACGTACATCGCCGTGTGCGGGTAGTCGGGCGGCGTGCCGACCTCCTTCACGCGCGCGGCGACGCCCCAGCGCCGGCAAAACTCCATGGTGCGCGAGTTGATGAGGTTCGCGCGCGGGTGGCTGCGGTAGCCGTCGCGCTCGAGCTCGTCGACGAGCAGGCACTCGACGCCGCGCCAGCCGAGGTCGAGGGCGAGCGCGAGGCCCACCGGCCCGCCGCCGACGATGAGGACGGGAGTTTCGATCTTCATGAGCGCCGGTTAAGATACCGCGATGCGAATCGTAGCGCTTGTTCTGTCGGCCTCACTTGCGGCTGTCTCGCACGCGCAGACCACATTTCCCTCACGCGCCGTCACGCTGGTGCTGCCTTCCGCGCCCGGCGATCCTACCGACCTCATCGCGCGCGTGCTGCAGCCGAGGATGGCCGAGCGTCTCGGCCAGCAATTCGTCGTCGAGAACCGGCCCGGCGGCTCGGCGGTGATCGCGTCCAACGCCGTCGCCAAGGCGCCGCCCGACGGCCACACCCTGCTCCTCGCCCTGTCGGCACACTCGATCAACCCGATCGCTCTGAAGGAATTGCCTTACGACACCTTCCGCGATTTCGCGCCGGTGACGCTCCTCGCGCGCTTTCCGCTGATCGTCGGCGCGAACCCGGGCGTGAAGGGATCGAACCTCGCCGAGTTCATCGCCGCCGCCAAGGGACAAGCAAGCTTGAACTTCGCCTCGCCCGGCGCGGGGACGCTCAGCTTCCTCGTCGGCGAGGAGATCAGCCGCCGCTCGGGCCTGAAAGCCGTGCACCTTGCATTCAAGGGAGGCTTCCCGGCGGTCCAGGCGATGCTCGCCAACCAGGCGCAGTACGGCGCGCTGCCGCTCAACCTGCTGGGGCCGCACTTCGCGTCGGGGAAGCTGAAGCCCCTCGCGATCACCTCGCCCCAGCGCGCGCCGCAGCTGCCGCAGGTTCCGACCGTGGCGGAATCGGGATTCGCGGGATTCGAGGCCTACAACTGGGTCGGCGTGTTCGCCCCCGCGGCGACGCCGCAATCCGTGATCGACAGTCTGCAGCGGGAATTCGCCGCGGCGCTGCGCGAGCCCGAGGTGCGAACGAAGCTGAGCGCTGTCGGCTTCGAGATCGTCGGCTCGACGCCGAAAGAGCTGGACGAGTTCGTGCGCCGCGAGTTCGCGCACTGGGACAAGTTCGTGCGCGAGTTCAATCTCAGGTTCGACTAGCTGTTCGACTAGCCCGCCTTGGGCGGCGGCGCGGGCCGAATCAGAAGCCCGGTCGTGGAAACGCGCAGCTCGAGCTCCGCGGGCTCGCCCACCGGGACGAAGGCCGCCGAGCCGTACTGCGCGTCGACGAAGTGCTCGAGATACGGGAAGCGCTTGGTCAGCGCGAAAAGGTCGACGGGTTTTTCCCGGCCGAGCGTATACAGCGTCCGCGCGGCGCCCTTTTCCTGCTCGAGGTCCCGGTAGCGGCCGCCGATGCGGTCGAGCTCGTAGGCGGTGGCGAGGCCGAGCAGGTTCCCGAGGGGGTGCCACTTGAGGATGCGCGCGTCCAGGTAGATCTCGTCTCCCGAGATCGCGTAGCTCGCCTCGCGCCCGTCGGGGAAGCGCAGCTTCGCGCTGAACCGCTGCGGCGCGTAGGGGCGCACCGAGATGCGCGCGGCGAGCTCCTCCTGCGTCAGCGTGCGGTATCCCTGGACGCCGATGGTGATCGTTCCCTCGATCACGCCCAGCGAGATGAGGAGCATGCCGAGGAGCGTGTGCGTCAAGAAGCGCAGGGGATGCAGCGAGAACAGCGCCGTGAGCCCGGCGAGGATGAGGATCAGGCCGAGCGTAAACAGCACCGCGGCCCCGAGGATCCACGGCAGGGTCGAGGATTGCGTGAGGAAGCCCAGGTCCGGCATCGCGCTTTAGAGCCCCATGTACAGCTTGTGGATCAGCTCGTTGTTGGCGAGGTCCTCGCGCGAGCCGCCTTCGTACTCGATGCGCCCGTGCACGATCACGTAGCCGCGGTCGGCGATGCGGATCGCCTGGTTGAAATTCTGCTCGGCCATGAGAACGGTGAGCCGGTAGCTTTCCTTCAGCTCCTTGATCTTGTCGATGGTGTGGATCACCAGGATGGGCGCGAGCCCCACCGAGGGCTCGTCCACGAGAAGGATCTTGGGCGCGGTCATGAGCGCGCGCGCGAGGGTCAGCATCTGCTGTTCGCCGCCGCTCATGCTGCCGGCCAGCTGGCTGCGCCGCTCGGCGAGGCGCGGGAAGGTCTCGAAGCAGAATTCGAGGTTCTTCGCGATCGCCGCGCGCGCGGTCTTCCGATAGGCGCCGAGGAGCAGGTTCTCGTGCACGGTGAGCCGGGGAAAGAGGCGCCTCCCCTCGGGCACGAGCGCGATGCCCAGATCGACGATTTCCTCCGGCGCGCGCCCCACCAGGTCGTACCCCTTGCCGTCGATGACGGCGCGCACGCTGCCGCTGCTCGGACGCACGATGCCCATGATGCACTTCATGAGCGTGCTCTTGCCGTTGCCGTTGGTGCCGAGAAGCGTCACCGTCTCCCCGTCGTTCACCGCGAGCGAAATGCGGTCGAGCACCTGCACCGAGCCGTAGCCCGCGCAGAGCTTGTCGACCGCGATGCTATTCGCCAAGGTAGGCCTTCACGACTTCGGGATTGCCGACGACCTCCTGCGGGTCGCCGTCGGCGATCTTGCGCCCGGCGACCAGCACCGCGATACGCTCGGAGAACTTCATCACCGCCCGCATGACGTGCTCGATCATGATGACCGCGACGCCCTGTGCCTTGAGGCCGAGGAGGAGGGTCAGGATCTCGTCCACCTCGGAAGCCGAGAGCCCGGCCATCGCCTCGTCGGAAATCAGCAGCTTCGGCCTGGCGGCGATCGCCCGCGCGAGCTCGAGCTTCCTCATGTCCACCTGGGTGAGGCCGCCGGACATCGCGCCCGCTTTGTCGCCCAGGCCCACCTGATCGAGAATGTGCTTCGCTTCCTCGGCGACGGGGACGCGCCTCGGCCCTTGGTGCGCCGGCGCGGCGTACAGGAGCGGAACGCACAGGTTGTCGAGCACGCTCATGCTCGCGAAGGGCTTGGGGATCTGGAAGCTGCGCGCGAGGCCCATGCGGATGCGCCGGTGCGCGGGGTAGCCGCAGATGTCCTGCCCCTGGAAGCGGATGCTGCCCCGCTCGTTCCTGAGCGTCCCGGCGATGCAGTTGACGAGCGTGCTCTTGCCCGAGCCGTTGGGCCCGATCAGGCCGACCCGTTCGCCTGCCCGCACCTCGAAGTTCACGCTGTCGAGGGCGACGAAGCCGCCGAAGCTCTTGGTGACACCCGAGACGTCCAGCAAGGCTTCCGCCATCAGCGCTCCTTGCGCCGGCGCCAGCTCTCGACCCAGCCCATGATGCCGTTCGGCGCCAGCGTGACAAAAAGGACGAGCAGCACGCCGACGATGAGCAGGTTCCATGCCCCGAGGGAGAACATCACCTGCACCAGCTGCTGCATGCTCCCCAGCAGGATCGCGCCGATCAGC
The DNA here is from genome assembly GCA_041499545.1 of Gammaproteobacteria bacterium. Lineage (GTDB taxonomy): Bacteria > Pseudomonadota > Gammaproteobacteria > Burkholderiales > SG8-39 > VBDM01. Next base: position 2,741 of record JBGQKK010000133.1, on the reverse strand, counting down.
GGTCCGATCCAGCTCTTCATGCCGCCGACGAGCGGCATGGCGATGCTGTACACGGCGTACGACAGGCTGAAGGCCGAGCTCGGCTCGACGTAGGAGAGATAGTACGGGAAGGTGGTTCCGGCCATGCCCATCAGGGCGCAGCTCACCATGGTCGAGAAGATCTTGAGCCTGAGCGTCGGCACGCCCGAGCACTCGGCGGCGAGCTCGTCGTCACGGATCGCGGCGAGTCCACGGCCAATGGTCGAGTGTTCTATGGCGCGGGCGACGACGATGGCGAGCCCGGCCATGACGAGCTGCACCGAGTAGATCAGGTGGATGTAGCGCGGCAGCCCGAACGGGATCTCACGGGGCTGGAGCACGTAGGCGCCGCGCGCTCCGCCGACGTAGTCCCAGTTGACGATGAAGACGTACAGGACGACCGCGAGGGCGAGCGAGGCGATCGCGAAGAACACGCCGCGCAGCCGCAGCGTGAGATAGCCCAGGCCCAGCCCCGCGAGGCCCGCCGTGAGCGTGCCCGCGACGATCATCACGAGGAGCGGCGCCTTGAACGCGTTGTAGAGAAACACCGTGGTGTAGGCGCCGATCGCGAAGAACGCCGCCGAGCCGAAGTTCACGTAGCCGGTGTATCCCCCGAGGATGTTCCACGCGGTGGCGAGGATCACGAACAGCAGCACCGTGTACGCCGCCGTGAAGAAATATTCGTTGGGGATGAGCTGCGTCACCGCGGCGAGCGCGAGCGCAATGGCGAGGGCGACGACGGTGAACGTCTTGTTGCTCATCGGCCGCTCATCTTCCAAGAAGGCCCGAGGGCCTGAAGGCGAGCGTCGCGAGGAGAAGTCCGAAGGACACCGCCGGAGCCCAGGAAGGCCCGAAGAACGTGGACGTGAACGATTCGGCGATGCCGAGCACGAAGGCGCCGAGCAGCGTCCCCCAGATCGAGCCCATGCCGCCGAGCACGCACACCGCGAACACCAGGCCGATGTACTCGCGCCCGATCGCCGGTTGCACCGGCTGGATCACGATGAGGAAAGCGCCCGCGACTCCCGCCGTCGCGATCGAGATGGCGAAGGCGAGCTCCTTCACCCGAACCGGATTCACGCCCATCAGGCGCAGCGCGAGCTGGTCTTGTGCGACCGCGAGCACGGCGCGGCCGAAAAAAGTGTGCGTGAGAAAGAGCTGCACGCCGATGACCATGGAGACCGACACTAGAAAGGGCACGACCAGGCGCATCGGGAAATCGACCTCGCCGAGGCGCAAGGTCACGTCGCTGTAGCGCGTGGTCACCATGCGGTAGTCCACGCCGAAGACGAGGACCAGCACGACCTCGGTGATGAACAGGATGCCGAAGAAGAAGGCGAGGCCGCGCAGCGACTCCTGCCCGCGGCGCTCGAAACAGACGTAGTAGATCCGGTAGAGCGCCATGCCGAGCAGGAAGAAGAGCGGCGAGAGCACCAGCGACACGACGATCGGGTCGAACCCGAGGCTGTCGTTGACGATGTAGGCGATGTAGGAGCCGAGGATGATGAAAGCCGGGTGGGCGATGTTCACCACGTCGAGCATCCCGAAGGAGATCGAGACGCCGACGCTGACCGCGGCGTAGAAGCCGCCGAGCAAAAGGCCGGCGATGATGGCGTTGGCGAGCAACGCCGTCGAGATTTCCATGCTTGTAAGACGGCACCGGCGGGTTTCCCCGCCGGCAGTACTCGGTCGCTACTTCTTGTTCTCGTGGTACGGCGCCTTCAGCGCGCCGGTCTTGTACTCGGTGGGGTAGAGCACCGTGACCTTCCCGGATTTCTTCCACTGGTCGACGTCGTTGCCGGTGATGCCGCTGTACTGCACCGTCATCATCCGGGGCCGGTCCCACTCGCCGTTCTTGGCGAAGCGCACCTTGCCGACGAAAGTGTCGAACTCGGCCTTGTGCATGTACTCGGCGAGCTTCGCCTGATCGACGCTCTTGGTCGCGGTGATCGACTGCTCGAGCACCTGCATCATGGCGTACGCGTAAGGCGGCAGGTAGAAGCCCAGCGGATCCACTTTTTCCACGGCCGCGCGAGCCTGATACTTGGCGAGGAAGGGGTCGAGGAAGGGGAACTTGGCGCTCACGTCCGGCGCGTACGCCTCGTAATTCACCACGCCGTTGAGGAGCGGCCCGAGCGCCGTCTTCAGCGCCGCGAATTGCGGGCCCACCAGCCCGCCGCCGAACATCCTCGTCTTCAGGCCCACTTCGTTGGCCGCGCGCACCATCCCGGCCGAGTCCGGGGGATAGGAGGCGAGGTAGACGATGTCGGGATTGGTCGCCTGGATCGCGCGCACGATCGGCGAGTAGTCGGTCGTGTTGGGCGGATAGGTCTTGTCGTAGACGACCTTGAGGCCGAGGCGCTTGACGTGCACGCGCGCGCCTTCCAGGGCGAGGTGCGGGTACTCAGCGTCGGCGCCCACCAGCGCAACCGTGCGCGGCTGCGGCTTCAGAGCCATCGCCGCCTCGAAGTAGCCGCGCGTCCAGTCCACCGCCGGATCGGGCCCCGCGGGCATGATCTGGAAGTAGCGGTCGTACTGGAACTTCGAGTTGACGTTCAGCCCGAACAGCGACATGAACGCCATGTTTCTCTGCATCATGAGGGGCATGACCGGCGCGATGACGGCGGTGCCGTAACCGGACACGACCAGGTCCACCTTGTCCACGTCGAGGAGCTTGGTGTAGATGCCGGGCACGGTCGCCGGGTTGGTCTGGTCGTCGTAAT
>JBGQKK010000132.1:0-8032 GCA_041499545.1 Gammaproteobacteria bacterium | reverse complement strand
TTCCGCGTGCCCGAGATGCGCGGCGGCGATCAGGGCCGTCCCGTCGTAGCGGCTGGTGATGTTCTTCGCGCTGCAGCCGAGATCGAGCGCGAGCCTGAGCGTCTGGACGTCGTTGGCGACGGCGGCGATGGTGACGATGTCGTAGCGATCGTTCTCCAGCGCATTGGGGTTCGCGCCCGCCGCGACGAGCGCGCGCATGGCCTCGTGCTTCGCGCCGAAAGCGGCCACGTGCAGCGGCGTGCGCCCGTGGCCGTCCTTGGCGTCGACCTTTTCGCCTCCCGCGACGAGAGTCCTGATCAGCGCCGAGTCGCCTTGGGCGGCGGCCGCGAAAAGCCCCCGGTACGCCGTCGTCTCGGACAGAGTCGGAGCGACCTGCGCGTGCGAGAGGGAGGACCCGCCGGCGAGGAGCGCCAGCATCGATCCGGCGAGGATGTTGCGGGTCATTGCGAAATTCTCTTCAGGTCAAAACCCGTACAGGCACGCCGGATTGCCGATCAGGATCTGGCGTCGCGTCGGCACGGGATTCGCCTCGCGATCGCCCTAGCGGCGCCGTTTCGCGTAAGCCGGCACGAAGGGCTCGCCCGGCCGCAAGCTCACCGAGTAGCGCCGGCACTTGGCGCACCTGAGCCAGCCGTCGCTGCTCGTCCCGTCGCCGCGCGTGATGACGGCGGGCTCGGAAGAGGTCGAGCCGCAAAGCGGGCAGGAAAAGGGGGCGCGCGGTTCAGGCATGGGTGAGCTTCGCGGCGAGCTTCTTCGGCTGCTTGGGTTTCTTCGGTTCCCTGCGCGGTCTGTCGCGGTTGCCCATGGTCGTATTCCTTTCGGTTGGAGGATCGCCAGCTTACCCGATTCGTCGGAAATCTCCGGGCGCGGTTTCCCGCTTCAGCCCGCCGGCGTGTCGTCGTCGGGTTTCGGGGGAACCGGCGCGGATTGCGTACTGGCCGCCTCAGTTTCGAGAGCGGTATCGGGAGTGCCCATCTTGCGCCGGCGCTTCTCTTCCTGCTTTTGTTTCTTGGCGAGGTCTCTCTGGCGTCGTGCGTAAGCGTAGTTGGGTTTTGCCATGGGCGGCCGTGTCCCTGAGGATCGGAAACCCCAAGTGTAAGCCCGTTTGCCGCCGCGCCGCCCTGGCTCCCCGCAAAAATACGCTACCATCCCGCCCTCGGCACCAGCACAGACAGGAAAACAAGAGTGGCGCGGTTTCTGGTCGGCGTGGATATCGGCGGCACTTTCACCGACTGCGTGGTGCTCGACCGGGCCGGGCGCATCACCGCCACCAAGGCGTCCTCGACGCCGCAGAATTTCGCCGAAGGCATGCTCGCGGCGATGCGGATCGCCGCGGAGCGGCTGGGCCTCTCCTTCGAGCGATTCTGCCGCGAGGTCGAGGTGCTCACCCACGGAACGACCGTCGGTACGAACGCCCTGATTCAAAGAAAGGGCGCCAGGGTCGGCCTGATCACCACGCGCGGGCACGAGGACGCGATCCACATCATGCGCGGCTCGCGCGGCGTGTCCTCGCGCGACATCGCGAAGGTGGTGCACTTTCCCTCGAGCCAGAAGCCTTCGCCCATCGTTCCCAAGCGCCTGATCGAGGGCGTCTCGGAGCGCGTCGACTGCTTCGGCGAGGTGGTGGTGCCGCTCAACGAATCCGAGGCCGAGGCAGCGATCAAGCGCCTGGTCGAGCAAGGGGTCGAGGCGATCGGCGTTTGTTTCCTGTGGTCGTTCAAGAATCCCGCGCACGAGCGGCGCCTGAAAGAGATGATCCGCGACCTCGCGCCGAAGGTGTTCGTGTCCTGCTCGGTCGACATCGCGCCCAAGTGGGGCGAGTACGAGCGCACCACGGCCACGGCGCTGAACGCCTACATCGGGCCGGTCATGGCGAAGTACCTGGGCAATCTCGACCGGCAGCTCAAGGCCTCGGGCTACGCCCAGCCGCTGCAGATCACGCAGTGCGGCGGCGGATCGATCTCGGTCGATCACGCGATGGAGTCGCCATTGCTCACGCTCGACTCGGGGCCGGTGTCGGGCGTCACCGGCTCGGTGTATCTCGGCAAGCTCATGGGCGTGCCGAATATCATCACCACCGACATGGGCGGCACCTCGTTCGACGTCGGCATCATCCACGGCGGGCAGCCCGAATATTCGTTCGTCTCGAACGTGGTGCAGTACGAATACTTCCTCCCCAAGGTCGATATCCAGGCGATCGGCTCGGGCGGCGGATCGCTCGCCCGCGTCGATGCGACTTCGAAGACGCTCAGTGTTGGTCCTGAGTCCGCCGGCGCCGATCCTGGCCCCGTTTGCTACGGCAAGGGCGGGACGATCGCCACCGTCACCGACGCCGACGTGGTGCTCGGTTATATCAATCCAGACAATTTTCTGGGCGGCCGCATCACGCTCGACAAGAAAAAGTCGGTCGAGGCCGTGCAGCGCGTCGCGGACGCCCTGGGCCTATCGCTCTTCCAGGCGGCCGCGGGGATCGCGCAGATCGCCGAGTTCAAGATGGCCGACATCATCCGCAAGATGACGGTCGAGAAGGGCTTCGACCCGCGCGACTTCGTGCTCTTCGCCTTCGGCGGCGCGGGGCCGGCGCACGCCGGCGTGTTCGCCCGGGAGCTCGGCGTGCAGAAGGTCGTGATCCCGCAAAAGGAGATCGCCTCGACCTGGTGCGCCTTCGGCGCCGCCGCCGCCGACATCCTGCACGTCTACGAGCAGGTGGACATCCAGATCAGCCCCTTCGAAGCCGAGCGCATCAACGCCGTGCTGGTCGCGTTGGAGTCGAAGGCGAACGCGCAGATGGACAGGGACGGCATCGAAAAGGGCCGGCGGCGCTTCGCGTTTTCCCTGGACATGCGCCACCGCGGGCAGATCAATGAAGTCGAGGTGATGCTCCCGGAGAAGCGCGTGAAGGCTGCGTTCTTCGAGCCGCTGCGCAAGCGTTTCACGGCGCGCTACGAGCAGCTCTACGGCCGCGGCTCCGCCTACGCGGACGCGCGCCTGGAGATCGTGACCCTGCGCCTGCGCGCGACCGCGGCGACGCCGCGGCCCAGGCTGTCCGCGGCGAGAAAGCTCAGCGCCAGGATCGGCGCGAACGCGAAACGCGGCAAGCGCAGCGTATATTGGGCGGACTGGAAGAAGGCGGCGCCGACGCCGATTCTCGATGGCGCGTTCCTGGTTCCGGGGAACGCGATCAAGGGGCCCGCGGTGATCGAGACGACCGACACCACGGTGGTCGTGCATCCGGGGCGTACGCTCAAGGTGGACAAGCTCGGCAATTTTGAAATCCTGTTCGGAAAGTGACCCATGTCATCCCGAGCGCAGCGAGGGATCTCGTACGGCACAGAGTGGCAGTGGAGATTCCTCGGGCTGCGCCCTCGGAATGACAGGTACACGCTGTTGAGGGGGTTCAATGCCTAAAGTCAGCGAGATGAAGGATGCAGTCTTTGACGGCAGGAACCTGGGCTACGTGCCTCCGAAGAAGCTGAAGATTTCCCCCAAGCTGAAATTGCACTCGAAGCACGCGAAGAAGATCGACCCGATCACGTATGAAGTGATCCGCCACAGCCTGTGGCACGTGAACGAGGAGCACGGCGCGACCATACAGCGCCTCTCCGGCTCGCCCGTGGCCATGTACGCCCTCGATTTGAACCCCTCGATCCTCACCGAGGACGGCGAGTTCATCTATTTCGGTCCCTACATGCAGTATATGTCCGGCGTCACCGACACCCAGGTGAAGTGGACGCTCGAGTACCGCAGCGACAACCCCGGCATCCGCGACGGCGACATGTTCCTCGCCAACGACCCCTGGGTGGGCGCCGCGCACCAGCAGGACGTGATGCTCATCTGCCCGGTGTTCTGGAAAGGCGAGCTGTTCTGCTGGGTGACCAACTGCCTGCACCAGTACGACCTCGGCGGCATCACGCCTTCGTCGTTCTGCGGCTCGGCGGAGAACGCTTTCGAAGAAGGTATCTGCATCCCGCCGGTGAAGATCATTGAAAACAATGAAATCCGCCGCGACATCGAGGAGCTGTACCTGCGCTCCTCGCGCAAGCCCGAGGCCGTGGCGCTCGATTTCCGCGCCCAGCTCGCCGGCAACCTCACTGCGCGCGACCGGGTGCTCGCGCTGATCAAGCGCTACGGCCCCGAGGTGGTAAAGGGCGTAATGCGCAAGATCCTCGACAACGGCGAGAGGGCGTTCCTGGCCAAGCTGAAGCGCCTGCCGGACGGCGTGTGGCGCGAGCGCAGCTATGTGGAATGCTGCCGGCCGGGCGACCGCCGCACCCACCAGGTGATGCTGGCGCTGAGAAAGAAGGGCAACAAGCTCATTTTCGAGAACGACGGCACCGCGCCGCAGGACGGCGCGATGAACGCGACCTACTCCGGCTGGCGCGGCGCGATCATGGTGGCGCTCAATCAACTTCTCTGCTGGGACCAGTATTTCTCGATCGGCGGAGCGCTGCGCCACGTCGAGTTCGATCCGACGCCCGGCACCTTCAACTGCGCGAACTTTCCCGCCTCGGTCTCGACCGCGCCGATCCAGGCGATGGAGATCTCGCTCTACCCGGCGTACAACGTGCTCTCGAAAATGATTCATTCGGACCCGGAGATGCGCAAGGACATCATGTGCATCGGCGGCACGAGCCAGTGGCCGGCGACGATCTTCCGCGGCACCGACCAGTGGGGCGAGCGCTACGGCTACATCCTCGTCGATCCCATCGGCGGCGCGATCGGCGCGTTTTCCACGGGCGACGGCATCTCGACCGGGGGCCAGTCCCGGACGCCCATCTGCAAGCTGCCGAACGTCGAGCACACCGAGCAGACCTTCCCCCTGCTCTTCCTGTACCGGAAGGAAGTGATCGACTCGGGCGGCGCGGGAAGATTCCGCGGCGGGCTCTCGGCGGAATCCTGCTTCATCCCGCACCACACCGAGTCCATCACTCAGGATACCTTGTCATCCGGTAACGCCATGCCGACTTCGCCCGGGATGATGGCGGGCTATCCCGGCTCGGTGAACGTCTACAAGTTCAAGCGGGGCACGGACATCTTCCATCGCTTGAGGAAACGCGAGATTCCGACCGACATCGCTCAAGTGAAGGGCGAGGAGGTGACGCTGCAGCTGCGACAGGAGAACTTCGCCCAGAATCCCGAGGACGTCTACGCCGTGATCTGGTCGGCCGCGGGCGGATTCGGCGATCCGCTGGAGCGCGACCCCCTCAAGGTTCGGGAGGACGTGCTCGATCAGCGCTCGGTGTCCCTGGCAGCCGCGCGCGCGATCTACGGGGTCGTGATCGACCGCGACCACCTCGATCCTGTCGCGACGAAGAAGCTCCGCGCCGAGATGCGCGCGGCGAACCGCAGGGAGGGCGCGACGAAGCTCTCGGGCAAGGTCGTCGCGCGCATCACCGACAACCTGGAGCTGAGGAGCGAGAAAGGAGCCTTGCGCTGCGCCTGTGCGAAATGCGCGACCGACCTGGGCGCCGTGCGCGAGAACTACAAGGACCACTGCGTGCGCCGCGAGGCCGATATCAGCGCCGCCAACCCCAACATCGGCGACTACAAGCGCTACATCGACGACCGGCCGGTGTTCCGCCAGTTCTTCTGCCCCGGCTGCGGCGCGCTCATCGAGAACGAGATCGCGCGCGCCGACGACGACGTCCTGCGCGATATCGAGCTCGACTTGCGGTGAAGGAGGAAAGGTGCAGACGGCTGGCAATCCCGCGCTGACGCTGCCACGCCCGTTCGAGTGGAAGTGGGTCGTGATCGGCCTGTGCGTCGCCTTTACCGCCTATATCGCGGTCATCCCGCTCGCCTTCCTGTTGTGGCAGAGCTTCTTCACGCCGCAGACCGTGGCCAAGGCCGCCCGCTTCACGCTGGAGAACTACGCCCAGGCCTACGGCTCGAGCGAAACGGCGAAGCTGTTCTGGAATTCCCTGCAGTTCGCGGTCGGCGCTTCTCTCCTCTCGTTCTCGCTCGGGACCGCCCTCGCGTGGATGAATGAGCGCACCAACACGCCGTTCAAGACGCTGTTCTTCGCGCTGTCGATCATTCCGCTCGTCATTCCCGGCATCCTCTTCACCATCGCCTGGATCCTCCTCGGCAGCCCCAAGATCGGCATCGTCAACCTCGCGCTGCAGTACTGGTTCGGCCTCGACAAGCCCCCGTTCAACGTCTATTCGCTCTGGGGCATGATGTGGGTCGACGGCCTGCACTACTCGCCGATGGCGTTCCTGCTGATGACCGCGGCGTTCCGCGCGATGGACCCGTCGCTCGAGGAATCCGCGACCATGAGCGGGGCGAACATCTTCCAGGTGGCGCGCAAGGTGACGCTCAAGCTCGTCTGGCCGGCGATCCTCGCGACCCTGCTCATGCTTTTCGTGCGCTCGATCGAGTCCTTCGAAGTGCCCGCCCTCCTCGGCCTTCCGGTCGGCATCCACGTGTTCACCTCGGCGATCTACCAGGCGGTGCACCGCTACCCGAGCCAGATCGGCCTCGCCTCGGCCTACGGGATGACGCTGCTCGTGATCACCTCGATCGGCGTGTATTTCGTGTCGCGGCTCTCGAGCCGCGGCAGCAAGTACGCGACCATGACGGGCAAGGGCTTCCGGCCGCGCAGGATCGATCTCGGCCCCTGGCGCTGGGTCGCCGCGGCGGTGTTCATCGTGTATTTCCTGCTGATCGTGGGGCTGCCCTTCGCGGTGCTGCTCTGGTCCTCTTTCCAGAAATTCTATTCGGTGCCTTCGTGGCAGGCGCTCCAGAATCTCACGCTCGACCCGTACCGCTTCATCCTCGCCTATCCGAACCTTTCGCGTTCCGTATGGAACACGCTGCTGCTCTCCTTCGGCAGCGCGACGCTCATCATGCTCGTGACCTCGGTCATTTGCTGGATCGTCGTCAAGACGAAGATCCCGGGACGCCGGCTGCTCGACAACGTCGCCTCGCTCCCGATGGTCTTCCCCGGGCTGGTGCTCGGCCTTGCGATCATGATCTTCTATCTCAACGTCGACGTCGGCGTCTACGGGACCCTGTGGATCATGTTCATCGCGTACATCACCCGCTTCATGCCCTACGGCCTGCGCTACAACACCGCGTCGATGCTCCAGATCCACAAGGAGCTGGAGGAATCCGCGGCGATGAGCGGCGCCTCCTGGGGCACGACGTTTCGCCGCGTGGTCCTGCCGCTCCTCAAGCCCGGGCTCGCCGCGGGCTGGATCTACGTGATGATCGTGTCGATCCGCGAGCTGTCGAGCTCGATCCTGCTCTACAGCCCCGGCACCGAAGTGCTGTCGATCACCATCTGGGAGCTGTGGGAGAACGGGCAGTACGTCGAGCTGTCGGCGCTGGGCGTGCTCTTCATCCTCGCGCTCTTCGTCCTGGTGACGGCGGCCCAGTGGCTGAGCGGCAGGTTCGGCGTCAAGGAGTGAGAGGCGTGCTGAAAGTCGAAGGCCTTTTCACCGAATATCCGAACGAGCGCGGCGAGATCGTCAAGGCCGCCCAGGACGTGAGCTTCGAGGTGCCGGAAGGAAAGCTGTTTACCCTGCTCGGCCCCAGCGGCTGCGGGAAAACGACGACGCTGCGCTCGATCGCCGGCCTGGAGCGCCCGCGCTCGGGCGAAATCAGCGTCGGCGACCGCGTGGTCTATTCTTCGGCGAAGAACATCTTCGTCGCGCCCAACCGGCGCGGCTTCGGCATGGTTTTCCAGTCCTACGCCATCTGGCCGCACATGAACGTGTTCCAGAACGCGGCATTTCCGCTCGAGGTGGGCGACAAGCGGATATCGAGGCAGAAGATCCGGGACCGGGTGATGCGCGTGCTGACCGCGGTTCAGCTCGAGGACCTCGCCGACCGCGAAGCGACCAAGCTCTCGGGCGGCCAGCAGCAGCGCCTCGCGCTCGCCCGCGCGCTGGTGATGGAGCCGCAGCTGCTGCTCCTCGACGAGCCGCTCTCCAACCTCGACGCCAAGCTGCGCGAGCGCATGCGCTTCGAGCTTAAGCGCCTGCAGCGCGAGCTGGGAATCACCACCGTCTACGTGACCCACGACCAG
>JBGQKK010000131.1:0-8083 GCA_041499545.1 Gammaproteobacteria bacterium | reverse complement strand
CTTCCGCTGTGCGCACGTTGGCGCGCACCGAGATGTTCATGCCGATGATGCCGGAGAGGCCCGAGAACAGCGCCCCGATGGCGAAACCCCAGGCGGTGGCCCAGCCCAGCTGCGGAATCAGGCCGATAACGAGGAACAGGATCGCGCCGACGATGGCGATGGTCGTGTACTGGCGCTTGAGGTAGGCGCTCGCGCCCTCGCGAACTGCCGCGGCGATTTCCTGCATGCGCGCGTTGCCCGCGGGCAGCGAAACGATCCACCTCGATTGCAGCGCGCCGTAGACGATCGCGACCAGCGCGCAAGCGATGGCGAACCAGAGACCTCCGAGCATAGATTTCTCCCCTGATATCGGCCCTAGCCACGAGCCTCAATTCGATGAAAAGCGCGAAATTATAACAGCAGGATGCCCGGCGCTAAACCTTGAAGGCGGGGAGTTTCTTGGGCACCGGCGCGTTTCGCAGCTTCACGTAGTCCGGCAGCCCGTTCTTGAAAGGCGGCGGCGCCTCGCCCTGGATCAGGGGCGAAATGTAGGCGCGGCACTTGGGCGTGATATGAAAGCCGTCCGCGGTGATGAAATCGCGCGGCATCATCTTTTCCTTGTTGGCGACGTCGGCGAGGTTCGCCACGCCGATGCGCCAGCGGTAAGGCTTGTCCGATAGCCGCTCGATCACGGGCATCACGGCGTTGCGGCCCTCGATCGCGAGCTTCACCGCCGCGGCGCCGAGCTGATAAGACTGCTCCACGTCCACTTTGGAGGCGATGTGGCGCGCCGCCCTTTGCAGATAGTCGGCGAGCGCCCAGTGATACTTGTACTTCAAGCGGTCCTTGACGAGCTTCGCGATGATCTCGCCGGCGCCGCCGAGCTGCGAATGGCCGAAGGCGTCCTTGAGACCGGTCTCCGAGAGGAACTTCCCGTCCTTGTTGCGCAGGCCCTCCGAAACGGCGATGGCGCAATACCCGTCCCGCTCGACGACTTCCTTGACCCGCGCCAGAAATTTCTCCTCGTCGAACTGGATCTCGGGAAACAGCAGGATCTGCGGCGCGTCGCCCTCTTTTTCGGCGGCGAGGCCGCACGCGGCGGTGATCCAGCCGGCGTGCCTGCCCATCACTTCCATGACGAACACGCGCGTCGAGGTCTTCGACATCGAGGCGACGTCGAAACCGGCCTCGCGGATCGAGGTCGCCACGTACTTCGCGACCGAACCGAATCCCGGGCAGTTGTCGGTGATCGCGAGATCGTTATCCACGGTCTTGGGAATGCCGACGCAGACAAGGGGATAGCCGAGCTTTTCCCCGACCTGAGAGACTTTCCACGCGGTGTCGGCGGAATCGTTGCCGCCGTTATAGAAGAAATAGCCGATATCGTGCGCGCGGAATACTTCGATGAGGCGCTCGTAGTGAGCGCGGTTTTCCTCGATGCCCTTCAACTTGTAGCGGCAGGAACCGAAGGCACCTCCGGGGGTGGTCTTCAGCCGCGCGATGGCGGACGCGGGTTCCTTGCCGGTATCGATCAGGTCTTCGCCGAGCGCGCCGATGATGCCATCCCGGCCGGCGAAGACCTTGCCGATCTGCTTTCTGTGCTTGCGCGCGGTCTCGATCACCCCCGCCGCGCTGGCGTTGATCACGGCGGTCACGCCGCCGGACTGTGCGTAAAGAGCGTTCTTGGGCTTCTTCATGTTCCCGATCTACTTCAATGCCGCCAGGGCGCGGGCACCGATCTCCTCGACCGACCCCTTTCCCGAGATCTGCCGGTAGCGGGGTGCCCGCGGATCGCCCTGTGCCGCCCACTTCGAATAGTAGTCGACCAGGGGCCGGGTCTGCTTCTCGTAGACGTCCAGCCGCTTTCTCACCGTTTCTTCCTTGTCGTCCTCGCGCTGAACCAGGGGCTCTCCGGTCAGGTCGTCCCTGCCCGAGACCTTGGGGGGGCTGAAGGCGACGTGGTAGTTGCGCCCGGACGCCGGATGCACCCGGCGCCCGCTCAGACGGCGGATGATCTCCTCGGAGTCGACGTCGATCTCGAGGACGAAGTCGAGCGCGACGCTCGAGCCGCGCATCGCCTCGGCCTGGGGAATCGTGCGCGGGAATCCGTCGAACAGGTAGCCGTTCTTGCAGTCCAAGTGTTTCAAGCGTTCCTTTACGAGACCGATGATGATCTCGTCGGAGACCAGCTGCCCCGCGTCCATGACTTTCTTGGCGGCAGCGCCCAGGGGTGTGCCGGCCTTCACCGCGGCGCGCAGCATGTCGCCGGTGGAAATTTGCGGGATGCGGAAGTGATCCCGGATGAGCGCCGCCTGAGTACCCTTGCCGGCACCGGGCGGCCCGAGAAGAATGAGCCTCATTGTTGTCTTTCTGGATTCCCGCGAGGGAGCACCTCCTCCGGCGCCCCGGAGGCGACGTTACCGCTTATGACCAGCGCGGTCAAACAAGGCCCGGACGCGTTCCAGGTCCTCCGGAGTATCCACCCCGGGCAGGGGCGCGTCCTGCCGGACTGCGACGGCGATGGCGTAGCCATGCCACAGGGCGCGCAACTGCTCGAGCGCCTCGAAGCGCTCGAGCGGCGAGGCGGCGAGCCTCGGAAATACGCGCAGAAATTCGGCGCGATAGGCATAGACGCCGATGTGGCGGTAGCAGGGAAGTCCTTCGGGAAGCCTTTTCGGCGAAGCCGCGAACGCATCGCGGGCCCAGGGAATGGGTGCGCGGCTGAAATAGCGCGCGAGGCCGGCGTGATCCAGCACCACCTTAACGGCGTTGGGATCGAACAGCTCCTCCAAGAGATGGATCGGATGGCATGCCGTGGCGATGGCGGCCTCCGGCGTGTCGGTGAGCAGCGCCGCGACGGCGCGGACCAATCCCGGTTCGATGAGCGGCTCGTCGCCCTGCACGTTGACCACGACGGCTTCGGCCGCGAGGCCAAGGCGCTCCGCGACCTCGGCGATCCGGTCGGTTCCCGTGGGATGATCGGCGCGCGTCATCACGGCCTGGAACCCCGCCCGCTCGACGGCATCCGCAATGTCGCGATGGTCTGTCGCGACATAGACCTTGTCCGCGCCGCTTTCGCGCGCACGCTCGGCGACCCGCACGATCATCGGCTTGCCGCGGAGGTCGGCGAGCGCCTTTCCCGGAAAGCGCGTGGAGGCGAGGCGCGCCGGAACGATGGCGGTGAAATGCATACCTGTGCGGGAAGGCGGCGTCGGCGGCAATCTGGACGGGCTCGCTCGATCCCCGACTATTCGCTCACTTCCTCTTCCGGGGGCAGCTTTCTCGCCTCGTTCTCGAGCATGAGGGGTATGTCGTCCCTGATCGGGAACGCGAGCCGGTCGGCCTTGCAGACGAGCTCCGCCGGTTCCCTGCGGTAGACGAGCGGCCCCTTGCAGATCGGGCAGACGAGGATGTCAAGCAGCCGCGCGTCCATGAATGCGCTCCAGAACGAGATCGATCAGAGCAGGATCGACTTCTGCCTCGACGCGCACGGCGATCAGGTCGCGCCGGCCGAAGCGTCGGCATTTTACCGCATCTTTTTCGGTCATCAGCACGAAGTCGCAATCGTCGAACTGCGGCTCGGCCGCGCGAAACGGATGATGATCGGGGAAAGGATGAGCCGAGAACACCAGCCCCATGCGCGAGAGCGTGGCGAAAAACCGCCCCGGATTGCCGATGCCCGCGACCGCGTGAAGCCTCTTGCCGGAGAGATCGGAAGGCGCCAGCCGCTGTGACTCGTCGCCGACCCGATACAGGCCGGCGACGACGAGCCGCAGGGCGAACGCGCCGGACCGGGGCTCGCCGCCGTTCACGACCGTCGCATCCACGCGGCGATCGGCGGGCTCCCGAAGAGGCCCGGCCGGAAGCAGGAGCCCGTTCCCCAGACCGCGCTCGTCCTCGACTGCGATCTCGAAATCGCGCTGCAAACGATAGTGCTGCAGCCCATCGTCGCAGACGATGACGTTGCAGGCGGGATGCGCGGCGCACAGCGCCCGCGCCGCCGCGACGCGATCGGCGCCGATCCACACCGGGCATCCGGACCGCTCGGCGAGCAGCAAGGGTTCATCGCCGACCCGTTCGGGATCTTCTCCTGCGAGGACCGCCCGGGGCCCGGCGCCGCTGCCTCCGTATCCCCGGCTGAGAATTCCGGGATGCAGTCCGTTTCGGTGCAGCGCTTTCGCGAGCGCGAGAACGAGCGGGGTCTTTCCCGTGCCGCCGACCGTGAGGTTGCCGACGACGACGACGGGCATCCGAAGGCGAACCGACGCCAGCACGCCGAGCCTGAAGAGCAGGCGCCTCGCCGCGACGACGAACCGAAAAACGAGGCTGAGCGGATAGAGCAGGACCGATATCGGGCTCAGCCGGTACCAGTGGCGCGCAAGGAACTCGGAAACGGTGGGCCGAGCGGCCTCCATAAGGGCGCGCTCTAGCGCGCTACTTCGTCGTCTGCTCTACAGCGAACACCACTTGGCCGATGCCCGCCCGGCGCGCCGCATCCATGACGCGGATCACCGACTGATGGGTGGCGCTGTTGTCGGCGTTGATGACGACGACGGCCTGTTTCATGCCGGCCGCAGCCCGACGGAGGTCTTCGGCGAGGCTGCCCACGTCCCGGAACGCGACGGGCTTGCGCTGGATCAGGTACTGCCCCCCGGCGCTGATCACGACGTCGATTTCGTTGGCGCGCTCCAGCTTCTTCTCCGCGTCGGCACTCGGCAGGTTGATCTTGAGCTCGGCGAACCTCGAGTAGGTCGTCGTCAACATGAGAAAGATGATGATCACCAGGAGCACGTCGATCATGGGGATCAGATTGATCTCCGGATCGTCCTTCGGCGTGCGGGCGAACCTCATGGCCGGGCGCCCGGGTTCGCTGGGTGCTCGAGCCTTCCTGCGTGGACCACGTCCACCAGCCTCGCCGCCTGCTGCTCCATTTCGACGACGAAGCCCTCGACCCGGCCGCGAAAATGCCTGAAGAAGATCATCGCCGGAATGGCGATCACCAGCCCGAATCCGGTGTTGTACAGGGCCACGGAGATACCGTGGGCGAGCTCGATGGGATTGGAGCCGCTGGGCGTCTGGGAGCCGAATATCTCGATCATGCCGACCACGGTGCCGAACAGCCCCATGAGCGGGCTGATCGTTGCAATGGTTCCCAGCGTAGTCAGGAAGCGCTCGAGCTCGTGGGTCACGGCTCGCCCGGTTTCCTCGATTGCGTCCTTCATGACTTCGCGCGAACTCCTGTAGTTGCGCAGGCCCGAGGCGAGCACCCTCCCCAGCGGGGAATCCTGCGAGAGCCTCCTGAGCATGTCCTCGCTCACGCCCTGTATCTGATAGGCGGCGAGAACCTTGTCGAGGAGCTCGCCCGGGACGATCTTCTCCCGGCGAAGGATCATGAACCTCTCGATGATGAGCGCGACTGCGACGATCGACACGGCGAGGAGGAAATAAATCGGCCAGCCCGCCGCCTGGATGATGGCAAACAACAGCGATCTCCGGGTCAGACAGAAAAACGCGCCCACTTTAGCCTGCGACCATGAATTCGGCAAGGCAAAGAAATTCAAGAACATCTGCGCATCAGGCGAGCCGAGCTGCGCCGCCTTCCGCGCCGAGCAAGGCCGCATCGCGATCCATCTTTATCCACAAATAGTGTGGATAAGCTTGTGCATACCTGCCCGGGAATGCATCTAAGTGAATCGCAACTAAGGGTTTTTGCCTGCTGCTGAAATCTTGAACTCTCGTCTTTCACCTTGCTCCTCAACGCCTTACGCCTGTGCTTTCGCCTTACACCTGAATCGCTCATAGGGAAGCCTCGCGGCGAGGTGCAAGTTGTGGATAGGTTACAATCGATGCCCATGCTCGGAGAACAAGGGCTGGCGCGGATTCCCACGCCCTCCGGTCCTCAAATTCTCACCGTTTCGGCGCTCGCGCGTAGCGTCCGGGACCTCCTCGAACACCGCTACCCCCTGCTCTGGGTCGCGGGCGAGATATCCGATTTCACGGTCGCGAAGTCGGGCCACGCCTACTTCGTCCTGAAGGACGAGCATGCCCAGGTGCGATGCGTCATGTTCCGATACCGGCGCCAGCACCTTGACTGGGAACCCCGCGACGGCATGCAGATCGAGGCACAAGTCCTCGTCTCGCTGTACGAGCCGCGCGGCGAATTCCAGTTGAACGTCGAAACCATGCGCCGCGCCGGACTCGGCGCGCTATTCGAGGCGTTTCTCAAGCTGCGCGACAAGCTCGAGAAAGAAGGCTTGTTCGCGATCGAAAGGAAACGGCCTTTGCCGCCTTATCCGCGCACCATCGGCCTGATCACGTCACCGGAAGCCGCCGCCCTTCGAGACGTGCTCACGACCCTCGACCGGCGCAACCCCTCGGTCACCGTCATCGTCTATCCGGTCAAAGTTCAAGGCCAGCGTGCGGCCGAGGAAATCGCCGCCGCCCTCCGCACCGCGGGCCGTCGCGGCGAGTGCGAAGTCCTCCTGCTGGTGCGTGGCGGCGGCAGCCTCGAAGACCTGTGGGCCTTCAACGAGGAAATCGTTGCGCGCGCGGTGCGCGCGTGCCCGATTCCGGTCGTCACGGGAATCGGCCACGAGACCGACTTCACCATCGCCGACTTCGCTGCCGATCGACGCGCCCCGACGCCGACTGCGGCGGCCGAGCTGGTCAGCGCCGAACGCGCCCAACTACTCGAGACGATTTCCGGACGGGTCGCGCGCCTCGCGGTTCGCATGACCCACGATCTCGAGAGTCGCATGCTCCACGTCGATCATCTCGCGCGCCGGCTGGTGCATCCCGGGGCAAGGCTGCAGGCGCAAGTCGACCTGGTCGATCGACTGCGTGCGCGACTGAGGCAGGCGGCGGAGCGAGACTTTGCGGAGCGTCGGTGGCAGATCGCTTTGCTCTTGCACCGCAGCAAAGCACGGCTGCCCGAGATCGGCGAGCTCTCGGGGAGACTGGGGCACGCCTTGTCCCGGCTACGCTCGGCGACGCTCGCCCGCCTCGAGCAAACGGCCGCCGATTGTGAGCGCTTGAGGAGGAATCTCGCCCACCTGGATCCGAATGCCGTGCTCAAGCGCGGATACAGTGTGGTGCGTGACGCTTCCGGGCGCATCGTCCGTCAAGGCGCCGGGCTCGTGCGCGGCGATCTCCTCGATATCACGTTCGCAGAGGGCGGTGCGAGCACCCGGGTGGAGCGGACGCGGTAGCAGAATCGCGCTGAGCCTCGAGCCGGAAACCCAGCCGGCCCCGTGCCGGCGCTTGCAATCGGAACTGCTTGGACAGAGAATGGCGCGGGCGCGACTGCGCTACTTGATCACCGGGAGAACGACTATGAAGAATCCGCTTGATTCGCTTTGGGGCACGGTCATGAGCGGCCTGATCCTGACCCTGATCCTGCACATGATCGTGCGGTACGCACTCGGAGGCTGACATGGATTGGGCGACTGCGGTACCTGCAATCTCGCGCTGGATCCACTTCATGGCGGGCGTGATGTGGATCGGCCTGCTCTACTACTTCAACTTCGTCAACGTCGCCGCGGCCAAGGCGGCGGCGGCGGACGGCACCGCCGCCGGCATCTCGAAGCACGTCATGCCGCGCGCCTTGTTCTGGTTTCGCTGGGCTGCGGTGGTGACCTGGCTCGCCGGAGCGGCGCTGCTCGGCTCGAATTTCGGCTCTGCGTTCCTGCTGCAGAAGTCGCATCTAGCGATCGGGATCGGCGCCTGGCTAGGCACAATCATGCTCATCAACGTCTGGGGGCTGATCTGGCCCAATCAGAAGAAGATCCTGGGCATCGTGCCCGCAAGCGACGAGGAAAAGAACAAGGCGCGCCGAGTCGCCTTCCTGGCCTCGCGCACCAACACCATGTTCTCCATGCCGATGCTGTACTTCATGGCGGCGGGCGGGCACAGCGCGCTGTTCTTCGGCTAGACCCGGCAGATCCAAAGAAAAAGCGGACGGCTGAGCCGTCCGCTTTTTCTGTCTCTCAGCGCGCCGCGGGCGCCTTGGTCACCCCGAGGAGCGTCGCGCCCGCTTTGATTCCTTTTCCGGCGAACCAGCCGCCGCTCATTTCAAGGGCGTACTTCGCCGGTGCCGTTGCACAGT
>JBGQKK010000130.1:0-8115 GCA_041499545.1 Gammaproteobacteria bacterium | reverse complement strand
CTGTGCCCCGCCGTCTGGACGATGCGCACGTGCTCGCGCCTGAGCTCGCGCGCCTGGCGACAGCCGCAGGAGTGCGCGATCATGTCGATCTCCTTGTTCATCCCCATCGCGTAGTTGGCGACGCGCAGATATTTCTCCTCCACCACCAGTCCGCGCTGCAGCCGGGGATTGTGCGTCGTCACGCCCGCGGGACAGGTATTCTGATGGCAGCGCAGCGCCTGGATGCAGCCGAGCGAGAACATGAATCCGCGCGCGGTGTTGACGAAATCGGCGCCGACGCACAGCGCCCAGGCGGCTTTCGCCGAGGTGACCAGCCTTCCGGCGGCGATGACGCGGATGCGCCCCCGCAGCCCCGACTCGATCAGCGAATCGACGACGCGCGGCAGCGCCTCCGCGATCGGCAATGCCATGTGGTCCATCAAGGCCTGGGGCGCCGCGCCCGAGCCGCCCTCGCCTCCGTCGATCGCGAGAAAGTCCGGCGCATACTCCTGGCCGCGGCGGTTGACCGCGTCGCAGAGCTCGTTGATGAACTGCCAGCCGCCGATCGCGGTCTTGACGCCCACCGGCTTGCCGGTCAGGTCCCGGACGAAAGCGATCTTGTCGAGCAGCTGATCGACGTTGGCGACGTCGCGATGGCGGTTGGGACTGATCGAATCCTGGTGCGCTGGAATGCCGCGGATCTTTGCGATCTGCTCGGTCACCTTGGCCGCCGGCAGCACGCCGCCCTTGCCGGGCTTCGCGCCCTGCGAGAGCTTGATCTCGAACGCCTTCACCTGCGGATGCGAAGCCAGCTGCTTCGCGCGCTCCGCCGAGAACTTTCCGCCGTCGTCGCGCACGCCGTAATTGGCCGTGCCGATCTGCATGATGACGTCGCAGCCGCCTTCGAGGTGAAAAGGCGACAGGCCGCCCTCGCCCGTGTCCATCCAGCAGCCGGCGAGCGCCGCGCCCCGCGACAGGGCGCGCACGGCGGGCTCCGAGATCGCGCCGAAGCTCATTCCGCTGATATTGACGACAGATCTCGCGACGAACGGGGCCTTGCAGTAGTCCGCTCCGATCGTGAGAGGCGGCGTCGGCAGTCGGTCTTCCTCGAGCACGGGAAACGGATGGTTGACGAACAGGATCGAGCCGGGCTCGTTGGTGTTGTTGGTCGATCCGAAGCCGATCACCCCGCCCTCGGCCTTCGCGAGCCGATAGACCCAGCCACGGGTGGCGCGGTTGAAGGGCAGCTCCTCGCGGTCGTTCATGAAGAAGTACTGGCGGAAGTACTCCCCCTGCTTCTCGAGGAAGTAGCGCAGGTGCCCGACCACCGGGAAATTGCGCAGGACGGTGTGCTTCTTCTGGGTGATGTCCTGGATGAAGACGATCACCAGAAGCGCGATCAAGGCGAAGGCGACCAGAGTCCCGAGGCCGTACGAGACGAAACTCATCATGCCGGACATGCGCGCCCTCCTCCGCAGCGAATGATAGGCGAAAACGCCCGCCCGCGGTCAGGGCAGGATGCGAAGGATCATCGACTCGGGATCGTCGGCCGCGCGGTTTTCGATCTCGTCCCGCGTCGCCGGGCGCACGCCGATCACGGTGCAGGTCATCTTCAGCGCCATGCCGGCCAGGGGATGGTTGGCATCGAGCACTACCTTGTCCTCGGCGATATCGGTCACGGTGAAGAACAAGCCCTCGTCCGCGCCGCCCGCCTCGCCCTCGAAGCGCATGCCGACTTGGAGCGTCTCGGGAAAGCGGTCGCGCTCCTCCACCTTGAGCAGATTCTCGTCGTAGTCGCCGAAGGATTCCTCGGGCTCGAGGCGCAGCTCGACGCGGTCCTTGACGCTCCTGCCCTCGAGCGCCGCCTCGGCGGCGGGAAAGATGTTTCCATAGCCGCCGTGCAGGTACTGCAAGGGTTCCTCCGAGCGCTCGATCGTGTTTCCCCAGATGTCCGCGAGCACGACATCGAGCGAAACGACGGTGTCCTTCGAGATGTGCACTGACAGCGCGGAGACCCGGCCCAGGCTAACGCAGCGACCGGACCAGACTCAGCACCTGCGCGGCGTGGCCGCGAGCATTGACTCCGTAGAACACGTGCCTGACCGTGCCGTGCTTGTCGATGATGAAGGTCGAGGGCGTGATGCAGGACTTCCTCGACCCGTTGGCTTCCTTCTCGTGCACCACGCCGTATTTCCTGCAGACTTCGCTCTCGGTGTCGGCGAGCAGGCGGATGGAGACGCCGTTCTGGTCGCGGAAACCGGCATGGCTCAGGCAATCGTCGGGACTCACGCCGAGCACGACGCAATCGTGGCGGGAGAACTCCTCCTCGTGATCGGAGAAATCGGTGGCCTCTCGCGTGCAATTGGGCGTGCCGTCCCTGGGATAGAAGAAGAGCACGACGTGCTTCTTCCCGCGGAACTGGCCCAGGTCCACCGTTTCCATATCCGCGTCGGGCAGCGAGAACAGCGGAGCCGCCTGCCCCGTCTGGAGTACATCGGGCGGGTGATAGCCTTGCCTGAGCGACGCGTCGTCGGAGCGTGCCACGTTTTCCCTCGCCGGGTTGGCGGCATCCACAGACTATAATCGCCGCGATGAGAATGCAACTGCTCGGCGGGCTGACGGAAAGAGCATTCTTGTCACAATTCTGGCAAAGGAAACCCCTGCTGGTGCGGCAGGCCATCGGCAACTTCAAGGGGGCCGTGCAAGCGTCTGAATTGTTTGCGCTCGCCACTCGGGACGGCGTGGAGTCGAGACTCGTCGAGCGCCGCCATGGTGCATGGCGGGTGCGCGAGGGGCCGTTTTCGAGAAGCGAGCTCGCGCGCCTGCCGCGGTCCGATTGGACGCTCCTCGTCCAGGGCCTCAATCTCGAGCTTGCCGCGGCCGACGCGCTACTGCGTCTTTTCCGCTTCCTGCCGCACGCGCGGCTGGACGACGTCATGGTGAGCTATGCGGTGACGGGCGGCGGCGTGGGTCCGCACTTCGATTCCTACGACGTGTTCCTGCTCCAGGGCCCGGGAAGACGCCGCTGGGGCATCGCCCAACAGCACGACGCCGAGCTCGTGCCCGGAGCGCCGCTCAAGATCCTGCGGCGCTTCGAGGCGGAGCACGAGTGGCTGGTCGAGCCGGGGGACATGCTCTACCTGCCGCCGGGCTGGGCGCACGACGGTGTCGCGCTCGAGCCCTGCTTCACCTACTCGATCGGATTTCGGGCGCCTTCCCGCGGCGAGATCGCCAGGGAATTTCTCGCCTACCTCCAGGAGCGAGTGACGCTCGACGGCCTGTACGCCGACCGCGGCGCGAGACCCGCGCGCCATGCCGCGGCAATTCCGGAAAAGATGGTGCGGCACGCCGTCGAGGCCGCGGGGAGAATTCGCTGGCGCCCGCGGGACGTCGCGCGCTTCCTCGGCGAGTACCTGTCCGCGCCCAAGCAGCACGTGGTTTTTTCGCGCCCGCGCAGGCCGTTTGCGCCGGCGGCGTTCGCGTCCCGTTGCCGGCGCCTGGGCCTGCGCCTGGATGCGCGCACCCGAATGCTGTTTCGGGGCGAGGATTTCTTCATCAACGGAGAGCGGGTCGCCGCGCCTGCGCGCGCGCGCACCCTGCTCTCGCGCCTGGCCGACGAACGCGCGCTGCCGCCGCGCGCTCGCCTGCCGCGGCCGGTCCTTCGGCTGCTCCACGCCTGGTATGTCGCGGGCTGGCTTCGCATCGGTGAGAGCGATGGCTGAAGACCCCGCCGGCGCAGGATCCGAGCGCGCGCTGCTCCACGCGCGAAGCGACTATCAAAGCGGCTTCGGCAGGATTCTGGGCCTCGCGCGCCGCGAGCTTCGCATTTTCGACCCCGATCTTGCGGACCTCGCCGTGAATTCATCCGAGCGCATTGACTCGCTCTCGCGCTTTCTCCGCAGCGGCCCGAACCGGCAAATTTTCATCGCGCTGCACGACATCGATCATCTGAGCAAGCGCTGTCCGCGCTTCATGGCATTGCTCGGAATCTACGCTTCGAACATTCTCATCAACAAGACGTTCGGCGACGCCGCCAAGGTGCAGGATTGTTTCGCGCTCGCCGACGCCGAGCACCTGATCCGCCGGCCGGTCACGGCGCGGCCGCGCGGCGTGCTGGTGATCGGCGACCCCAAGGAATGCCAGCCCATGCGCGAGCGCTTCGACGAGATCTGGGAATCCTCCGAGCCCGCGGTGTCGGCGAACACCACGGGGCTGTGAAGACTCCTAGAGATCCCGCCAGCCGAAACCTTCTTCCTGGCTCGCGACCGAAATCCATTCCGGCTGGCAGGCGAGCGCGCGCGCGAGGGCGGCCCGGGCGAGCTGCGGCGTGTTGTTGGATTGCGAAAGATGCGCCGCGATCACGTGTCTGAGGCGGCTGCGGTCGAGCGCCGCGAGCAGGTCTCCCGAGGTCCGATTGTCCAGGTGTCCCAGGCGGCTCGCGATTCGCGCCTTCAGCGACGGCGGATAGGGTCCGCCCTCGAGCATGTCGGGATCGTAGTTGCATTCGAGCACCAGCGCGTCGCAGCCGGTTAGACTCGCCGTGATGTGCGCCGTCGCGCAGCCGACGTCGGTGAGCACGCCCAGGCGGCTTGCGCCGTCGGAGAGAACGTACTGGACCGGCTCGCGCGCGTCGTGAGGCACCGTGAACGGCTGCACCAGCAGCTCCCCGACGGAAAACGCGCTCTGTGAATCGACGAGGCGGATCGGGCACTCCTCGGCGCCGCCGCCCGCGGCGCGAAGCTCGGAGAACGTGCCGTAGGTCATCCACACCGGGATTGCGTGGCGGCGCGCCAGGGGAATGACCCCGTCGGCGTGGTCGCCGTGCTCGTGCGTCACGATGATGCCCGCCAGGTCGGAAGGAGCGAGGCCGGCGCGCGCGAGGCGCGACTCGGTCTCCTGGAGACCGAAGCCGCAGTCGAGCATGAGGCGCGTGCGCCCGGCCTCGACGACGAGCGCGTTGCCCTGGCTGCCGCTACCGAGGGAAGTGAAACGCAAACTCCGCCCGGCTATTTGAGCTGCTGTTGCAGCAGGGAGAGAATCCTGCGGGCGGTATCCGAGGCGTCGGGCGCGCCTTCCTTGTTCAGGACCTGCACCTCGCTCGAGCCGCTGCGATCCTTGACGAACACCCGGTACTGCTCGGCCTTCGGATCGGGCGCATCGCGCCAGAACATGAGCTTGGCGAGAAAGCTGTCGTTCTTCTTGCCGAGCGCGTCCGCCTCGGGATCGACGTAACGCACGAAGTAAACGCCCTTCGAGCGGTCCCTGTCCTCGACGGTGAACCCGACGCGGTCCAGAACCAAGCCCACCCGCCTCCACGCGCGGTCGAAGGGCTCGGCCAGCTCGATGCTCCCGGGGCCGCCGTCCGCGACGGCCACGAGCTTCGCCTTGGAGTCGGTCGGGACGGCGGCAAGCTGGATTTTTGCGCGCGACTCCTCGACTCCGAACCTGAGCATCAGGCGCCGCAAGAATTCGGCTTCCAGCCCGGGATCCGGAGGCCGGGCCTGCCACACGGTGGCGTCGTGGTACTGGTTGACGTAGACCTCCGACACGCCCCGGTGCGTGATATAGATCTCGGTGGTATTGGCCTGCTGGCCGCGCTCCAGGCGCGTGCGGTACTTGTCGCGCTCGCCGGTCGAGTTCCCTCCGCTCAGAAACCCGGTGACGGCGTTTCGAAAGGCATCCTCCTTGATCTTCGCGCGGTTCTCGGCCCAGTCGGTCTCCATGACTCCGGCTTCGGGAACCTCCGTCTTGATGAGAAACCCCATGTCCTGCCAGAACTCCTTCACCACGGGCCAGACTTTTTCGGCGGGCTCCGGCACCACCAGCCAGCGCTCGCTCGCGGTGCGCTCGATTCGAACCTTCTCGATCTCGGGGAGGACGGCGGTCGTTCCGGGTTTCGCGACGGCGGTGCGCCCCGCGTTGTAGGCCGAGAGCGTGGTCGCGCCGGCGGGCGGGTTCGTCTCGGGAATCTGAAAGCGCTCGTCGCGGGCGGGCGCGGTCAGATCCGGAGGAACCTCGAGCGGCGGGAGTTTTCTCTCGGACTTGTAATCGACCTTCGACTCGGACGTCGAGCCGCATCCGCAGAGCGCCAGCGCCAGCGCCGCGGCAAGCGCCGCGGAGACGGTCCGGGTCATCCCGCCTTTCCCTCCACGACGCGCAAGCCGCCCGAGGGCTTGACGTCGGCCTGCCGCATCGCCTCCCTGACGACCTCGTGGAACTGCTGCGACAGCGGCGTGAGCGGCAGCCGGATGCCCATGCCGATCAGCCCCATCTGGGCGACGGCCCACTTCACCGGAATCGGGTTCGCCTCGACGAACAGCTTCGTGTGGAGCCCGAGCAGCTTGAAGTTCAGCTCGCGCGCCTTCGGCAGATCGCCCGCCAGGGCGGCGGCGCACATCTCGTGCATGAGCCGCGGCGCGACGTTGGCCGTTACCGAGACGATTCCCTTCCCGCCGAGGAGCATGAGCGCCAGGCCGCTCGCGTCGTCGCCGCTGAAAACGGAGAAGCCCCTGGGCGCGCGGCGCAGCAGATCGGAGCCGCGCTCGATGCTGGCGGTGGCGTCCTTGATGCCGACGATCCCCGGCACCTGTGCGAGCCTGAGGGTGGTCTCGTTGGCGAGATCGGCGACCGTGCGCCCGGGGACGTTGTACACGATCTGGGGAATATCGACTCTCTCCGCAATGGTGCGGAAGTGCCGGTAGAGCCCTTCCTGCGTGGGCTTGTTGTAGTAGGGCACGACCGAGAGGCAGGCGTCGGCGCCGGCGTTCTTCGCCGATTCGGTGAGCTCGATCGCCTCCGAGGTGGAGTTTCCGCCGGTGCCTGCGATGATCGCGATGCGGCCGCGCGCATGCGCCACCGCCGCCCGTATCAGCTCCTTGTGCTCGTCGAAATTCACCGTCGGGGACTCGCCCGTGGTGCCGACGACCACGACGCCGTCGGTTCCCTGCTCGACGTGGAAATCGATGAGCGCCTTGAAGCGCTCGTAGTCCAGACGCCCGTCGTCCTGCATGGGTGTGACAATCGCGACAATCGATCCGGATACCATGATTTGGCCCTGGAAAGTCAGCGTTTCATTCTAACGCAATCACCCCCGCTCCGGACGACCCGCTTTCAGCGTTGAGCGCGCAGATGCGCTGCATCAGCGCCTGCTTGGGCGAGGAAATCAGCCCCTGTTCGAACGCGACCACGCTCAAGGGTTCCACGCTCTTCAGCAGCTCGCCCGGCCGCAACAGGAAATCCGGATTGCTCGGCCGGCCGTAGCGCTCGTTGCCCAGGGCGAAGGTCTCGTAGATCAGCACCCCGCCGGGACGCAAGGCGCCGACGAGCTGGGGAAAGAGCGGCCGGTGCAGGTAATTTGTAACGACCACGCCGTCGAATTCGCTGGGCGAGAAGGGCCAGGGTCCGGCCTCGATGTCGGCGACGCGGATCTCGGCCCCGTCGATTCCCGCGAGGGCGGCCTCGTCGCGATCGACGCCGACGACCTCGAAGCCCAGCGACCCGAGGTAGCGCAAGTGGCGCCCGTGGCCGCAGGCGACGTCGAGCACGCGCCCGCCGGGGCGGATAGCCCCCGCCCAGCGCCGCACCCAGGGCGAAGGCATGTCGATGTCGTGCGCACGCGGCGGCATATGGCGTCTATTATCCCCGTCACTCCAGACCTCCGCAGGAGCAGGCATGGCACCCAACAGTCGTCCCGTGAGCTTTCCCGGAGCATTCGGCGCGATCCTCGCCGCGCGGCTCGATGCGCCAGCCGGGCCGCCGCTCGCGTACGCCGTCTTCGCCCATTGCTTCACCTGCTCCAAGGAAACCAAGGCGGCGGCGATGATCAGCGCGGCGCTCGCCGAGCGCGGCTTCGCGGTCCTGCGCTTCGATTTCACCGGGCTCGGGGGCAGCGAAGGCGACTTCGCCAACACCAATTTCTCCTCGAACGTGGACGATCTCGTGGCGGCCGCGGATTTTCTCAGGCGTGAATATCGCGCCCCGGCGCTCCTCGTCGGACACAGCCTCGGCGGCACCGCGGTGCTCGCCGCGGCGTCCCGGATTCCCGAGGCGGTCGCGGTGGCAACCGTCGGTTCCCCTTTCGAGCCGGAGCACGTGCTGCGTTTGCTTAAGGGCTCGGTGGACAAGATCGAGAGCGAG
>JBGQKK010000129.1:0-8382 GCA_041499545.1 Gammaproteobacteria bacterium | reverse complement strand
GTGAAGGGCATCGACAAGGCCGCGACCAAGGCCAAGATCCACGAATGGCAGAAGAAGCGCGATGAGGCGCTCGCCGCGAAAGACCGCGGCAAGCTCAAGGTCGCCCTCAACCACATCCACCACTTCAAGCACCAGCTCAGAAAAGCCATGGTGTAGGCGCAGCCTAGGGGACGGAATGAATCCGGATAATGTCACGGACGTCGCGCGGCTCATCCAGCTCGCGGTCGCACCTGTGTTCCTGCTCACGGCGGTGGGGACGATCATCGGCGTGCTTTCCATCCGGCTCGGCCGCGTGGTGGACCGCAGCCGCCTGCTCGAAGACCGGCTGCGCCAGCTCCAGCCCGAGGGGCAGAAGACCGCGCGCGCGGAACTGGAACTGCTCGGCCGGCGCGTGCGTCTCGTCTACGGATCGATGGTGCTCGCCGTCGTGTGCGCGCTTTTCGTCGGCCTCTTGATCGCGGTGGCCTTCGTCGATGCGTTCATCGTCATCGACATGTCCAAGTTCATCGGGCTGCTGTTCATAGCGGCGATGCTCGCTTTCATCCTTTCGCTGATGGTGTTCCTGCGCGAGATCTTCCTGGCGGTCACCAGCGCGCGCAACAACATGCGCTAGCCGCGCGGGCGGTTGGAGCCGGCCACGATCCGGTATTCGTAGAGGCGGCACTCGAGGGGACCGTTGTAGAGCGGCGTGCGCTTGGAAGCGCTCAGGCGTATGAGCTTGGGGAGTCGCGTATCTCCCGAGAATATGTAACAACGCCAGCCCGCGTAGTACTTCTTCAGCGTATCCCCGAGCTTCGGATAGAAGGCCTCGAGCACCGCTTCGTCCCCCAGCCGCGCCCCATAGGGGGGGTTGGCGATCAGCACGCCCGACGCCGCCGGAGCGCCCGTATCGAGCACGTCCGCTTGCTTCAACTCCACGCAGTCCGCGAGCCCCGCCGCCTCGATGTTGGCGCGCGCTTTTTTGAGCTCGTCGCCGTAGCGATCGCGGGCGAAGATCGGCAGCCGCCGCGCGGGCTTGCGCCGGGCGAGCGCCGCTTCGCGCACCTCGCTCCAGCGCCGCGGGTCGAAGCCGGCGAGGCGCTCGAAGCCGAATCCGCGCCCATGGCCCGGCGGGATCGCGAGCGCCATCATCGCGGCTTCGATGACGATCGTGCCGCTGCCGCACATCGGATCGAGGAGCGCCTCGCCGGGCTGCCACCGCGAGAGCCGCACGATCCCGGCGGCCAGGTTTTCCTTCAAGGGCGCCTCGCCCGCATCCCGGCGGTAGCCGCGCCGGTTGAGCGCCTCGCCCGAGGTGTCGAGGTAGAAGGAGACGGTGTCCTTGTCGAGAAAAGCCTGGACGCGCACACCGGGGGAGCGGGTGTCGACGTCGGGCCGCCGCCCGCGATCGGCCCGGAACCGGTCGCATACCGCGTCCTTGATCGTCAAGGTCGCGAACTCGAGGCTCTTCAGCGGCGAGCGCATCGCTTTCACGTCGACGCGGATGCTGTGCTTCTCGCTGAACCAGTCGGGCCATTTCAGCGCGAGCGCCGCCTCGTATACATCCCGCTCGCCGCGGTAGGGGGAGCGGCCAAGCCTCGCCAGCACGCGCGTCGCGAGCCGCGACTCCAGATTGGCGCGGTAGCAGGTCTGCAGATCCCCCTCGAATGCTACGCCGCCCGGGACGGGCTCGGTTCGCTGCGCACCCAAGGCTCCCAGTTCCTCGGCGAGAAGCGCTTCGAGACCCCGCGGGCAGGAAGCGAAAAAGGCTTGCGAGGTCACGGCCGATTCAGCATGATGAAATTCCGAGCGCCCATCAACGGGGAGGGGAGCCTAGCACAGGCACATCATGGCCAACATCGCGGGTCTTCTCAAGGCGCGGCTCGCGACGCCCGAGCGCGCTCTCTATCGCCAGTTCCTCGAAGGCGCGTGGCGCGACATCTCCGCGCGCGAAATCGCCGCCTACGCCGCGCGCTGGCAGGCGTTCATGCGGTCCGAAGGCCTGGTGCGCGGCGACCGCGTGGCCTTGTGCCTGAAGAACGGCATCCACTGGGTCGCCGCCGACCAAGCGGCGCTCGGGCTCGGCCTGGTCGTCGTCCCGCTCTACGCGGAAGACAACCCGGAGAACGTCGCCTGGTGCCTTCAGAACAGCGGCGCGAAGCTGCTGGTCGCCGAGAGCAGTCGCATGGCCGCCGCGCTGGCGCAGTCGTATGAAGCGCTGGGGGGCAAGCTCCCGCGGGTGCTGTGCCTCACCGCCGACAATGGAAGTGCCGACGCTACGGTCGAAGCGGCGCTCCCGAAGCGGGCGGGCGATCTCGAGGTCGTTTCTATCGAAGACGATGCGCTCGCCACGGTTTGCTACACCTCGGGCACATCGGGCAAGCCGAAGGGCGTGATGCTCACCCACGGCAATATCCTCGCGAATGTCGGAGCGTGCGATCGCCTGAACCTGGCGCGCCGCGACGATCTGTTCCTGTCGCTGCTGCCGCTTTCGCACATGTTCGAGCGCACGGGAGGCTACTACCTTCCGCTCTTCCTGGGCGCCAAGGTCGCCTACGCGCGCTCGGTTTCGCAGCTCGCCGAGGATCTCGCGAGCGAGCGCCCTACGATCATGTTCGCCGTGCCACGCGTGTTCGAGAAATTCGCCGCGCGCGTCCAGGAGGCCCTTGCCAAGTCTCCGGCGAAGAGGCGCCTG
Source organism: Gammaproteobacteria bacterium (assembly GCA_041499545.1). Taxonomy (GTDB): domain Bacteria; phylum Pseudomonadota; class Gammaproteobacteria; order Burkholderiales; family SG8-39; genus VBDM01. Next base: position 5,708 of record JBGQKK010000129.1, on the reverse strand, counting down.
TTCGCGATGGTGGTCGCCGCGGGCGCGCGCTCGGTGCGCGGCGAAGCCGGGCTTATGGACCGTGTGGTGCTCGGGCTGTTTCACCGGAAGGTCGCGGGTCCGGTGCTCGGGAGGCTGGGCGGGAGGATGAGGCTCGCGGTACTGGGCGGAGCTCCGCTCGATCCGTCGCTCGCATGGATGTTCCTGGGACTCGGACTGCAGGTTCTTCAGGGATATGGGATGACCGAAGCGTCGCCGGTCATCTCGGTGAACCGGCCCGAGGACAATGTTCCGGAGTCGGTCGGCGCGCCGCTTGGCAATGTCGAGGTGAAGGTCGCGGAGAACGGCGAGCTCCTCGCGAAAGGCCCGAGCGTGATGAAGGGCTACTGGAACAATCCTGAGGCGAGCGCCAAGTCGCTGGAAGGAGGCTGGCTGCATACCGGGGACCTCGCGGAGATCCGCGACGGAAGGATCTTCATACGCGGGCGCCTGAAGGACGTCCTGGTGCTCTCCAACGGCGAAAAGCTGCCGCCGCAGGACGTCGAGCTCGCGATTCTCAGCGACCCGATTTTCGAGCAGGGCATGCTGGTCGGCGAGGGTCGCCCGTTCCTGACCCTGGTCGCAGTGACCCAGGAGACCGACGAAAAGAGCCTGATCCAGCGTGCGAACGAGCGCCTGAAGGCGTTTCCGCGCCACATCCGCGTGCGGCGCGTGGTGGCGAGTCGGGAGTCCTGGACGGTGGACAACGGATTGCTTACGCCGACGCTCAAAGTGAGAAGGGAGAAAGTACAGAAGCAGTTCGGCTCGGAAATCGAGCGCGCGTACGCCTCGGGCGCGGCCGACTGACTCCGGATCAGAACGCGGCGGCGAAGCGCGCGCGGATCTTGACCGTGCGCGCGAGCCCGTCCATCGCTTCGAGCAGCTGCAGCCTCAAGTCGGGATCGAGATCGGGCTGGCGGGCGAAGCTGCCCACCTGCTCGAGCGCCTGGGCGTCCAACTGTCCGCCGACGAAGGCCGCGAGCCAGTCGTTGACGAAGAAGATCTTCCTCTTTTTCTTCAGCTCGGGCAGCGCCGCGAGCGCCAGGTCGAGGAACGGCTGGGTGAGATCGGCGTGCTCGACCGTGTTGAAGGGGCCCACCGCAGCTTCGATCCAGCTCTCGGCCAGGCCCGCGTCGTTGAAAAACCGCTCGAAGTAGGCCCGCTTCGCCTCGGTGCTGCGCTCGGCCGCCCCCGCCGCGAACGCATAGCGCCGCCCGTCGGTGCCGGCGTCGGCCGCGATCTGTGCCGCCAGGAGCTTTTTCGCATCCGGGTCGCCGAGAGCGAGCAGGCGGGCGATCGCCCGGAAACGGTCGCGCGAGCTGAGCTTGACCCCGGGAATTTCCAGCGACGCGGAAAGGAGCGCCTTGACCTGTGCGCGCCCGCTCTCCGACCAGACGCTTGCCGTGAACGCGCGCAGGAACGTGATGCGGCGGCTCGGAGTATCGGCGTGCAACATGCCTTCGACGAGGAGCTGCTCGAAGCGCGGCGCCGCGGCGTCGCGCTGCGAATCCGACGCGTAGTGGAGAAAAGCGGTCTGGCCGCGCTGGAGCAGACTCGCGAGCGTCACCGGGTCGCGTTCGATCGGCGCAAGGCGAGCCACGAGGTCGAGGTAGGCGAAGGGCGCAAGCTCGGCGTCGCGCACCGACTCCCATAGCGAGCCGAAGACGAGCGAGCGCAGCAGCGTGCCCTGCACGATCTCGGGGTGCTCGAGGACGGCCTCGCGGCTCGCGGGATCGAGCAGGAAACGCCCGTACCCGTAATCGCCGAAGTTTGCGAACGCGAGGTTGACCGCCGGCATGCCGTCGATCTGCGGCACCGGCGTGCGCTTGCCGCGCAGCTCTACCTCCACCGAGCGGGGAAGCCCCTCCTCGGGCAAGACGAAGACCATCAGCTTCATCGGCCAGATGAGGCCCTCGCCGAGAACGTCGTGCTGTTCCAGCATCATGTTCCTTGGCCGTCCCTCGCGGTCGGTGTCCCAGGTCAGGCGCACTTCCGGCATGCCCCGGCCCTTGACCCAGGCCTCGGCCCAGTCCCCGAGCTTGCGCCGCGAGGCGCGCTCGAGCGCGCGGACGAGATCGCTCCACTCGGCCGAGCCATAAGCGTGTTGCTTCAGGACCCGGCGGACCGCCGCGCGGAACGCCGCCTCCCCGACGAAGAACTCGGCCTGGCGCAGCACCGCCGGCGCCTTGCCGTAGACGATATTGCCGTAAGCGGACTTCGCGCCGGAAAGGTTCGCAAGGGGCCGGTAGATCGGGGTCGTCCCCTGAGTGACGTCGGTCCGGTAGGCGGCGGCCTTGAGCGCGTGGAACGCGTTCCATACGGATTGAGACGGGAGCAGGTCCTCGGCCGCCTTTGCGGCCATGAGATTCGCGAAACCCTCCTTCAGCCACAGATCGTCGAACCAGCGCATGGTGACCGAGTCGCCGAACCACTGGTGCGAGGCTTCGTGGAAGATGATCTGCGCGCGCGAGAGAATGTCGGTTTCGTTGGGTACCGAAGGAAACAGCACCGCGTCCTCGCGCAGGAAGGTCGCCCCGGCGTGCTCCATGCCGCCGTAGGCGAGCTCGGGCACCAGCACCAGATCGTACTTGGGAAACGGAAAGCGGGAATCGAAGTAGCGCTCGAACCAGCGCACCGCCTCGCGGTTGAGCCGCAACACCTCGGGGGCTTCCTGGCGGGCACGCACGAGCTGCGACTTGCGCACGAACAAGCGCGTGCCGCGGGGGGCCGCGAGAATCTCGGCGAAGGGCCCGGCCGCGAAAGCGAAGAGATACGTACTGATCGGCCGGGTTTCCTTGAACTGGATCCGGCGCACGCTGTTCCCGGCGTCGTCCATATGGGCGATAGGCGCGTTGCTGACCGCGGTCCACGCGCGCGGCAGGAGAAGCTCCAGCTTGAAGCGCGCTTTCAGGTCGGGCTGGTCGAAGCAGGGAAACACGCTGCTCGCGTCCGAAGGAACGAACAAGGTATAGACGTATTCGGCGCGGTCCTCGCGGTCGAGATAGCGCGTCACCGCGCTGCCTGAGGCGGCGATCGGCGACTCGAACGAGAACGTCAGCCGGTTCTTGCCCGCCCGCAGCAGCTTCGCGGGAATTATCAGGTGCTCGCGGTCGGGCTTGGCCCGGGCCGGCTTACCGTTGACGCGCAGACGCGAAACGCGCGAAGCCGACGAGGGACGCCAGTCGAGCACGAGCTCGGGGACGCGCTCCGGCAGGTTGACCTCGACTCTCGCCGTTCCCTGCAGCGCCGCCGCGCCCGGAGTGAGCAGGACCGTCAGCGAGTAGCGAACGTCGCGGTACTGCTTGGCCCGCCACTGCGCCAGTTCCCGCGACACGCCGGGCTCCAGCCCGGGCACCGCCGCGGTCGCGCTCGAGATAAGGCTTGCGGAGAGGAGCAGCGCCGCGCGGCGCATGTGGGGCGATCGGGTGCGTCGCGCGTCTTGAGTCGGGTTCAGCTCTTCGGCAGCTTGGGCGCGGACCAGACCGGCAGGGGCGCGCCGGGCCTTCTCAGCACCCGTACCATTCGCAGGGCCATCTCGCGTCCGCGGTAGTAACCCGGAATGTACGCGGACTCGGTGAAGCCGAGCGACCTGTAGAAGCTGCGCGCGGCGGTGTTGGCGGCGCGCAGCTCGAGATGGATCGTGGCGATTCCCGCCGCGTAGGCCGATTCCATCAGCCATCCGACCATGTGCTTGCCGATGCCCAGTCTCTGGTGCGAGGGCCGCACCGCGAGCAGATTGAGGTGCGCATGCTCGTCGCCGAAGTACATGATGGCGAAAGCGACGACGCGGTCGCGCTCGCACGCGAGCAGCGTCGAAGTGTCCTTGTTTGCGATCGAGCGCGCGACGCGGTCGGGTCCCCAGGACCAGCCCAGGCCGGTCTCGATCAAGTCGCGGGACATCGCGGCGATTCTGCCGGCGTCCGCGGGCCGACCGGGCCTCAGAGTGATGTTTTTCGCGTTCATGGCTGTGCGGCGAGCATGCCAAGAATTGCTCGGGCTGGCAAGTGCGGATATATCAGAGCGGTTTGACCACCGTCAGGATGATAGCGCCAAAGAGGAGCACCGTCGGGACCTCGTTGAACCAACGGTACCAGACGTGCGATTTCGTATTGCGGTCGTGCGCAAAATCGACAAGCAGCTTGCCGCAGTAAACGTGGTAGGCGATCAAAAGGACGACGATGGCGAGCTTGGCGTAAAGCCAGCCGCCCGTGATGCCGTAGCCGAGCCACAGCCAAAGTCCGAACACGGCCGTGAGCACCACCCCGGGCGCCATGATGCCCCAGTAGAGCTTGCGCTCCATCACCTTGAAACGCTCCTTCCCGGGCGCGTCGTCGGCCATCGCGTGATAGACGAAAAGGCGCGGCAGGTAGAACAGGCCTGCGAACCAGGCCACCATGAAAATGATGTGGAGGGCTTTGATCCAGAGCATGGCTATTTCAGCAGCCGCCGGCGGAAAAGAATGGTCGCAGCATAAAACCCCGCGGCGGCGTAGGCAAGCAGGACGAGGACGTGCTGCACCACCTGGCCGGGGATCTCGCCGAACAAAAGCGGCCGGGCAATCGCCACCGCATGGGTGAGCGGGAGAAAAGCGGCGATCGCCTGAAAAGCGGCGGGGAGCTGATCGACCGGAAAGAACACCCCGCACAAGAGGCTCATCGGCGTGATGACGAGCGTGAAGTAGTACATGAAGAAGTCGTAGCTCTTCGCCATCGCCGTGACCGCCAGCGCGAGCGCGCCGAAGGCGAGGCCGACGAGAGGCACCAGGGCGAGCACCCACAGGGAGAGGAGCGAATGGGTCAGGCCGAGCAGCCACACCACCGCGAGGATCGCGGCGCCGGAGAGAATGCTCTTGCTCGCCGCCCACGCGAGCTCGGCGAGCACCACGTCGTCGAGGTCGAGCGGCGCGTTCATGATCGCGTCCCAGGTGCGCTGTACGTGCATGCGCGAGAACGCCGAGTACATCGCCTCGAAGGTGGCGCTGTTCATGGTGCTCGAGCACACCATGCCCGCGGCGAGGAAGGCGATGTAAGGCACGCCGCCGACCTGCGGCAGCATCGAGCCCAGCCCGTAGCCCAGTCCGAGCACGTAGATCAGCGGATCGGCCAGATTGCCGAGCAGCGAGGGAACGGCGAGCTTGCGCCACACGAGCAAATTCCTGCGCCATACCGGCACGAAGCGCAGGCTCATCGAGGGAAGCGCAAAGGCGCGCATCAGTCTCTCAACTCCCTGCCGGTCAGCTTGAGGAACACGTCTTCCAGGTCGGCGGGCCGGTGCAGATAGCGAAGCTCCGGCCGCCGCGCGAGGCTCGCGATGAGGGGCGCGGGATCGGCGGCGTAGCAGAATACGGTCTCGCCGCTCTTCTCCACGCGGGTGGCGAGCGTGCCGGCTTCGCTTGCGGCCCAGTCCGCGACGCCGTCGCCGTGAACCTCGACCACGTGGGGCTCGATGTGCCGGGCGATGAGATCGCGCGGGCTGCCCTCGGTGATGAAGCGCCCGCGGTCCATGATCGCGACCCGCGCGCACAGCCGCTCGGCCTCCTCCATGAAGTGCGTCGTGAGCACGATGGTTTTTCCCTGGGCGAGAAGCTGCTTCAGCCGCTCCCAGATCAGATGGCGCGCCTGCGGGTCGAGCCCGGTGGTGGGCTCGTCCATGAAGATCAGGTCGGGATCGTTGATGAGCGCGCGCGCGAG
>JBGQKK010000128.1:0-8408 GCA_041499545.1 Gammaproteobacteria bacterium | reverse complement strand
GACGCCTGCGGAAGCGCGGGCCACGCCGCGCGGGCACGCTATTGCCGGGATTGCGGCGCGCCGCTCCCGGCGCGCTGAAGCGGCGGCACAATGACCCCCACTCCTCCCTTCCGCGCCGACCAAGTTGGCAGTCTGCTTCGGCCGCCCGAGCTCGCCGAGGCGCGCGCGAAGGCGAAGGCCGGGAAGCTCGTGGCGGGGGAGTTGAAGGCGGTGGAGGATTTCTGCATTCGCGAGGTGGTGGCGAGGCAGGAAGCGATCGGGCTCGAAGGGATCACGGACGGGGAGTTCAGGCGCGATTTCTGGCATCTGGATTTCGTGAAGCAGCTGGAGGGGGTGGCGCTGAAGGCCGCGGTGGGGTTGCAGTTCCAGGCCGAGGACATTCCGCCGATGGCGACGGTCGCGGGGAAGCTGCGCTGCACGAAGCCGATCATGGCCGATCATTTCGCGTTCCTGAAGTCGGTCGCGAGGAAGACACCCAAGCTGTGCATCCCGGCGCCTTCGACTTTGCATTTCCGCGGCGGGCGGGACGCGATCTCGCGCGAGGCTTATCCGGACATGGCGGAGTTCTGGGCGGACGCGGGTGAGGCCTGGCGCACGGCGATCGGCCACATCGCGAGCGCCGGCTGCACGTATCTGCAGCTCGACGACGTGAGCTTCTCGTATCTGTGCGACGAGAAGGTGCGCGAGAACTTCCGCGCCCACGGCGACGACCCCGCGGCGCTTCCCGCCGCGTACGCCGGGGCGATCAACGCCGCGCTGAAAGGGCGGCCCGAGGGGATGACGGTCACGATGCACACCTGCCGCGGCAATTTCAGGAGCACCTGGTTCGCCGCGGGCGGCTACCAGGACAAGGTGATCGAGGCGATGTTCTCGACCGACGTCGATGCCTACTTCATGGAGTACGACTCGAAGCGCGCCGGGAGCTTCGAGCCGCTGCGGCTCCTGCCCAAGGGGAAGAAGGTCGTGCTCGGCCTAGTGACGACCAAGACCGGCGCCCTGGAATCGAAGGAGGAGCTCAAGCGCCGCATCGACGCGGCCGCGAAGTTCGCGCCGCTTGAGAGCCTCTGCCTTTCCCCGCAGTGCGGCTTCGCCAGCACCCACCATGGCAACGCGCTCTCGATCGACGAGCAGTGGAAGAAGCTCGAGCGCGTGGTCGAAGTCGCGCGCGAGGTGTGGGGCTGAGGGTTATTTCTGCTCGATGGCTTCGAGTATCTCTTTCGAAAGATAGACCTTGCCCCAGCGCTTGCTCCCCAGCGGCGCGACAATGCCTCGCTCGACCAGGAGCTCGACTGCTTTTCGCGCGGTGGCATTCGATACTCCGAGCGCTTTCTGCGCGCGGGCTACGGCGATGTAGGGATTTTTCAGCAATTCGTCCAGGAGCGCCGCCGCGCGCGGTTTGCCCTTCAGCTTTTCGCGATAGCGCTCGCGGATGTCCAGGAGCTTCGACGACTGATCCGCCGCTCTGCGCGAGATCCTTTCCACCCCGGTCAGGAAGTAGCGGATCCAGGCATTCCAGTCGCCGTGAGTGCGAACGCGCTGGAGCAGGTCGTAGTAGTCCTTGCGGTGCTCGTCGATGTAATCCGAAATGTACAGAAGCGGCAGGGTCAGCCGCTTCCGCTCGATCAGGAACAGCGGAATCAGCAGACGGCCGATGCGGCCGTTTCCGTCGAGAAACGGATGGATCGCCTCGAATTGCTCGTGGATCAGCGCGCACTGCACCAAGTCCGGCATCGCGTCGCGCTCGTGCACGAACTTCTCCCAATTGTCGAGACAGGCCTGCATTTCGCCGACCGGCGGCGGCACGTAGGGTGCCGTTGCGGGCGTGCTGCCCTGGGGGCCGATCCAGTTCTGCGATCGCCGGAATTCGCCGGGCGTGGCCTTGTCGCCGCGTACTCCTTTCATGAGACGGGCGTGCAGCTCGCGCACCAGACGCAGCGACAAGGGCAACTTGTTCAGCCGCTCGATGCCGTATTCGAGCGCGACGACATAGTTATGGACCTCGTGCGCGTCGTCGGTCGATGCGCCGGCGCGCTCGCCGCCGGCTTCGTCGAGCAGCAACTCGTTCAGCGTGGTGCGGGTACCCTCGATGCGCGAGGACAGCACCGCCTCGCGCCGCACCCAGGAGCCGATCAGCAGGTGCGGATTCGGCAGCAGCCGGCCGACACCGGAGAGTTCCGACAGCGCGGCGTCCGCGCGCGAAAGGAGCCGGACCAGTTCCTGGTCGTAGGCAAGCTTGGGCGGCAAAGGCGCCGGGACGAAAGCGCTATATCCCTGCGGCGTCTGGACCACCCGCCCCGCCTCGGTAGCGATAAAGTCTTTTGAATTCAGTAGACTAACCCTTGGTCGAGGGCTTTCAAAGCCGCAAACGGCTTTGAAAGAAAACACCTGAATTATTTCAAAGCTTGCAAAGAACTACAAGCGAAGCTTCAAAGCGGAAGCCGGTCGTCCTAAGACGCGGCGTCGACACCCTCAGGTCCACTTCACCCGATCGAAGCGCTTGCCCTGTTTGAGCCGGTAGGCCGAGAAGTCGCGTTCGTCCACGGTGAGGACGCGATGCTGGCCGCCCGCGTTGGCAAGCCAGATCAGCGCCGCATCGGCAAGATCGATGTCGCGATCGGCGTAGCGCGCGATGATCGCGGCGATTTCCGGATAGGACTCGACCGGGGTCTCGACGACGGCGACACCGCCACGTTGGGCCCAGTCCAGCAGGTCCACCTTCTCCGCGCTGGACAGAAAGAAGCAGGTTTCCACGATCACCGGCGCAACCGTGGCTAGCGGATGGCGGTGTTGGCGCAGGTACGAGCGCGCGGCAGGGGCGAGCCGGTCTGCGGGATGAAACAGCGCGACGAGAAATCCCGTGTCCGCGAGAATCCGGGTCACTTCGCCTTGCCCGGCAAGCGCTCGCGCAGCAGCCGCTTGCTGTGGCGCGCGATGTCCTCGGTCGGCTTGACGCGCTCGTGGCGCGCGAAGATGTCGGCGCCGAGCTCCCACGGCGAGGGTTTCGCGGCTCCGGTCTCGAGCAGCCGCTCGAGCGCCTGCTTCACCGCCTCGCTGCGGGTGACTTTGTGCGAGACGCAGTATTCGGCGAGCTTCTGTTCGACGCGCGGCGGCAGGCGGACGGAGATCGGCATGGCGGGGTGTATTACAAAGTGTTCTGTATTGTATTACAGCGCACAGCCCGGCGCAAACACGCCCGGCGTCTCAGGCGTTCCCGACGGAGTCGCGACCGGTGAGCGCGGGCGCCTTCGCCCTCAGCAAGCCCAGCCTCTCGAAGCGCAGGACCAGCTCGCGGCAGGCCCAGGCGTCGGTGGCGGCGTAGGCGATCTGCGCGGGCGAGAGCTCGCGCGCGGCCCAGTTGGAGGTCTTGGTGCCCTTGGGGATGCGGAAGCCGAGGAGGATGCCGGCGAGGTTGCGAACGCCGGTCTGGCCGAGGCCGCCCGAGCGCGCGACGGTGCCGAGGTCGAGCATGTTCGCCTCGGAGAAGGCGAACACTTGCTTCAAGGCGCGCAGGTCGTCCTTGAGCGAGATGCCGGCCTTGATGATGCGGGGATTGGCGAGAAGCCCGGCGAGCACCGGGTGAGCTTCGCTGCGGCGCAGCTGGAAGAGGTACACCGCGCGCGCCGTGGCGACCTGCACTAGGCAGGGCAGGTGGCTCTCGCCTTTTCTGAAAGCCGGCCGCGTTTCGGTGTCCAGGCCGACGATGGTTTCCTGTCGGAGGTCGGTCTGCGCTTCTTCCAACTCCTCCGGCGTCGCCACCACGCATATCCGGCCCTCGTAGCGGCGGATGGGCAGGTTCGCCATGTCCTCGCGGGAGATGGTGCGGGCGATCCGGTCCTGCAGTTCGGCTGGGGCGGCGGGGTTCATGGAGGCGTGCAGGGTAGCGCATTTCCCCGGGGTCCGGACCTTGACCTCCGGGTGGTGTATGTGCGATTCATAGGCACGCACGCGCAGTACGACAGGATCGACGCGCAGACGATTTGACGGAGCGGCACGCTATCCCAAGCGCTCGGCGGCGTGACCGTGCTCAGCCCGTTCAGGCTTGCGGCCGAAGAGCCGCCGGCAGGCTACGTGGTTGCGCCCACGGCACGAAGCCGCCACCGTCCGCGCGGCCGGCCCGCGGGCGCAATACGCCGTCAGCGCACGGCCGGCCACGAGGCGCGCTAGAATCCGCGCCTATGGATGAGATTATCTTCGTGGTGGAGGATGCTCCGGATGGAGGCTTGGCCGCGCGTGCGGTCGGCGAGTCCATCTTTACGCAGGCTGCGACGATGGCCGAGCTTCATGACAAGGTGCGAGACGCGGTGCGCTGCCATTTCGAGGACGGGACTCAGCCCCGGCTGATCCGACTGCATTTCGTGCGGGACGAAGTCATCGCTGCGTGAAGGTCCCGCGCGATCTTTCGGGAGCTGCGCTCGCAAAAGCGCTTTCGAAAGTCGGCTACCAGGTGAGCCGCCAGACGGGCAGCCATATCCGTCTAACCACGCAGTCGCCGACGCAGCACCACGTCACCATTCCGGCGCACGATCCGCTCAAGGTCGGCACGCTATCGGGGATTCTCGGCGACGTTGCCACTCACCTCAAAACCACGCGCGACGAGTTGATGCTGCGCCTCTTCGGTTAAAGAGGCAGAACCCAGGACATCCCATGCCCCGCACTATTCTCCCCGAAGCGCAGATCCATCCCGCGGTGCGCGAGAAGATCGCGAGCTACCGCTCCGACGTCGTGGCCGAGGTTCAGGCGGCGGTGGCGGCGAACGACATCGTCGTCGTGGGAATGCGCATGAATCCCTTTCCGAAGAAGGCGAGGAAGCTCCTCGACGCGGCCGGGCTCGCGTACAAATACCTCGAGTACGGCAGCTACCTGGGCCAGTATCGCCGCCGCCTGCCGCTCAAGCTCTGGACCGGCTGGCCGACTTTTCCCATGGTGTTCGTGAAAGGCGTGCTCATCGGCGGCGCGGAGGATCTCGCGCGCCTGATCGCGAAGGGAGAGCTGGGCGGGAAGTAGCCGTCCCCGGCCGCTGCTTGCACGAACCCATATTGGGAGCTATCATTCCCAATATGGGTACGAAGCCCTCCGCGCTGTCCGACGTGCTGTTCTCTAAATCGCAGCGCCGCGTGCTGGGCCTCCTGTTCGGCCATTCCGAGCGCAGTTTCTACGCGAACGAGATCGTGCGCGCCGCGCGCGCGGGCGTGGGCGCGGTGCAGCGCGAGCTCGAGGGGCTGGCCGCGGCGGGCCTGGTGACGGTCAGCCGGCTCGGCAACCAGAAGCACTACCAGGCCAATCGCGCTTCGCCCATCTTCGGCGAGCTGCGCAGCATCGTCGCCAAGGTCCTCTTCCCTGGATCCGCGGCCCCGGCTGCGCCGGTGCTGCAGCAGCCGCGGGCGGAATACGCCATCGGCGCACGGCGGGCGACGCTGCGCATCCCGAAGAAGAAGATCGCGGCGCTGTGCCGCAAATACGGCGTGAAGAAGCTCTCCCTCTTCGGCTCGGCCGCGCGCGGCGAGATGGGCCCGCAGAGCGACGTCGACCTGATGGTCGAGTTCAGGCCGGGGCAGGCGCCCTCCCTGTGGGACGGGCCCGACATGCACAAGGACTTTTCCTCCCTGTTCGACGGCCGCCGCGTCGACCTGGTGCCGCCGGAAATCATGAGGAATCCGTACCGCAGGAAAGCGATCGAGCCGGATCTCAAGGTCATCTATGAAGCCTGAAAAGCAGGACGACGCGTACCTGTGGGACATGCTCGACGCGGCACGCGAGGCCCGCGACCTGGTCGGCGGGCTCGGCTACGACGATCTCATGTCCAAGAGAGCTATTCGACTCGCGCTCGAACGCCTGCTGGAGATCACGGGCGAAGCGGCGTCGAACGTATCGCCGCGCCGCCGGGGTCGCCATGAGACGATACCGTGGAAGGGCATCATCGGTGTGCGCAAGGCAATCGCGCACGAATACGGCGAAATCGACTACCAGCGGATCTACAGCGTCGCCACCAAGGGCGTCCCCAGGCTGATCTCTACGCTGGAAAAGATACTCCAAACCACATGAGCAAGCGGACGAGGAATCGTCGAGCATGAAAGCCCGCCTCGTCCTCGACACCAACGTCTGGCTCGACTGGCTGGTGTTCGACGATCCCGTGGTGGCTCCGATCAAGGCCGCGGTCGCTGAGAACCGCGCAGAGGTGTTCATCGACGCGGCCTGCGAGGCGGAGCTCGGGCGCGCGCTCGGCTACGACCTAGGGAAGCGCAGCGTCGATGTCGCGGCGTGCCTCGCCGAGTGCCGGCGCGTGGCGCGAAGGATCGAGAGGGCGGCGCCGGAAGCGGAGCGCGCGCAGCTGCCCGCCTGCCGCGACAAGGACGATCAGAAGTTCCTGGAAGCGGCGCTCGCCGCGGACGCGCACTTTCTCGTGACCAAGGACAAGGCGCTGCTCGATCTCGCGCGGCGCAGCGCGCGCTTCGGCATCGTGCCGCCGGAAGAACTTCCAGCCGGCGCTAAGCGACCGACAGCAGCTCGACCTCGAACACCAGGGTCGCGTTAGCGGGAACGGCGCTGCCCGCGCCGCGCGCGCCGTAGCCGAGGTGCGGCGGGATGGTGAGCCTGCGCTTGCCGCCGACTTTCATGCCTTGCACGCCCTCGTCCCAGCCGCGGATGACTTCGCCCGCGTCGAGCTCGAATTCGAAGGCTTCGTTGCGGTCGCGGCTGGAGTCGAATTTCCGGCCGCCCGCGAGCCAGCCGGTGTAGTGGACGCTGACGGTCCGGCGCGAGGCGGCGGCGGCGCCTTCGCCGATCGCGATGTCCTCGATCACGAGGCCGGTCGCGGTGACGGTGGCGGGCATCGAGCCGACGTAACTGAACTGAGGCTGGAGCGGCCTGGGCCAGCCCAAGAGCAGCTCGGGCCGGCGGATCGCTTCCGTCACGAAACGCTGAGCAGCTCGACTTCGAAAGTGAGCGTCGCGTTCGGCGGGATGGTGTCGCCCGCGCCTTCTTCGCCGTAGGCCAGCGCGGGCGGAACGGTGAGCTTCCTCGTGCCGCCGACTTTCATGCCGCTCAGGCCCTCTTCCCAGCCGTCCATGACCTCTTTCTTGCCGAGGGTGAATTCGAACGGGTCCTGCTTTTCCTTGCTCGAGTCGAATTGCGTTCCGTCGGCGAGCCAGCCGGCGTAGTGCACAACGATGTCGCGGCCGGCGGAGGCGGCGGCGCCTTGGCCGATGACGGTGTCCTCGATGACGAGGCCGCTTGCGGTGGTGATGATGGACATGGGACTTTCCTCAAAGGGAGAACTGCGTCAGACGGAAACCCGGTTTCCGCCTGAGAACCGGCGCCACGGAGCGATGTTGCGGCGCAAGGGGAAGGCGGAATGTACGCGAAAGGGGCGCGATAAGCCACAAGTATTTGCAGGTAGAATCGCGCGCAGCTTCCAACGAAAGGACCCCATGAAGACAACCCTGCACTTTCTCGCCGCGGCGAGCCTCGCGCTTGCGCTCGGCACCGCCTTCGCCCAGGGCAAGGGGGTCGAGCGGCTTTACATTCTCAATTGCGGCGAAGGCGTCGCCGGCGACATCTCGCGCTGGTCGCCCGGGGTGAACGTCGGCAAATCGATGGACTTCGTCGACAACTGCTATCTCATCAAGCACGCGCGCGGCTGGTTTCTGTGGGACACGGGCGTCAGCGACGCGATCGCCGCGATGCCGAACGGCCAGCCGCCCGCCGACCCGCGCATGACGCACTGGCGCCGGCCGAAGACGCTCGCCGCGCAGCTCGAGCAGCTCGGCGTGAAGCCCGCCGACGTGATGGGCATGGCGGTGTCGCACACCCACCCGGACCATACCGGCAACGTCGAGCAATTCCCGAACACGATGCTCTACGTGCAGAAGGCCGAGTACGAGTGGCCGGGCGCGAACAACGCGCCGCGCTTCAAGCCCGAGCACCCGGCCACTAAGCTCGAAGGCGACCGCGACCTCTTCGGCGACGGCAGCCTCACCCTCGTCTCGACCCCGGGACACACGCCGGGCCACCAGTCGCTGCTGGTGCGGCTCCCGAAGACCGGCGCGGTGCTGCTTTCGGGCGACGCGGTGCACTTCCGCTCGAACTGGGAGAACCGCGGCGTGCCGGCGAACAACACCGGCCAGGAGGAGACGAAGAAGTCCATGCAGAAGATGGCCGACCTGCTCGCGAGAGAAAAGGCGCAGCTCTGGATCAACCACGACAAGGCGCAGCGCGACACGCTCAAGCTCGCGCCGGCCTTCTACGAGTAGCGCGGGAAGAGCGCCGCGCCCTGACGAGCAGCGCGGCCTGAGCCCGCGCCGGGGAATCGTAAACCGACTTCAGCTGTAAAGCGGGTGCCCTCCTAGATCGAGTGCGCCTTGGCCACCGATCGCCGCACCAGCTCCTCCCACAGCCCGTCGGTTTTCTTC
>JBGQKK010000127.1:0-8488 GCA_041499545.1 Gammaproteobacteria bacterium | reverse complement strand
CCGCGCTCGCGCTCCTGCTCCATCCAGTCCATGACCGTCGCGCCGTCGTGCACCTCGCCCATCTTGTGCGAGACGCCGGTGTAGAACAGGATGCGCTCGGTGGTCGTGGTCTTGCCGGCATCGATGTGCGCGCTGATGCCGATGTTGCGGTAACGGTCGATGGGGGTCTTGCGCGCCACTTGCAGCACCTTGGATCCTAGAACCGGTAGTGCGCGAAGGCCTTGTTGGCCTCCGCCATGCGGTGTACTTCTTCGCGCTTTTTCATCGCGCCGCCGCGGCCTTCGGCCGCTTCCATCAGCTCGCCCGCCAGGCGGGCGTCCATCGACTTCTCGCCGCGCTTCTGCGCGGCTTCGCGGATCCAGCGCATGGACAGCGCCGCGCGCCGCACCGGGCGCACTTCGACCGGAACCTGGTAATTGGCGCCACCCACGCGGCGGCTCTTGACTTCCACCATGGGCTTCACGTTCTGAACCGCCTGGCTGAAGACCTCTAGAGGATCCTTGCCGGACTTCGACTTGATCGTATCGAACGCGTGATACACGATGTGCTCGGCGACAGACTTCTTGCCGCGGGTCATGAGCACGTTCACGAACTTCGCGACATCGGCGTTGCCGTACTTCGGATCGGGAAGGATCTCGCGTTTGGGGACTTCTCTGCGTCGTGGCATAAGGACCTCTACGCAGCCTTGGGCTTCTTCGCGCCGTACTTCGAGCGGCCTTGCTTGCGGTCCTTGACGCCTTGGGTATCGAGGCTGCCGCGCACGATGTGATAGCGCACGCCGGGGAGGTCCTTCACGCGGCCTCCGCGGATCAGCACCACCGAGTGCTCCTGCAGGTTGTGGCCTTCGCCGCCGATGTAGCTGATGACCTCGAAGCCGTTGGTGAGGCGCACCTTGGCGACCTTACGCAGCGCCGAGTTGGGCTTCTTCGGCGTCGTGGTATACACGCGCGTGCATACCCCGCGCTTCTGCGGCGAGCCGGCGAGCGCGGGCACCTTGCTTTTGGCGGGCAGGCGAACCCGCGCATTGCGCACCAACTGGTTGATTGTCGGCATTATTTCGGATCCAGAAAAAACCGGGACGGCCCGTCTGCGAGAAACGGCCGCCCCACGGAGTACAAAGACCGCAGATTTTAGCTGGAAAATCGACCAATGGTCAACAAGTTATCGCGTTTTCGGGCGTCCGATCGGACCCCGCGGTCGGGTTCGGTCTCGACGGCGGATTCCGGGTAGCATTGGGCGCGTTCCAGCGCCTTGCCGGCCGTCTCCAATGACCCGTCTATTCCAACCGATTCAGCTGCGCGGGCTCACGCTCGAGAACCGCATCATGGTGTCGCCCATGTGCCAGTACTCCGCGGTCGAGGGCTGCATGACCGATTGGCATCTAGCGCACCTGGGCATGCTCGCCAATTCGGGCGCCGGGCTCCTTTGCTTCGAGATGACCGATGTCGAGCCGATCGGCCGGATCACCCCGGGCTGCTCGGGGCTTTACTCGGACGCGAACGAGGCCGCGCTGGGACGGATGGTCGCGCACTGCCGCGAGCACGGGCAGGCAAAGCTCGCGATCCAGCTCGGGCACGCGGGCCGCAAAGCCTCCACCGCTCCCCCGTGGGATTCGCGAAAGTCGCTCAGGCCCGAGGAGGGCGGGTGGCAGCCGGTTGCGCCCTCCGCGATCTCCATGGGCGAGGGCGAGCTGGTCCCGCGAGCGCTCACTCTCGCCGAGATCCGGGCCCTCGTCGCGAAGTTCGCCGACGCGGCGCGCCGCGTCCGGAGGCTCGGCTTCGACGCGATCGAGCTGCACGGCGCGCACGGATATCTGCTGCACCAGTTCCTGTCACCCCTTTCGAACCGCCGCGAAGACGAGTACGGGGGATCGCTCGCCAATCGCATGCGTTTCCCTCTCGAGGTGTTCGCGGCAGTGCGTTCCGAGTGGCCGAAGGACAAGCCGCTCGGCGTGCGCCTCTCCTGTACCGACTGGGCCGAGGGCGGCTGGGACATCGAGCAGACCGTTGCTCTTGCGCGCGAGCTCAAGAAACTCGGCTGCGACTGGATCGACGCCTCGAGCGGCGGTTTGGTGAAGAACCACGCGATCTCGGTCGCACCGGGATACCAGGTGCCCTTTGCCGAGCGCATCAGGAGGGAAACCGGCATCGCGACCATCGCAATCGGCCTGATCACGGAGGCCGCTCAGGCCGAGAGCATCGTCGCCGAGGGCAAGGCGGACATGGTCGCTCTCGCGCGCGGCTTCCTGTGGGACCCCCGCTGGGCGTGGCACGCGGCGCTCGAGCTCGGCGCCGAGCCGCGTATTCCTCCGCAGTATCTGCGCGGGCGGCCTGCGGGCCGCGCCGACGTATTGGGGGACCGGCAAGGTCCGCGCAGCCGGAGCGGGTCGCGTTGACCCGTCGACCGGGAGGAGATGCGGCATGAGCGCGCGCAAGAGTCCACCGCGGCGACGAGATCCGGACCTGCCCGCAGGCGAGGAGCGCCTGCAGCGCGTTCTTGCGCTGCAAAGCCTCGAGCACGCGGTGGCGCTCAAGATCGCGGACGCGGAGAGCGTCACCGCGGCGATGACCGCCGTGATCCAGGCCATCTGCGAGACGGAGGGCTGGGAATGCGGCAGGTACTTCCGCCCGGACAACGAAGCCAGCGTGCTTCGCTTCAGCGAGTCCTGGGGAGTGAAGGAGCCGACGATCCAGGAATTCATCGGGCGCTCGCGCGGGATCGTCTACAAGCCCGGTGTCGGATTGATGGGCCGCGTGTGGGAGTCCGGGCAGCCTCTGTGGGTCGCAGACGTGACCAAGGATTCGCGCGCGCAGCGGGCCGCGTTCACGGTTGATCTCGGCATACACGGCGGGTTCGTATTCCCCGTCAAGGCCGACGCAAAGACCATCGGCGTTCTCGCGTTCAACACACGCGAAATCCGCCAACCGGATGAGCAGCTGCTGAAGGCGATACTCGCCATCGGAAGCCAAATCGGCCAGTTCCTGGAGCGCAAGCGCGTCGAAGAGGAGCAGCGCCGGTTCCGGGCGGCGATGGACGCCTCGGCGGACCTCATGCTCCTCGTCGATCCGACGAGCTTACGCTACGTCGACGTGAACGACGCGGCGTGCCGAGCGCTGGGCTACACCCGGGAGGAGCTGCTGAAGATGGGCCCGCCCGACATCTTCTCCACGCCCCGTGAGGAGCTCGCCCGAATGTACCGGCGAATGATCGCCGGAGAGCTGGTCGCGCCGACCGTCCAGGGCCACTATCGCCGCAAGGACGGCTCGCCGCTCGCCGTCGAAGCGTTTCCCCGCGCCGTGAAGACCGCGGAGGGACACGTCATCGTATCCATAGCACGGGATATCACTGAGCGCCTGGCCACCGAGGAGACCCTGAGGCGGTTCCGGGTGGCCATGGACAATTCGGCCGACATGATCGTGCTCATCGATCGTGCGACGATGCGGTTCGTCGACGTGAACAACACCGCGTGCAGACTGCTGGGCTACACGAGAGACGAGCTGTTGCAGATGGGCCCGCAGGACGTGCTCCCGAAGAGCCGGGCCGAGCTGGAGCGCATCTACGACGAGTTCATCGCCGACCCCTCACACACGCACGGCATGCAGAGCTACTACCGCCGCAAAGACGGGACCGCGTTTGCGTTCGAATCGACCCGGCACGTGCTGCGCTCCGGAAACGCATACATCATCGCCGCCATCTCCCGAGATATCACCCCGCGCATTGCCGCGGAAGAGGCGGTGCATGCCAGCGAGGAGCGTTTCCGCAGTCTCACGGCTCTGTCCTCGGACATGTACTGGGAGCAGGACGATCAGTTCCGCTTCACCTCGATGAGCGGCATGGGTTCAGAACGCGTCAACGTGAAGACCTTCTTGACGATCGGCAAGAAGCGGTGGGAGCAGAACTACCTCAACATGACCACGGACCAGTGGGCGGACCACATCGCGCTCCTCGAGGCGCACAAGGAGTTCCGCGACATGGAGCTTTGCCGGCTGGACGAGTCCGGCAACAACATCTGGATCAGCATCAGCGGCCAGCCGGTGTTTGACCCATCCGGGGTATTCAGGGGCTATCGCGGCGTCGGCAAGGACATTACCGAGCGGAAGCGGGACGAGGAGCGCATTCAGTTCCTCGCCAACCACGACGCCCTCACTGCGCTGCCCAACCGCGCGATGTTCAGCGAAGTCCTGGGTATCGCGATCCAGAACGCGCGTCGCTACCACCGCAACTTCGCGGTGCTGTTCATCGACCTGGACCGCTTCAAGAACATCAACGACACCCTCGGCCACGAGGCGGGAGACAAGCTCCTGCAGGAGATGGGGAAGCGCCTCGTGCAGGCGGTGCGGATGAGCGACGTGGTGGCCCGGCTCGGCGGGGACGAGTTCGTCGTCCTGGTCCAGGAAGTGGCCGAGGCGAAGCAGGTTTCTGCCGTGGCGCGCAAGCTGCTTTCCGCCCTCGGTCACCCGGTGTCCATTCAGGGGCAGGAATGCCGGGTGACGGCGAGCATTGGCGTCTGCATGTACCCCTCCGAGGCGCAGGACGAGCTGGCGCTGATGAAGAACGCCGACATCGCGATGTACCGCGCGAAGGAGGACGGCAAGAACACGTACAAGTTCTACACGGAGGAGATGAACGTCCACTCCTTCGAGCGGCTCGCTCTGGAGACGAGCCTGCGCAGGGGACTGGAACGCGGCGAGTTCCTGCTCCACTACCAGGCCAAGGTCGACCTGCGCACGGGAGCCATCACGGGCGTCGAGGCCCTGGTGCGATGGCAGCATCCCGACCTGGGCATGGTCCCGCCCGCGCAGTTCATTCCGCTCGCCGAGGAAACCGGGCTCATCGTGCCCATCGGAAAATGGGTGCTGCACACGGCCTGCGCGCAGAACGTCGCCTGGCAGCGGCAGGGCCTGCCGCCCGTGCGCATGGCGGTGAACCTTTCGGCTCGCCAGTTTGCAGACGAGGATCTGCTCGAGGATATAGGGGCGGTGCTCGAAAGCACCGGGCTGCGGCCGGAGTTGCTCGAGGTCGAGCTCACCGAGAGCATGGTGATCCAGAACACCGAGCGCGCGGGCAGGGTGCTCACCGAAATGAAGAAGATGGGCGTACGGCTCGCCATCGACGACTTCGGCGTCGGCTACTCCTCGCTCACCCACCTCAAGCGCTTCCCGATCGACACTCTGAAGGTCGACCGCTCCTTCATCCGCGACTTGCCGGAGGATCCTGAGGACAAGGCGATCACCGAGGCGATCATCGCCATGGGCAAGAGCCTCAATCTCACCGTGGTCGCCGATGGAGTCGAGACGCAGGAACAGCAGTCCTTCCTGCAGGACCACGCGTGCGACGAAATGCAGGGGTTTCTCTTCAGCAAGCCCATTGCGGCCGAGGCGTTCGCCGAGCTGCTGCGCGGGCGCGTCGCGAGCTCGAAGGGGTAACGGTCAGTCCGCCTTCAGGCCCGCCTCGCGCACCACCTCGCCCCATTTCACGATTTCGCGTTGGATCAGGCCGGCGAATTCCTCCGGAGTGCTCGTCACCGGGTCGGTCGCCAGCGCGTCGAGGCGTTCCTTCAGCTCGGGTGCGTGCATGATTTTCACGAGGTCGGCGTTGAGACGCGCGACGATAGGCCTGGGCGTGCCCGCGGGCGCGAGGATGCCGTACCAGGTCGTGACTTCGAATTTGGGCAGGCCGGCTTCGGCCACCGTCGGGACATCGGGCAGCACCGGCGAGCGCTGCGGGGCGACCAGGGCCAGTGCGCGCAACCTGCCCGACTTGATGTGCGGCGCCGCCGCGGGAATCCCGATCACCACGAGATGGATCTGTCCGGAGAGCACGTCGTTCATCGCGAGGTTCACGCCCTTGTAAGGCACATGCACGAGCTTCACTCCGGCCACGATATTGAACAGCTCGCCCGCAAGGTGGTTGGACGTACCGCTGCCGCCCGAGCCGAAGTTCATTTCTCCGGGCTTGGTCTTCGCCAGCCGGATGAACTCTGCGAGCGTGCTCGCCGGCACCGAAGGATGCGTGACCATGACGTTCGGCACCGTGGCCACCAGGCTCACCGGCGCGAAGTCCCTCACCGGATCGTAGTTGAGCTTGGAATACAGGCTCCGGCTGATGGCGAGCGAGGGCGCGACCAGCACGATGGTATAGCCGTCCGGCGCGGATCTGGCCGCGGCCTCGGCGCCCACGTTGCCGCCGGCGCCACCGCGATTCTCCGTCACCACCGGCTGGCCGAGAGTCGCCGATAGCCGCTCGGCGATGATGCGCCCCAGGATATCGGTGCCGCCGCCCGGCGGAAACGGCAGGATGAAGCGGATCGACCTCGCGGGGTACGCGTCCTGAGCCGGAGCGGCCCCGGGAACGAGCCCTGTGAACAGGAAGGCGAGAATCGCCGCGGTCAGTCGTCCCATGCTTTTCATCCTAGCCTCCTCGCTGGGCGAAAAAAAGGGCCGCTCGCGCGGCCCTTCTCGTGCGTTGCGTCGATTTCAGGCGCCTGCCGGCTGCGCCGCCGCCGCTGCTGCTGCCGCAGCCTCCGCTTCTGCGGCGGGCGTGCCTTCCTCGAACAGCTGCGTGGGTGGCACGTTCTTGCGCGCGGCGTGGTAGGCGAGGCCCGTACCCGCCGGAATGAGCCGCCCGACGATGACGTTCTCCTTCAGGCCGCGCAGGTCGTCCTTCTTGCCCATGATCGCGGCTTCGGTAAGGACGCGCGTCGTCTCCTGGAACGAGGCTGCGGAGATGAACGAGTCCGTCGACAGCGACGCTTTGGTGATGCCGAGCAGCATATAGCTGTACGTCGCCGGCTTCTTGCCCTCGCCCTGGACCTTTTCGTTCTCCTCGAGCACGTCGGCGCGCTCGACCTGCTCGCCCGGAATGAAGCGGGTCTCGCCAGGATCCTCGACCTGCACACGGCGCAGCATCTGCCGCACGATCACCTCGATGTGCTTGTCGTTGATGCGCACGCCTTGCAGGCGGTACACGTCCTGGACCTCGTCGGTGATGTAGCGCGCCAGCGCCTCGACGCCCTGCAGACGCAGGATGTCGTGCGGGTCGGCCGGGCCGTCGACGATGAACTCGCCCTTGTTGACGACCTGGCCGTCGTGCGCCATGACGTGCTTGTCCTTCGGGATCAGGTACTCGTGGGCAACACCCTCGAGGTCCGTGATCACCAGGCGCTGCTTGCCCTTGGTGTCCTTGCCGAACGAGACCGTACCGGTGATCTCGGCGAGCAGCCCCGCGTCCTTGGGCGAGCGCGCTTCGAACAACTCCGCCACGCGCGGAAGACCGCCGGTGATGTCGCGGGTCTTCGAGGTTTCCTGCGGAACGCGCGCGAGCACCTCGCCCACCTGCACCTGCTGCCCGTCCTTCACCGTAATGAGCGAGCCCACCTGGAAGGTGATGGTGATCGGGTGGTCGGTGCCGGCGATCTTGATCTCCTCGCCCGATTCGTTGAGGAGCTTTACCTGCGGGCGCAGGCCCTTGCCCGCGGCCGCGCGGCGCTTGGGGTCGATGACCACGAGCGTCGAGAGTCCCGTCACGTCGTCGATCTGCTTGGCGACGGTGACGCCCTCCTCGATGTGCTCGAAGCGCACGAGCCCGCCGTGCTCGGTGATGATCGGACGCGTGTGCGGATCCCACGTGGCGAGAGTCTGGCCCGCCTTGACGGCCTTGCCGTCGGCGGCGAGGAGCGTGGCGCCGTAGGGGATCTTATGGCGCTCGCGCTCGCGGCCGTTGTCGTCGGTCACCAGCACTTCGCCGGTGCGCGAGATGACGACCTTCTCGCCCTTGGGATTGGTCACGTAGCGGATCTGCGGCGTGAAGCGCACCGTGCCGTTCGATTTCGCCTCGACCTGGCTCGCCACTGCAGCGCGCGAAGCCGCACCGCCGATGTGGAAGGTGCGCATGGTGAGCTGCGTACCGGGCTCGCCGATCGACTGCGCCGCGATCACCCCGATCGCCTCGCCGACGTTGACGGAGGAACCGCGCGCGAGATCGCGCCCGTAGCAGGCGGCGCACAAACCCCAGCGCGTGTCGCAGGTGAGCGGCGTGCGCACTTTCACTTCGTCGATTCCCAGAGACTCGATCGAATCGACCTCGTCCTCGTTGAGCAGGGTTCCGGCGTGGTAAAGCACTTCCTGGGTCTCCGGATGCAGTATGTCGGACGCGGTGACGCGCCCGAGAATGCGCTCCCGGAGCGCCTCGACCACCTCGCCGCCTTCGACCAGCGCCTTCATGGCGACGCCGTTCGTGGTCTTGCAATCGTCTTCGGTCACCACCAGGTCCTGCGTCACGTCGACCAGCCGCCGCGTGAGGTAGCCCGAGTTGGCCGTCTTCAAGGCTGTATCGGCGAGACCCTTGCGCGCGCCGTGCGTCGAGATGAAGTACTGCAGCACGTTCAGCCCTTCGCGGAAGTTCGCCGTGATCGGCGTCTCGATGATCGAGCCGTCGGGCTTGGCCATCAGGCCGCGCATGCCGGCGAGCTGGCGGATTTGGGCGGCGG
>JBGQKK010000126.1:0-8544 GCA_041499545.1 Gammaproteobacteria bacterium | reverse complement strand
GTAGATCCAAACGTCCGGATGGCGCCTTAGGATCGCCGCGATCGCCTCCAGATCCTTCTTCCCGAGGATCCCGCCGGTCGGGTTCTGGGGCGAATTGAGGATGAGGAGCTTCGTCTTGTTCGTGATCTTCGCCTCGAGCTCGGCCGGATCGAAAGCGAAATTGCGCGCCTCGCGAAGATGCAGCGGCACGGGCACCGCGCCGTTCACCACGATCTGCGACTCGTAGATCGGAAAGCCCGGATTCGGGTAGATCACTTCGTCGCCCACGCCGTAGTCGGTGGTCGAGAGAATCGCGTAGGCGATGAAGGGCTTCGCCCCGCCGCCGATCACCACGTCCTCGGGCCGGATCGTCAAATTGCGCATCGCGCCCATGTAGCGCGCGGCGGCCTCGCGCAGCTCGGCGATGCCGGCCGAGGGCGTATAGCCGTGCTTGCCCTCGCGCACGGCGCGCACCGCGGCGTCCTGGATGTTGACCGGCGTATGGAAGTCCGGCTGCCCGATGCAGAAGGAGATGAGGTCCTTTCCCTTGCGGGCGAGCTCGTTCACTTCAGCGAGGACCACGAAGGCGTTTTCCGTGCCGAGATTCTCTGTGCGGCGGCTAATGCGGAGCATGGGCGGACGGTCAGGCGGATGCAAGGGACGCCATTTTAGCCTATGCGGCGGCGCTTTCGTGCCATATCATTGCGCCGTTACGGGAGACGCGGATGCTGATCAACTGCGCGGCATATCAGGACGGTAAAAAGCTCGGTGACATCGCGCCCGAGGACATCAGCAAGTACGTCAGCCGTCCCGAATGCTTCGTGTGGGTCGCGATGAAGGACCCCGGGCCTGGCGAGCTCGCTTCGATGCAGCACGAATTCGATCTGCACGAGCTTGCCGTCGAGGACGCGCGCCACGGCCACCAGCGGCCCAAGTTCGATGAATACGGGGACTCGCTGTTCGCGGTGCTGCACAACATCGAGTTTGGGGACGAGCTCAAGGTTGGGGAGATCGACCTCTTCGTCGGAAGGAACTACCTTCTTTCCGTCCGCAATCAGGCCGAGCCGGGCTTCTCGGCCGTGCGCGCCCGCTGCGAGCGCGAGCCCGAGCTGCTCAAGCAAGGATCGGGTTTCGTCTTCTATGCCCTCATCGACGCGGTGGTCGACCGCTACTTCCCGGTGCTCGACGCAATCGAAGACGAGTTCGAGAAATTCGAAGCCCAGATCTTTACCGGGGACTCGCTCAGAGCGAACATCGAGGGTCTCTACTACGTAAGGCAGAAGCTCACGACCTTGCAGCACGCGGTGCTGCCGCTGCTCGAAGCGGTCGGAAAGCTGTACGGCGGCCGCGTTCCGCAGGTATGCGCCGGGATGCAGGACTATTACCGCGACGTGTACGACCACCTGGTGAGGATCAGCCAGTCGATCAGCAGCCAGCGCGACACCGTGACCACGGCGATTCAGGTGAACGTGGCCATGATCACTTTCGGTGAGACCGAGGTGACCAAGCGCCTCGCGGCCTGGGGCGCGCTGATCGCCGTGCCGACCTTCATCGCCAGCCTCTACGGCATGAACTTCAAGCACATGCCCGAGCTCGACTGGACCCTCGGCTACCCCGTCGTGGTCGGAGCGATGGCGCTGATCAATATTCTTCTTTTCCGGCGCTTCCGCCAGGCGGGCTGGCTGTAGCGGCGGCTCTAGGCGCCGCGGGGACTTTGCCGCCGCCTGCGGCGCGCCGCGTAGAGGGCGCGGAACGTTCTCCAGGATCTCGGCGCGGGGAGAAACCGCTCGCGGGTCCACTCCTCGCCGAAAGGCAGCCAGCCGATCAGGCCGTCCCTGCCCCCGAGCAGGCGCAGAACACGCGCGGCGATCCCTGTCCCGAATGCGTAAAGGCGCGGATGCCGTGCCGTCCAAGACCAGACGCGGATCGCCAGCCTCTCGTTCCCCGGGCGCAAGCCGCGATCGACCTGTTTTTCCCGCAGCCCGCGCAGCAGCTCGGGCAGCGGGATCTTGACCGGGCAGGCCACCGAGCAGGCGCCGCACAGGGTCGCCGCCTGGGGCAGGTCGAGCGCGTTCTCCAGGCCCAGGTAGCTCGGCGTGAGCACCGAGCCCATCGGGCCGGGGTAGACCCAGCCGTAGCTGTGCCCTCCCACCGCCCGGTATACGGGGCAGTGGTTCATGCAGGCCCCGCAGCGTATGCAGCGCAGCATCTCCTGCATCTCGCCGCCGACGAGGCTCGTGCGCCCCGCGTCGACCAGGATGAAGACCATATGCTCGGGCCCGTCGCGGTCGAGCGCGCGGCGGGGGCCGGTGAACAGGCTCACGTAGTTCGAGATCGGCTGGCCGGTCGCCGAGCGCGTGAGCAGGCGCAGCAGGGTCGAGAAGTCCTCCAGGGTCGGAACGACCTTTTCGATCCCCGTCATGCACACGTGCACGCGCGGCAGCGTGGTCACCATTCGGCCGTTGCCTTCGTTGGTGACGATCACGCCCGATCCGGACTCGGCGATGAGGAAGTTGCCCCCGGAGAGGCCGAGTTCGGCCGAAAGGAAGTGCCCGCGCAGCACTTCGCGCGCCTCGCGCGCCATGAGCGGGATCTCGGTCCTGCGCGGCGCGCGGTGGCGGGTCTCGAACAGGTCCGCGACCTCGCTCCTGTTCTTGTGCAGCGCCGGCGCGATGATGTGCGAGGGCGCCTCGCCCGCGAGCTGCAGGATGTACTCGCCGAGGTCGGTCTCGACCGGCGTCACGCCCGCCGCCTCGAGCGCCTCGTTCACCCCGGCCTCCTCGGAGAGCATCGACTTCGACTTGATCGCCTTCTTCACGCCGTGGCGCCGGCAGATGTCGAGGAGCAGCTCGCAGGCTTCCTCGCGGGTCTCGGCGAAGAGTACGGTTGCGCCCCGCCGCGTCGCCTCGGCCTCGAAGCGCTCTATCCAGGCGTCGAGATTCGCAAGCGAGCGGTCGCGGATCGCCGCACCCTCTCCGCGCAGTTTCTCGAATAGCTCGGGACCGAACTCCGACACCGCCTTGCCGCGCAGCGCGGTGAAGCCGGTCGAGTTGAACTTCTCAAGGTTCGACTGCAGCGTCTCGTTCGCGAGCGCCTCGGCCGCGCGCGGCCTGAAGTGCATCGACTGGGCCTGCATCAGCGCTCTCCGGCGAGCACTTCGGCGACGTGCAGCACGCGGGTCTTGACGTCGCCGCCCTTGCGCAGGCGGCCCTCGATGTTGAGCATGCAGCCGAGGTCGCCGAGCACCACCGCCTGCGCGCCGCTCGCCCGGATGTGCGCGCACTTCTTCTCGGCCATCGCCGAGGAGATGTCGCCGTACTTGATCGAGAAAGTGCCGCCGAAGCCGCAGCAGGTTTCGCACTCCTCCATCTCGACGAGCTCGAGGCCTTCCACCTTGGCGAGGAGCTTTCGCGGCGCCGCCTTCACGCCCAGTTCCCGCAGGCCCGAGCACGAGTCGTGGTAGGTCACCGTGCCCTCGAAAGTCGCCGAAACCCTCGGGCGATGCGCCACTTTGGTGAGGAACTCGGTCAGCTCGTAGGTCCGCTCGCCCAGGCGCTCGGCCCTGGCGAGCATCCCGGGGTCGCCCTCGAAAACCTCCGGGAAGTGCGCGCGGATCATGCCGGCGCACGAGCCCGAGGGCACGACGACATGGGTGCAGCCCTCGAATTCGGCGATGAGCTTTTCGGCGAGCTCGCGCGCGGACCTGCGGTCGCCGGAGTTCCAGCCCGGCTGGCCGCAGCAGGTCTGGGTCGCGGGAACGACGACCTCGCAGCCGGCGTCCTCGAGCAGCTTGAGCGCTGCAAAGCCGATCGAGGGACGCATCAGATCGACCAGGCAGGTCACGAAAAGGCCAACACGCATGCGTGGGGATCATAGCGCGAAACCCAGCCCCGGCGCCGGCCGTTCCGCACCGTGGTATAGAATTCCGTAATTCGATATATTGACCGCACGCGTGGCCAAGGCTCAATCTCGGAATTCCATCCAGGTCATCGAGCGAATGTCCAGGCTCCTGGAAGCGCTCGCCCGGCACGCGCAACCGGCGCCGCTGAAGGCGCTGGCCGAGGCGAGCGGCCTGCACCCCTCGACCGCACACCGCATCCTCGCCGCGCTGGTGAACGATCGCCTGGTCGAGCGCGCCGACCCGGGCAGCTACCGCCTCGGCATCCGCCTGCTCGAACTGGGCAATCTGGTGAAAGCGCGCATCAGCGTGCGCGAACACGCGCTTCGCTATATGCGCGAGCTCCACGCCGCGACCGGCGAGGCGGTCAATCTCTCGGTGCGGCACGACGACGAAATCGTCTATGTCGAGCGCACCTCGACCGACCGCTCGCACATGCGCGTGGTCAACATCATCGGAGCGCGCGCGCCGCTTCATATCACGGCGGTGGGCAAGCTGTTCCTCCTCGAGGACGGCCCCGAGGGCCTCAGAACCTACTCGCAGAGGACACACCTGCCGCAGTTCACCCGCAACACCATCACCAGCGCGGGCGCGCTCGAGCGCGAGCTCGAGCGGATACGGAAGGGCGGTTACGCCGTCGACAACGAGGAGGCCGAGCTCGGGGTACGCTGCATCGGGGCGGGCGTGCGCGATGACAGCGGGGCGCTGGTCGCCGGGCTGTCGGTCTCCGCTCCCGCCGAGCGCATGAGGAGCGCGTGGTCGTCGCTCGTGCGAAAGACCGCGGACAATATTTCGCGGGCGATCGGCTACCGCGGCTGACCTTATGCGACTCGTGCCTTGGATCGGCGCCCTTGCCACCTGCTTCCTCGTCGCGCCCGGCGCGATGGGCGACGGGCCAGAGCTCGACCGAAAGGTCCAGGCGTTCCTGTCGGCCGAGCGAGGCAGGTGGGACTACCTCAACGTGCCCTACCAGGACGGCAAGATCCTGCACGAGCTCGTGGTGCGGAACGGGCACCGGCGCATTCTGGAGATCGGAACGTCGACCGGCCATTCCACCGTCTGGCTCGCCTGGGCGGCGGCGAAGACCGGCGGGAAGCTCACGACCATCGAGATCGACCGGGGCAGGCACGAGCGCGCGCTCGCCAACCTCAAGCGCGCCGGCGTGGCCGAGTACGTCGACGCGCGGCTCGGCGACGCGCACGACCTCGTCAAGACGCTGCCCGGCCCCTGGGACTTCGTTTTCCAGGACGCCGACAAGGAATGGTACTTGCAGTACTTCCTCGACCTGGAGGCGAAGATGGCGCCGGGCGGCTGCTATACCGCGCACAACGTGGCGCGGCCCACTGCGCGCCAAGTGACCGAGTTCCTGGATTACGCGAAGAGCCGTCCGGGTTTCGGCCTGCGCTTCGCCGAGGGCGCGTCGAGCGAAGGCATTTCCATCAGCTGCCGCTCGCGGTAGACGGCGAAGAGCGATGAGCCCGCGCTTGTGCGTCTGCGCCGGAATTCTGGCCTTCGTCGCGCCCCCGCTGGTCTCCTGCGCGGCGGACGCCGTAATCTACGAGAAGGCCTCTTCGTACAATACGATAGTCGTCACCGAGGACCATCGGGGCCTGCGCACGCTGCTCTTCGAGCGCGGCGGCGGACGCCAGAGCGTGGTGAAACCGGGCGACCCCGATCACCTGGAGCTCGCCTACGCGCGCGCCGCCCTCGCCGGACTCGCGCTGTGCGGGGAACCGCGCCGCATTCTGGTGGTCGGGCTCGGCGGCGCGACCCTGCCGACGTTCCTGCGCAAGCACTATCCCGACGCGACGATCGACATCGTCGAAATCGATCCCGAGGTCGTGGACGTCGCAAGGAAATTCTTCGGCTTCCGCGAGGACGAGCGCATGCGCGCTCACGTCGCCGACGGCCGTCGATTCATCGAGAGCGCGCGGGAACCCTATGACGCGATTTTTCTCGACGCCTTCGGAGCGCGCAATGTCCCTGCGCACCTGACCACTCAGGAATTTCTGCGGGCCGTGCGCCGCACGGTTGCGCCGAGCGGCGTCGTGGTCGGAAACGTCTGGCGCCGCGCATCCAACCCGCTCTACGATCCGATGCTGCGCACCTATCAGGAAGTATTCGACGAGCTCTTCATTCTCGAGGTCGCCGGCGACGTCAACGCCATTTTCCTGGCGCTGCCGCGAAAACAAGGGATCAGCGGAGCCGAACTTGCGGCGCGCGCTCGAGAAGTATCGACGACCCGGCGGTTCCGATTCGATCTCGGCGAAGTGGTCGAATACGGGTTCGTCGACGCCCGCGAGAAAAATCCGTCCGTTCGCGTGCTGCGCGACTAGACCGACAACTCGCTATGCCGCCACCATGCCGTGCACGCTGAACAGCTGCTCCGGGTCGGTCCAGGCTTTCTCGGGCGAGAATCCCGCGCGTTTGCCCAGCTCCTGAAATTCGGCGATCGAGTACTTGCAGGAGATTTCGGTGTGGATGGTCTCCCCGGGCGCGAAATCGAAACGCCGGCCGGCGACGTGCGCGATCTGCGAGTACAGGCTCTCCAGGTGCATTTCGACTCGCCCCTGGGCCGGGTCGTAGAACGCCTTGTGGCGGAAGCGGTTCAGCTGAAAATCCCCTTCCAGCTCGCGGTTGATCCTTTGCAGGAGATTGAGGTTGAACCGCGCGGTGACTCCCTTGGCGTCGGCGTAGGCGGCGTCCAGCGTGGCCTTGTCCTTCTTGAGATCGACGCCGATCAGGAGCGCCCCGCCCGCGCCCACGGCGCGGCGCGCCTGCTTCAGGAACTCGAGCGCTTCGGCGGGAGTGAAATTGCCGACGGTGGAGCCCGGGAAAAACGCGACTTTACGGCGGATCGGAATGCCCGCGAACTCGGGCAGCGCCAGCGCCCGCGTGTAGTCGGCGCAGATGCCGACGACGTTGAGGAAGGGGAAGCGGCCGGCCAGCTCGTTCGACGAGGCGCGCAGGGTATCCATCGCGATGTCGATGGGGACGTACAGCCGTGTCTGCAGCGCCTGGATCAGGATGCGCGTCTTCGCCTGCACCCCGCTGCCGTATTCGATCAGCTCGGCATCGGGTCCGACGAACTGGACGATCTCGGCGATATTGCCGCGGAGAATCGCCGTCTCGGTGCGCGTCGGGTAGTACTCGGGCAGCTCGCAAATCGCCTCGAACAGGCGGCAGCCCTGCTCGTCGTAGAAGTACTTCGGGGGAATGCTCTTCTGGGGAAGGGCGAGGCCGGCGAGCACGTCCTCGCGAAGTCGCTCGCCACGAGGGAGAAAGCTGTAGAAGCGCACCACCCCGGGCGCCAGAGGCAGGGGGGCGGGTTCGGCTTTCATGCCGAGGGCCGGAGTCTAGCCCGGCCGGTCGTTCGGTGCGGGGCGAGAAGCGAATTCGCCGGTCGGGGGCAGACCTGCGGAGGACCGGAGCGACGGAGGGCTGGAGGCGAATTCCAGCCATTGACGTATGCGGGTCGCGTCGCCGACACGAGTGTATTTACCCCAGGAATCAAGCAGCACGATGATAATGGAACGCCCGGCCAGCGTCACCTGCATGACCAGGCACCGTCCGGCTTCGGCGATGTATCCGGTCTTCGACAAGCCGATCTCCCAGCGCGAGCTGCGGGTCAGGTTGTTGGTGTTGCCGAAGCGCATCATGCGGCGCCCGATCTTCACCTGAGTCGAGGTCTGGGTCGTGAATTCCCGGATCTTGGGATACGCGTGTGCCGCCTGGACCAATTTCGCCAGATCCTGCGCGGTGGACACGTTGCGGCCCGACAAGCCGGTGCCGTCCTCGAAACGGGTGCCCGACATCCCCAGGAGCTGCGCCTTCAGGTTCATCGCGAGCACGCACGAGTCCTTCCCGCCCGGGTAGGAGTTGGCGACCGCCGACGCCGCGCGGTTTTCCGAGGCCATGAGCGCGAGAAGCAGCATCTCGTCCCGCGTGAGAGTGGTTCCGACCTGCAGGCGCGAGTGAGAACCGCGCAGCCTGTCCACGTCCGCCTTGGTGATCGTGACCGGCTCCTCCGAGTCGAGCTCCGCGTCCAGCGTGACGATCGCGGTCATCAGCTTGGTGAGCGAAGCGATCGGCAGCTTCGATTCCGCGTTCTTGCCGAGCAGGATCTCGCCGGAGTCCTGGTCGACGACCAGCGCCGCCTGCGATTTCAGCGAGGGCTGGCGAAGCTCGCGAGCGAACACCGGCGCCGAGACGAGCGCCAGGGCAAGCAGGGACGCAAAGAGGACTCGCACCCTCCCTCCGAGCTTTCTTGTTGGGCTGGTCAGTTTAGCTTCGAGAAATATAATTTGCAACGAAAATAAAGAGATAGGCCGTGTACTTCATGCGACCTCGTGAAACGGGCCGATCCGGCTCGCTCGACCTCAGGCCGCGGCGTGCTCGGCTTCCTCCTGCTGCTGCAGCGCCCACATCTGGGCGTAGGCTCCGTCCTGCTGAAGCAGTGACTTGTGAGTCCCGCGCTCCACGATACGTCCCTGATCCAGAACGAGTATCTGATCCGCATCCATCACGGTGGAGAGGCGGTGAGCGATCACTAATGTCGTTCGCCCACGCGCGATCCGGTCCAGTTCCCCCTGGATGCCCTGCTCGGTCTCCGAATCGAGCGCGGAGGTGGCCTCGTCGAAGATGAGAATGCTCGGGTTCTTGAGTAT
>JBGQKK010000125.1:0-8545 GCA_041499545.1 Gammaproteobacteria bacterium | reverse complement strand
CGTTCCACCCCGGCCTGCTTGGGGCAGTCCTTGCCCGAGACCACCATCGATGCCTTCAGAATGGTGTGCTCGAGCGACACGTTGTAGGCGCGCATCGCCGCGAACAACGCGGATAGCGTTGCCTCGGTCGCCTCGTAGCAGCGCTCGATCGTATGGTCGCCGTCGAGCAGGACCTCGGGCTCCACGATGGGAACAATAGAAGCTTCCTGGCACAGCGCCGAGTAGCGGGCGAGCGCATGCGCGTTGGCATACACGCAGGAGTGGGTCGGAATGCTCGGACCGATGGTGATGACCGCGCGCCACTTGGCGAAGCGCGCGCCCAGCCCGAAATATTCCTCCAGCCTGCCTCTCAGGCCGTCCAGCCCCTCGGTGACCTTTTCGCCCGGCGAGAGCGCGAGATCGTGAATGCCCTTGTCCACCTTGATGCCGGGGATGATTCCCTTGCCGGCGAGGTACTCCGGGAAAGGCTCGTTGCCCATCACGGTGCTTTGGCGCAGCGTTTCGTCGAAGAGAATCACGCCGCTCACGAACTCCTCGATGCCCTTGGTGGCGAACAGCAGATCGCGGTAGGCGCGGCGGTTGGCTTCGGTGCTGTCGACGCCGACCGACTTGAAGCGCTTCTCGCAGGTGCCACTCGACTCATCCGCGGCGAGCAGCCCTTTGCCCTTGGCGACCATGGCTGCGGCGGTCTTGGAAAGCAGGTTTCGGTCCATTGAAGATCCTTGTTGCCGAGGAACTGAGGGGAAAGCGGGTAATTTTAACCGTTTGTGCCGTCGCGCTGCCAAACCGGAATCGAATCGTGTTCGGGCTAGCAGGCGGTCTGGTGCCGAATGCGGCACGTCGCGAGCACCTCGTCCGGATCGCGCCGCCACCAGTTGCCGGAGGACAGGACCTCGACCTCATGAAAGCCGCGATACCCGGCCTCTTCCATCCAGGTGCGTATCAGCGGAAGGTCGACGACGCCGTCTCCCATCATCCCGCGGTCGGCGAGCATGTCCTTGGAGGCGGGGAGCCAGTCGCTGATCTGCAGGCTGAGCAGCCGCTTTTCGCCGGCGCGCTCGATCTGCGCCTTGAGCTGGGGATCCCACCAGAGGTGGTAGACGTCGACCGCCACACCCAGGGATGCGCCGCCGCGGTCGAGCTCGTCGCACAAGTCGAGCGCCTGCGCGAGCGTGTTCACGCAGCCCCGACCGGCGCAATACATAGGATGCAAGGGCTCGATCGCCAAAGGCACGCCGGCCGAGCGCGCGTGATCGAGCACGTCGCCGATGCCGTCCCGCAGCATCTCGCGCGTCCCGGGGAGGTCCTTCGAGCCCTGCGGCAGGGTTCCCGCCTCGAGTACCAGGCATCGCGCTTCGAGCGTTGCGGCGTCGTCGATCGCCCGGCGCGTGTCGTCGATCGCGGCCTGGCGTGACCTGCGGTCGGAGGCGGGAAACCCCCCACCGCCGCAGAGCCCGGTCACCGTCAATCCGCTGCCGCGAGCCGCCGTCGCTGCCTCCTTGACGCCCATCTGCGCCAACTCGTCACGCCAGGGAGAAATGCCGCGAAAGCGGTGGCGCGAACAACTCTCCATCGTTTTCCGCAGGGCCCACTTTCCCCGCACGGTCGCGGTATTGAGGGACAGCAGTTCCGGGTTTGGCGGCGAGCGGGTCATCCCCGGCGGTGCTCGCCCACTCTCACGATCTTCATGGTGTTGGTGCCCCCGGCCTTGCCTATGGGCTCGCCGATCGTCACCACGATGAGGTCGCCTTTCTGCACGACGCCGTTTCTCACCAGCACGTTCTCGGCTTCCTCCAGCAGCTCCTCCCGGTCCTGGCCGACGTACTTCACCATCAAAGGATAGGTGTCGCGGAACAGCGCGCAGCGGTAGCGCGTCGCCGTCTGCGACGTGAGCGCGTAAATGGGCACGCCGCAGTTGAGTCGCGACATCCATAGCGCCGTCGACCCCGATTCGGTGAGCGCCGCGATCGCCTTCACTTTCAGATGGTACGCGGTGAAGAGCGCCGCCATCGCGATCGACTGGTCGACGCGGGTGAAGACCCGGGCGAGGAAGTCGCGGTCGAGCGTCACCTCGGCCGAGCTCTCGGCGACCTCGCAAATGCGGCTCATGGCCGCGATGGTCTCGACCGGGTACTTGCCGCTCGCGGATTCCGCCGAAAGCATCACGGCATCGGTGCCGTCCAGCACGGCGTTCGCCACGTCCGAGACTTCGGCACGCGTGGGTCCGGGGCTCGAGATCATCGACTCCATCATCTGGGTCGCGGTGATGGTGAGCTTGTTTTGTTCCCGCGCAACGCGAATCATGCGCTTCTGCAACGCTGGGACCGAAGCGTCGCCGACCTCCACCGCGAGATCACCGCGCGCCACCATGATGCCTTCGCAGGCCGACATGATGTCGAGAAGGGCCTTGGGCTCGACCGCCTCCGCGCGCTCGATTTTGGCGATCAGGAACGCGTCGCCGCCGGCAGCCCTTAGAAGCTGCCTCGCCATGTACATATCGGCACTCGACTTGGGGAAGGACACGGCGAGGTAGTCCACCTTGATTTTCGCCGCAGTCCGGATGTCCTCCATGTCCTTGGGCGGAAGGGCCGGGGCGGTGAGGCCGCCGCCCAGGCGGTTGATGCCCTTGTTGTTGGAGAGCACGCCTCCGTGGCGCACGCGGTTGTGCACCTCGTTGCCCACGACTCGCTCGACCTCGAACACGATCTTGCCGTCGTCGAGGAGCAGCACGTCCCCGGGGCGCACGTCGCGCGGCAGCTCCTTGTAGTCCAGGCCGACGCGCCCGTTCTCGCCCAATTCCCAGTCGGCGTCCAGCACGAAGGCATCGCCCGGATTCAGCAGGACCTTGCCTTCCTTGAACTTGCCGATCCGGATCTTCGGGCCTTGCAGATCGCCCATGATGCCGACGGTGCGTCCGGTCTTGCGGCACGTCTCGCGCACTATCTCGGCCCGTCGCTCGTGATCCGCGGCGGTACCATGCGAAAAATTCATGCGCACGATGTCCACTCCTGCGAGAAACATCCGCTCGAGCGTTTGAGGATCGCTCGACGCCGGTCCAAGCGTGGCGACGATCTTGGTGCTCCTACTCATCAACCCTCCGAGAAATCGGTTCTGTTGAATTTTGGCATCCGGGGGCCACTTTCGGCTATATTTCCGGTCTGCGCCAGCGGCTCAGCCCTCGATTCGAGAAACCGGGAAGGTCATGGGCGGCCGTTGGTGACGGGGCACAAGGGACCACCCCCCGGCCTGGAACGCTATGGGAGAACATACGTGCTTGCCACCCAGATTCGCCAGAAGGACGGGATTTTCTACTTTGGCAGCGTCCGCGCGCCGGAGCTGCTCGCCAAGGTGCGTTTCATCAGTCGCTTCTACGGCGAAGGCGAAGAAATCGCCCCCGCGCGCATCTCCCAAGAGGACGAGATCGCCCAGTTCATAGCGAAGATCGAGCGCACCGACCGCGCCTTCCAGAGGACGTTGTCGCGCGCCAAGGTGCGCCAGCTCAAGAATTTCTACGAGACCGCGATCACCCAACCGCCCATCCCCGGGACGGTGCTCTTGTTCACTGCGGAAAAACTGCGGTTCCAGCCCCTGAGCGGGCAGGAAGGCGTAGGACAGCTCGCCGAGCCTCAGTCGAAGTTCCTCATCATCGACGGCCAGCATCGGCTCGCCGCCCTGCGGTTCTATCTGGAGGAACGCCCGGACGACGCGAAGACCATCAACGTTCCGTGCGTGATCTTCGACGGCCGCAGCGAGGACTTCGCCACCGAGATGTTCGTGATCATCAACTCGACGCCCACCCGTATCAACAAGAGCCACCTCGTGGACTTGTACGAGCGCGTCTCCTGGGCCGAACCCCACCGCAAGTTCGCCGCGCGCCTCGTCGGGAGCCTGTACAGCGAAGGGGACAGTCCCTTGCGCTACCGGATCAACCGGCTCGGCGGGCGCAGCCAGCAGGATAAATGGATCCTGCAGGCGGAATTGTTCAACGAGCTGCACCGCTGGGTCAACCGCGATTGGCGCCGCATCCAGATCGCGGGCGGCAGCAGCAAAGAAGTGCCTCGCTACTACGGCATGGTGCGCGACTTCCTCAAGGTGGCCGAGCGCGTATGGGGCGAGGCCTGGGGTCACGCCAACTACATGGTCACCAAGCCCGTGACGCTCAAGGCGATGATTCGCGTGTGTGCCGACCTCGCCCGCGAGGACGGCGACCCGGCCGAGGGCCGGCTCAAGCGCTGGGAGGAACGGCTCGCGCCCTGGAGCGAGCAGATGAAGGCGTTTCGCGTCGAAGGCTTCTACGAGCGCTTCGCGGCCAAGGGAGAAGTCGAGCGCGTCGCGCGGGTGCATCGCGAACTGGGTCGCGCGGCCGCAATCGAGTCCCGTCCGCTGGCCAAGTAGCAGCTGCCTCGGGCGCGTCTAGGCGGCCGAGCGCTGCTCTAGGATTTCGATCGCGGGCAGCTTCTTGCCCTCGAGGAATTCGAGAAAAGCGCCTCCCCCGGTGGACGCGTAGGAGATCCCCTCCGCGACGCCGTACTTCGCGATCGCGGCAAGGGTTTCCCCCCCACCCGCGAGGGAAAACGCCCGGGACCCGGCGATCGCCCGGGCAATGGCCCGGGTTCCCTGCCCGAACTGGTCGAATTCGAACACCCCGACCGGACCGTTCCAGACGATGGTTCCGGCGCCCGAAAGGGCCTGGGCGAAGGCCGCCGCGGTATTCGGTCCGATGTCGAGAATCATGTCGTCCGAGCCCACCTCGCCGACCGGTTTGATCTCCGCTTTGGCCGTCGCGGCCAGCGCCTTGGCACAGACCACGTCGATAGGAAGCGGGACCTCGCCGCCCTTGGCGCGCAGGATAGCGGTGATCCGCCTCGCTTCGTCGACAAGCTCGGGCTCGGCAAGGGATTTCCCTATCTTCATGCCGGCCGCCAGCATGAAAGTATTGGCGATGCCACCGCCGGGGATGAGGCGATCGACCTTCTCCGCGAGCGCGGCAAGCACGGTCAGCTTGGTCGAGACCTTGGAGCCGGCAACGACGGCGACGAGCGGGCGCGCCGGGTGTTCGAGCGCCTTCGAAAGCGCCTCGATTTCCGCTGCCATGAGCGGCCCGGCGCACGCGACCGGGGCGTATTTCGCCATGCCGTGGGTGGTGGCTTCCGCCCGGTGGGCGGCGCCGAAGGCGTCGTTGACGTAGATGTCGCACAGCCCGGCCATCTTTCTCGCCAGGGCGTCGTCGTCTTTCTTCTCGCCCTTGTTGAAGCGGCAGTTCTCGAGAAGCACGGCTTGACCCGGCTCGACCGAAACGCCCTCCAGCCAGTCGCGCTTGAGCGGCACTTCCTTGCCCAGGAGGGCCGAGAGATGCTTCGCGACCGGGGCAAGCGACTCCTTTTCGTCGAACTGCCCCTCCGTCGGCCGACCGAGGTGGGACACCAGCAGCAGGCGCGCGCGCCGGGAAAGCGCGTCCTTGATACCAGGGAGCGAGGCACGAATGCGGGTGTCGTCGGCGAGCTTCCCGTTCTGGATCGGGACGTTGAAGTCGACGCGCATGAAGACCCGTTTCTCGCGCAGATCGAGATCGGACATCTT
Source organism: Gammaproteobacteria bacterium (assembly GCA_041499545.1). Lineage (GTDB taxonomy): Bacteria > Pseudomonadota > Gammaproteobacteria > Burkholderiales > SG8-39 > VBDM01. The sequence goes on along the minus strand of JBGQKK010000125.1, from coordinate 2,965 downwards.
CAGAATCCGCATGGCCGCGGAGCCCCGAGCCTACCTGGCGCTCATCAGCGCGACGGTCACGTCCAGCATGCGGTTGCTGAACCCCCACTCGTTGTCGTACCAGGCGGACACCTTTACCAGCGTACCCCCGGATACTTTGGTGAGCGTCGCATCGAACACCGACGAGGCGGGATTGTGATTGAAGTCGACCGAGACCAGGGGATCCTTGTTGTATTCGAGGATGCCTTTCAGGTCGGTCTCGGAAGCCTCCTTCGCCGCGTTGTTGATCTCCTCGACCGTGGTCGCGCGTTTGGCAACGAAGGAAAGGTCGACGATCGACACGTTGATGGTGGGAACGCGGATCGCATAGCCGTCGAGCTTGCCGTTCAGGTGCGGGAGGACGAGGCCCACGGCCGCGGCCGCTCCGGTCTTGGTCGGAATCATGTTCATGCTCGCCGAGCGCGCCCGGCGCAGGTCCTCGTGATAGACGTCGGTGAGCACTTGGTCGTTGGTATAGCTGTGCACCGTGGTCATCAGACCGTTCAGCACCCCGATACGATCGTCGAGCGCCTTCACCAGCGGCGCCAGGCAATTCGTGGTGCAAGAGGCGTTCGAGATCACCGTGTGCGCGGGTTTCAGCGTCTTGTGATTCACGCCGTAGACGACAGTCGCGTCGACGTCCTTCGCACCCGGCGCCGAGATGATCACCTTCTTCGCGCCGGCTGCGATGTGCGCCGAGGCCTTCTCCTTGCTCGTGAAGAGACCGGTGCATTCGAGCACAACGTCCACTTTGAGATCCTTCCAGGGCAGCTCCGCCGGGTTGCGCTTCGCGCAGACCTGAATCCGGTCGCCGTTCACGACCATGGCATCGCCCGCCACCGCCACCGTCCCAGGGAATTTCCCGTGCGCGGTGTCGTAGCGCGTCAGGTGCGCGTTGGTCTCGGCGTTGCCGAGGTCGTTGATGGCGACGAACTGCAGATCATGGCGCTTTCCGCTTTCGTAGTGCGCGCGCAGGATGTTGCGGCCGATGCGGCCGTAGCCGTTGATGGCGACTCGAATGCTCATTGCAGAAACTCCTTCGTTATTTCAAAACGCTCTTTGCAGCTTTTACGACATTGTCGACGGTAAGGCCGAAGTACTCGAACAGCTTCGCGCCCGGTGCCGATTCGCCGTAACGGTCGATACCGACCACCGCGCCCTCCAAGCCCACGTACTTGCGCCAGAAGTCGCTGACTCCGGCTTCGACGGCGATCTTGGGTAGAGTCGGGATCAGGACCACGTCTCGGTACATCGGAGGCTGCCTGTCGAAAACCGAGGTGCAGGGCATTGAGACGACGCGCACGGCGACACCTTCCGAGGCGAGCTCTTGTTTGGCCGCCACGGCAAGCTGCACTTCCGAGCCGGTCGCGACGATGACCGCCTTGGGATCCTGAGCATCCGACAGGATGTAGCCGCCGCGGCGGATCGCCGAGACCGTATGGGCGTCGCGCCTCTGAAACGGCACGTTCTGTCGGGTGAAAAGGAGCGAACTCGGCCCATCCATACGCTCGATCGCCGCGATCCAGGTCGCAGCGGACTCGACGGTGTCGCAGGGGCGCCAGACGTCCATGTTGGGGATCGCGCGCAGCGCCGCGGCGTGTTCGACCGACTGATGCGTGGGGCCGTCCTCTCCCAGGCCGATCGAGTCGTGCGTGAAAACGAAGATCGATCGGATCCTCATCAGCGCCGCCATGCGCAGGGCGTTTCGCGAATAGTCGGAGAAGGTGAGGAAGGTGCCGCCGTACGGAATCAGGCCCCCGTGCAGCGCGATACCGTTCATCGCCGCGCTCATGCCGAATTCGCGTACGCCATAGAAGAGGTAGTTCCCTCCCCCTTCGCGGCCGACGGCCTTGGAGCCCGACCACTGGGTGAGATTCGAGCCCGTGAGGTCGGCCGATCCGCCGACCAGCTCGGGCAGGACCGAAGCGAGACCCTCGATCGCATTCTGGGAGGCCTTGCGGGTGGCGATGGACTCGGCCTTGGCGGCAGTCTTGTCGAGCAACGCGCTGCAGTGCGCGCCCCACCCCTCCGGCAGCTCGCCCGCCGTGCGGCGCCGAAACTCGCGCGCGAGCGCTGGGTGCGCTTTCTCGTAGGCGGCGAGCTTGTCCTTCCAGCCTTGCTCGAGAGTGGCCCCGTGCTTTTTCGCGTCCCAGCCTTCGTAGACGTGTCGGGGCACTTCGAACGGCGCGTGAGACCAGCCGATCGCCGCGCGCGTCGCCGCGACCTCGTCCGCGCCGAGCGCCTCTCCGTGGGCCTTGGCAGTCCCGGCTCGCTTGGGCGAGCCCTTGCCAATCACGGTCTGGCAGCAGATGAGGCTAGGCCTGTCGGCGACCGCTTTAGCCGACCGGATGGCTCGGTCGACGGCGTCGACGTCGTGGCCATCGACCTTCGGTATGACGTGCCACCCATAAGCCTCGAAGCGCTTCGGCGTGTCGTCGCGGAACCAGCCCTTCACTTCGCCGTCGATCGAGATCTGGTTGTCGTCATAGATCGCCACGAGCTTGCCCAGAGCCAGCACGCCGGCCAGCGAGCAAGCCTCGTGCGATATCCCCTCCATCAGGCAGCCGTCGCCGACCGAGACGTAGGTATGGTGATCGACGAGATCGAAGCCTGGGCGATTGAACTCGGCCGCAAGAAGGCGCTCGGCGATGGCCATGCCGACCGCGTTTGCCAGGCCCTGCCCCAGCGGGCCCGTTGTGGTCTCCACGCCCGGGGCGAGCCCGTATTCGGGGTGGCCGGGCGTCTTGGAGTGCAGCTGGCGAAAGCGTTTCAGCTCCTCGATCGGCAGCTCGTAGCCGGTGAGGTGCAAGAGGGCGTATAGGAGCATCGAGCCGTGCCCGTTCGAAAGGACGAAGCGATCGCGGTCGGCCCACTTCGGATTGGCCGGGTTGTGGCGCAGATGCCGACCCCAGAGGGCCAGCGCGATTTCGGCCATGCCCATGGGCAT
>JBGQKK010000124.1:0-8566 GCA_041499545.1 Gammaproteobacteria bacterium | reverse complement strand
GCGTCCAGTCTTAGCGGTCGGATCCAGGTATTAAACTGCTGAGCGGGAAGCTCTTTTTCTAATCGGTTCAGGCACGAAGCCCAGAAACCCTGCATGGACTTTGGTTGAGTGAATTCGAGGAAAACTGCAGCCACATTTTACTCGCTTCAGGGGGGGTTATCCACAGCCGACGGAGTCTTTTTTCGGCGAGGGTCCCGGTGCCCGGGCGCGTTCGGGCTCGTTGACAATTCCACGCCATATCCAGTCTAATCGAGGGTTCCGTTCGCTATAGAAAATTCTTCCATGAAACGTACTTTTCACCCCTCCGTCGTCCGCAGGAAGCGCACTCACGGATTTCTCGTCCGGATGCGCACGCGCGGTGGCCGGGCCGTGATTCGGGCACGCCGCGCCAAAGGCCGCGCTCGGTTGAGCGTTTGAGCGTCCGCAGGCGTTACGGTCGAAGGTTGCGCCTCGGCACCGCCGATATCGCCGCGCTGCTCTCCGGAGCGCGCGCGCTCAAGCGTCCGGGGTTCAGCGTGCTTTTCCGAGCCAATCCCTTCGGCGTACCCAGACTCGGTCTCATCGTTCCCAAGCGCGTTTTTCCGCGCGCGGTCGATCGCAACCGGATGAAGCGGATGCTGCGAGAGTTGTTTCGCGCTCAGCAGGCGCGCCTTGGAAGTCGCGACATTCTGATCCGCCTCAGCGCAAGGGAAGTCGCCCTGACCGAAGTCGAGCGCTGTCTCGTGGGATCCTCGTGAGCCGACTGCTGTCTTTTCTGGTGCTCGGCTACCGCTATTCGGTGAGCCCCCTGCTGGGCATGCACTGCCGCTTCCATCCTTCCTGCTCGGCGTATGCGCTGGAGGCGCTGGACCGTCACGGCGCCGCGCGCGGCGGATGGCTGGCCCTCAAGCGCCTCGCGCGTTGTCATCCGTGGCACCCGGGCGGCCACGACCCGGTTCCGTAGTCGCGAGCGCATGGATACCCAGCGCCTCATTCTTTTTGTCGTGTTCTCTTTCTCGCTGCTGCTTCTTTGGGAAGCCTGGCAGAAAGAGACCAAGTCTGCCGCGCCCGCGAGCCCGACGACTCAAGGGGCGGTGCCGACCCCAAGCGCGCCGACAGCGGCGCCTGCCGAGAAAGGCGCGGTGGTGCCCCCTACGGCCGCACCCGCCGGCGGACCCAGGGAACGGCTGCGGGTCAGCACGGACACCATCCGCGCAGAAATCGATACGCAAGGCGGGGATATCGACTACCTCGAGCTGCTGCAACAGAAGGACGCGCGCGACGAGACCAAGAATTTCGTGCTGTTCGGGCCCGATCATCGTTACGCCGCGCAAAGCGGGCTGATCGGCGCAGGTCTGCCCAATCACAGGACGCCGTTCCGAGCGCTGACCAAGGAGCTCGCTCTGGCCCCCGGCCAGGACAAGCTCGAGGTCAGGCTGGAGGCGAGCACCCCGCAGGGCGTCAAGGTGACCAAGATCCTGACGTTCCACCGCGCGAGCTATCGGGTCGACGTCGCCGAGGAAATTACGAACGGCACGTCCGCGACGCTCGCGACCGACGCCTATTTCCAGTTCTCCCGGGACGGCAAGTCCGCCGGGGGCGATCCCTACATGACGCAGACCTATACCGGCGCGGCCGTGTATACCGAGCGCGACAAGTTTCAGAAGGTCACCTTCGAGGACATCGCCAAAGGCAAGATCGCGTACCAAAAATCCGCGGACAACGGCTGGATCGCGATGATCCAGCACTATTTCGTCGCCGTGCTGCTGCCTCAGGAAAAGACGCCGCGCGAGTTCTATACCCGCAAGCTCGAAGGCGACCTCTATTCGATCGGCGTGATCGTGCCGGTCGGGCCGATCGCGCCCGGCGCCACCGCTCGCGTGGCGATGCCCATGTACGCCGGACCCCAGGATCAGGACCACCTTGAGTCCGTCGCGCCCGGCCTGCAACTGGTGGTCGACTACGGCTGGCTGACGGTGATTGCGGCGCCGCTGTTCTGGGTGCTCAAGCTCTTTCACGGATGGATGGGAAACTGGGGTCTGGCGATCATCCTGCTCACCGTGACGATCAAGCTGATCTTCTTCCCGCTGTCGGCCGCGAGCTATCGGTCGATGGCAAAGATGAAGCTCGTCACCCCGCGTCTCATGAAGCTGCGCGAGCAGTACGGGGACGACAAGGCGAAGATGAACCAGGCGATGATGGACCTGTACAAGACCGAGAAGATCAATCCGCTCGGCGGATGCTTGCCGATCCTCGTGCAGATCCCGGTATTCATCGCTCTGTATTGGGTGCTCTTCGAAAGCGTGGAGCTGCGCCACGCACCGTTCTACCTGTGGATCAAGGATCTGTCGGCCCCGGATCCCTGGTACGTGCTACCGAGCCTGATGATGGCTTCCATGATCATTCAGACCAAAATGAACCCGACGCCGCCCGATCCGGTCCAGGCCAAGGTCATGATGATCATGCCGCTGGTATTCGGGGTCATGTTCTTCTTCTTCCCGTCGGGCTTGGTCCTCTATTGGTTCGTGAACAACATCCTGTCGATCCTGCAGCAATGGCAGATCACGCGCATGATCGGAGGGAACAAGACCGCGGCCGGCGCCCAACGCTGAAACAAGCGCGGCCCGACAGGGGTTGATGAGGACGCCCGAGCAGCAGCCATGGCAGCACCGTCCGACAGCGACGTCATCGCGGCCATCGCGACCGCGCAAGGAAGAGCCGGCATCGGAATCGTGCGCATCTCCGGAACGAGCCTGGATCGTTTTGCGTCCCAGCTCCTGGGCGCCGCGCCGGCGGCGCGCGTCGCGACGCGCGCCACCTTCCGTAGCGGGGCCGGCGAGCCGATCGACGACGGCATCGCGCTCTTCTTTCCGGCGCCCGCGTCGTATACAGGGGAGGACGTGCTCGAGCTTCAGGGCCACGGGGGCCCCGTCGTGCTGCAACTGGTGCTGCGGCGCTGCCTCGAGCTCGGCGCGCGGATCGCCGAGCCAGGGGAATTCAGCCGGCGCGCGTTCCTCAACGACAAGCTCGATCTCGCCCAGGCCGAGGGCGTCGCCGACCTGATCGATGCGGCGACGGAGGCTGCGGCGCGGTGTGCCCTCCGCTCGCTGCGGGGCGAGTTCTCGGAGCGGATTCGAAGCCTCGCACGGCAGCTCGTCGAGCTGCGCGCTCTGGTGGAGGCCACCTTGGACTTCCCAGAGGAGGAAATCGATCCGCTGGATCGCGAGGACGCGCGCGGACGGCTTTCGCGGCTGAAGGACGAAGTCGCGATCTCGCTCGCTCAAGGGCGACAGGGCAGCGTGCTGCGCTCCGGTCTTCAGGTGGTGCTGGCGGGACAGCCGAACGTGGGGAAATCTTCCCTCCTCAATCGGCTGGCCGGGGAGGACCTCGCCATCGTCACGGAAATCCCGGGTACCACGCGCGACGCAGTGCGGCAGACGATCCAGATCCAGGGCGTGCCCATGAACATCATCGACACCGCGGGCCTGCGCGATACCGACGACGCCGTGGAGGAAATTGGCATCGCACGCGCGTGGGAAGCGATCGGGCAGGCGGACGTGCTGTTGCTGGTGGTCGACGCGCGCGAAGGGATCACCGAGGCTGATGCCGCGATCGCCGGGCGGCTGCCGAAAAAGCTCCGGCCGGTCACGGTATTCAACAAGATCGACCTGTCGGGCGACGCTCCGGGAGCAGAGCAGGTTCGGGACGGCTGGCGCGTTCTCGTTTCCGCCCGGACCGGCGAAGGGTTCGACGTTCTGCGCGAGGTATTGCTCAAGCTCGCCGGCTGGCAGGCCGAAGGGGGCGATGTCTTCATGGCGCGCGAGCGGCACCTCGATTCGCTCGAGCGCGTCGCGAGCGCCCTCGAGCGCGCCGGCGCCAGCTCCCTGCACAGCGAGCTCTTTGCCGAGGAGCTTCGCCTTGCGCAGCGCGATCTAGGCTCGATCACGGGAGAATTCACGGCCGATGATCTGCTGGGTGAAATCTTCGCGCGTTTTTGCGTAGGGAAATAGATCGGATTCATGAAGGCGCTTCCGGTGTTCGCCGCGCTGGCGATTTGCGCTTTGAGCGGGGCCTTGCTCAGCGCGCTGCGCGCGCCGCTGCCCTGGATGATCGGGCCGCTGCTCGCGATGGCGCTCGGAAAATTCCTGGGCGCGAACATCGCGCCGCCGGCTGGCGGCAGGTCGGCGGGCCAGTTGACCATCGCCTGCGCTCTCGGCCTGTACTTCACCCCCGCGGTCGCGGCCGAGGTTGCGGCGCACTGGTATCTCATGGTCGCGGCGGCGGTGCTCGCAGTGCTGCTCGCGTATGCGAGCGGCTGGTTTCTCATGCGCAGCGCCGGCCTCGATGCGACGACCGCGCTTTTCTCCAGCGTTCCAGGCGGCGCCGCGGAGATGACCATTCTGGGAGAGCGTTTCGGCGCGCGCCCCGATCGCGTGGTGCTCGCGCAGGCCTTGCGCGTGTGCATCGTCGTGCTCGTCGTGCCGTTCGCGTTTACGGCGCTCGGCATGCGCGGTGCCGACGCGTATCGGCCGGCGCAGCTCGCGGTCGACGGCCTGGGGCTGATCGCGTTGCTCGGGATTGCGGCGGCGGCGGGCGGGGCGCTCGCAAAGCTGCGCGTTCCGAACGCCTGGATGCTCGGACCGCTTGCGGTAGCTGCGGCCCTCACCATCGGCGGGGTGAGTCTCTCGGCGATTCCAACGTGGCTTTCGAACGCCGCGCAACTCCTGCTCGGGTGCTCGCTCGGCGCCGGATTCGAGCGCGAGTCCCTGAGGCGGTCGCCTCGCTTCATCGGCATGGTTTGCCTGTCCGTGGTGCTCGCCATGCTTGCTTCGGCGGTCGCCGCGTGGGGTCTCGCTGTTCTCGGCTCGGTCCCGGTCACGACCATGGTGCTCGCGACCGCGCCGGGGGGAATGGCGGAAATGTGCGTTACCGCCAAGGTCCTCCAGCTCGGAGTGCCCCTCGTTACCGCCGCGCATGTGACCCGGGTCATCATCCTGGTTACGACCACGGCGCCGACCTTCAGGCTTGCAAAGCGCCTCAGGCAGACGTGGGGCTCCTGAAGGAGGACACATCCACATTAAGTAATTGTTTAATATGATTATTGTATAGTTTCTCCGGATCGTGATAAAGTCGTCCCCTTATCCCATTGTCCGACTGGCGGCCCGGAATTTACTGCGCCGCCCCGGTCGCTTTCGTGAGGCCCCAGGAAATGAAACAGCCCGGCGTTGCAATTATTGATAGCGGTACCCCCAGCTATGTGCAGCATAGCGGCGTCAAAGAGTGGGTCGCTCGGATCGCCGCGCTGACGAAGCCCGCCCGTATTCAATGGTGCGACGGCACGAAGCAGGAGTACGACCGCCTTTGCGCCGAGATGGTCCAGTCCGGGATGCTGAAGGCGCTCAACCCCAAGCTCCGCCCGGGCTCCTACCTCGCGCTGTCGGATCCCAACGATGTGGCGCGAACGGAAGACCGAACCTTCATTTGCTCGGAGCACAAGGACGATGCGGGCCCGACCAACAATTGGACGGATCCGCGCGAGATGCGCGCGACGCTGGATAAGCTCTTCGACGGTTGTATGCGGGGGCGAACCTTGTACGTGGTTCCGTTTTCGATGGGGCCGCTCGGCTCGCATATCGCCCATATCGGCATCGAGCTGACGGATTCGCCCTATGTCGTGGTCAGCATGCACATCATGACGCGTATGTCCACGAAAGTATGGGAGATTCTCGGCAAGAACGGCTATTTTGTACCCTGCGTTCATTCGGTCGGCGCGCCGCTCGCGCCCGGGCAGAAGGACGTCAGCTGGCCCTGCAGCAAAGAGCACCGGTACATCGTTCACTATCCCGAGACCAAGGAGATTTGGTCGTTCGGCTCCGGATACGGGGGCAATGCGCTTCTCGGGAAGAAGTGTTTTTCGCTGCGCATCGCCTCGATCATGGGACGCGAGCAAGGTTGGCTCGCCGAGCACATGCTGATTCTCGGCGTCACCTCGCCGTCGGGCGAGAAGATCTACGTGAGCGGAGCGTTCCCGTCGGCGTGCGGGAAGACCAACTTCGCGATGCTGATTCCACCGGCGGCTTTCGATGGCTGGAAGGTCTCGACCGTGGGCGAGGACATCGCCTGGCTCAAGCCGGGCAAGGACGGTCGCTTCTACGCCATCAATCCCGAATCGGGTTTTTTCGGCGTGGCGCCGGGAACCTCGATCAAGACGAACGCCAATTGCATGAAGATGATCCAGAAGAACACCATCTTCACCAATGTCGCCCTGACGCCCGACGGCGACGTTTGGTGGGAGGGGATGACCGAGACGCCTCCCGCGCGCCTCATCGATTGGCAGGGCAAGGAATGGACCCCGGACTGCGGCAGGAAGGCAGCTCACCCGAACGCGCGTTTCACCGTTCCGGCATCCCAGTGCCCCTCCATAGATTCGTCCTGGGAAGATCCGGAAGGCGTTCCGATCTCCGCCTTCCTATTCGGAGGCCGCCGCTCCGACACCGTGCCTCTAGTGGCCGAGACCTTCGACTGGAATTCCGGCGTCTATGCCGCGGCGACCATGGGCTCGGAGACCACTGCCGCAGCGACCGGAAAGGTCGGGGTCGTGCGGCGCGATCCCATGGCGATGATCCCCTTCGTCGGCTACAACATGGGCGACTACTTCAGCCACTGGCTGAAGCTGGGTCGCACCGTTCCCAAACGGCCCCGCGTTTTTTGCGTCAACTGGTTTCGCACCGATTCCTCCGGCAAGTTCATCTGGCCTGGCTTCGGAGAGAACATGCGCGTGCTGAAGTGGATCGTCGAACGTTGCCAAGGCAAAGCAGGCGGGGTGAAGACTCCCATCGGACATGTCCCCGCGTTCGGGGATTTGGAATGGAAAGGGCTCGAGAGCTTCGGCGGCGAGAAGTACCAGCGCGTCAGCTCGATCGATGTTCCTGAATGGAAGCGTGAGCTGAAGCTTCACGACGAATTGTTGAAGATGTTGGGTAGCAGGTTGCCCGGCGAGCTCGCATCGCGCCGCAGCGAGCTCGACCGTTCCCTCGTCTAAAGAGGTCGGCCAAACTTGTGGACAAGCGGCGAATAAGTTGTGCATGACCGGTGGATTCGCTGTGGATGTTCCACGTGAAACAACAGTTTGAAGCGAGCCTGGGGAAACAGATTCTCCTGAAGTAGCTGTTTTCCGCAGCCGTTTAGCTTTAAAATTCGGCACTCCTTCGGCTGGGTGTTTTTCCCGCAGTCATGCAGTTTCCTGCTCGATTCGACGTGATCGTGGTTGGCGGCGGCCACGCCGGCACCGAGGCCGCGCTCGCTTCGGCGCGGACTGGTTGCAGCACCCTGCTCCTGACGCATAACCTTGAAACGCTGGGACAAATGTCCTGCAACCCCTCCATCGGCGGCATCGGAAAGGGTCATCTGGTCAAGGAAATCGACGCCTTGGGCGGCGCCATGGCCATCGCCGCCGACGAGGCCGGCATCCAATTTCGCATCCTCAACTCGTCCAAGGGTCCGGCGGTGCGCGCGACGCGAGCCCAAGCCGACCGAATTCTATACAAGCGCGCGATTCGCTCGCGCCTGGAAAACCAGCCCGGCCTTACGCTGTTTCAGCAGGCCGTGGACGACCTGGTGCTGGAGGGCGATCGGGTCGCGGGCGTCGTGACCGAGATGGGCGTTCGCTTCTCCTCTCGTGTCGTCGTGTTGACCACAGGAACATTTCTCTCCGGGTTGATCCATATCGGATTGTCGAATTACAGCGCCGGGCGGGCCGGAGATCCGCCTTCGCTCAGCCTCGCCGCGCGGCTTCGCGAGTTGAAGCTCCCCGTCGGGCGTCTCAAGACGGGAACCCCGCCCCGGCTGGACGGGCGGACCATCGATTTCTCAAGCATGAAGCCGCAGCCCGGCGACGAGCCCGTGCCGGTGTTCTCATTCCTCGGGGCGCCGGAGATGCACCCTCGCCAGCTGCCCTGCTGGATCACGCACACGAATCCGCGCACGCACGAAATCATCCGCGGCGGGCTGGACCGCTCGCCGATGTACACGGGCATCATCGAAGGGATCGGACCGCGCTACTGTCCGTCGATCGAAGACAAGATTCATCGCTTCGCCGCCAAGCAAAGTCACCAGATATTTCTCGAGCCTGAGGGACTCAGCACCAATGAGTTCTACCCCAACGGCATCTCGACGAGCCTTCCCTTCGACGTTCAGGTCGAGTTGGTGCGGAGCATTCGTGGATTGGAACGGGCGCACCTGCTGCGGCCCGGGTACGCCATCGAATATGACTACTACGATCCGCGCAACCTGAAGTCTTCGCTGGAGACGAAATCGATTGCGGGCCTGTTCTTCGCCGGTCAGATCAACGGTACGACCGGCTATGAGGAGGCTGCGGCGCAGGGAATACTCGCCGGCATCAACGCCTCCTCGCTCGTGAAAGGCGAACCGGCATGGTGCCCGAAGCGCGACGAGGCGTACATCGGCGTCCTCGTCGATGACTTGGTCACGCGCGGCGTCAGCGAGCCCTACCGCATGTTCACCAGCCGCGCGGAGTACCGCCTGATGCTGCGCGAGGACAACGCCGACCTGCGGCTCACCGAGAGCG
>JBGQKK010000123.1:0-8590 GCA_041499545.1 Gammaproteobacteria bacterium | reverse complement strand
GAAGGTCGAGTACGCGCAGCGCAACCCGCACGTCCCGGTCGGTTTCTGGCGCACCGTGGGCCACTCGCAGAATCCGTTCGTGCGCGAGAGCTTCATGGACGAGCTGGCGAGCGCCGCCGGCAAGGATCCGTTCGAGTACCGGCGGGCCCTGCTGCAGAAATCGCCCAAGGACCTCGCGATACTCGAGGCGACCGCCAAGGCGGCCGGCTGGGGCAAGCCGCTGCCCGCCGGGGTGTTCCGCGGCATCGCCGAGACCGAGGGCTACGGCAGCTACACCGCCGCGGTCGCCGAGCTGTCGGTCGACAAGAACGGCGAGGTGAAAATCCATCGTCTCGTCCTCGGCATCGACCCGGGCTATGCGGTGAACCCGGACAACATCCAGGCGCAGCTCCAGGGGAGCGCGGTGTTCATGCTGACGGCGATGTTCTGGGGCGAGATCACCATCCGCGAAGGCCGCGTGGAGCAGTCGAACTTCCACGACTACCGGATGATGCGCCTGCGCGAGATGCCCAAGGTCGAGACGGTGATCGCGCCCACCGGCGGATTCTGGGGCGGGGTCGGCGAGCCCGGCCAGGCCTCGATCGCGCCTGCGATCTGCAATGCGATCTTCGCCGCGACGGGAAAGCGCATTCGTTCGCTGCCGCTGAAGAACCACGGGCTCACGCTCGCGTAAACGGTGAGACTGCTGGGCGGACTCGCCGCGGCCTTGATCGTCGCGGGGGCCTCAGGTCAGACGGGAGGTCAGACGGCAGGGCAGACGGCGCAAGTCACCTTCGAGGCGGTGGGCGACGCCATCCCGCGGCCGCTCACCGCCGAACCCGGCGACGCCGCGCGCGGTCGAAGCATCGTGGCGAATCGCGATCAAGGAGGCTGCACGCTCTGCCATGAAGTGCCCGGCGAGACGCACTTCGGCAACCTCGCGCCGACGCTCTCAGGCGCCGGGGCGCGGCTTTCGGCCGGCCAGCTGCGCCTGCGCGTCGCCGACTCGAGCCGCGTGAATCCGGATACGCCCATGCCCGCCTACTACCGCAGCGAGGGCCTCGCGCAGGTCGCCGCCGCCTACCGCGGCAAGACCATCCTCTCGGCGCAACAGGTCGAGGACGTCGTCGCCTGGCTCGCGACGCTGAAAGCGCCGCGATGAAGCGCCGCGACTTCCTCGCGGGTCTCGCCGGGAGCATCGCCTTTTCGCGCGCGGCGCTCGCCCAGGTCGAGCCGCTCGATCCGCTGGTGTTGGCAGTCACCAACGGCGTTCCGGTGAAGAAGGGCAAGGTGACGGTGGTGCTGCCGCAGCTCGCCGACAACGGCAACTCGGTGCCGATCCGGATCACGGTGGACAGCCCGATGACCGAGGCCGAGCACGTGAAGAGCATTCACCTGTACGCGGAGCGCAACCCGGTGCGCAACATGGCGAACTTCTACCTGGGCCCGCGCGCGGGCAAGGCCGAGATCAACTCGCGCGTGCGGCTCGCAGGCAGCCAGAAGGTGGCCGCCATCGCCAAGCTCTCCGACGGCAGCGTCTGGTACGACACCGCCTCGATCGTGGTGACGCTGTCGGCCTGCCTGGACGAAAGCTAGAGCGCATGTCCGCACGCATCCAGATTTCCCCCCAGGCGAAGCGCGGCGAGATCATCGAGGTCCGCGTGCTGATCCAGCACCCGATGGAGACCGGCTACCGCCACGACGACGTCGGGCACCTGATCAAGCGCAACGTCATCAACCTGCTCTCGTGCCGCTACAACGGCGTCGAGGTGTTCCGCGCCGACCTGTCTTCGGGGATCGCCGCCAATCCCTACATCCAGTTCTACACCGTCGCCGAGACGAGCGGCGAGCTCGAGTTCACCTGGATCGACGACGAAGGCCAGCAGGGCTCGGAGCGGCAGCCGATCGTCGTCTCGGGATGAAACGCGTTCGCGCGCGGCTGGTTCTCGCCGCGGCCCTGGCCACGGGCACCGCCTTCGCGCAGGAGCGCGCGATACCGCTCGATCAGCTCAAGCCCGGCTCCGCGTTTCTCGGTGCCGACCTGCGCTCTCTCCAGGCCGACGAATTCGCCAACCCCGGCACGCTGTGGGTCGAGCGCGGCGAGAGGCTCTGGCGCGAGCCCGCGGGGAAGAAGAAGCAGTCGTGCGCGGGCTGCCATAAGGACGCGCAAACGAGCATGCGCGGCGTGGCGGCGCGCTACCCGCGCGTCGATCCCGCGAGCGGGAAGCTCCTCAATCTCGAAGGCCGGATCAACGCCTGCCGCGTCGATCGTCAGGGCGTGGAGCCTTTGCGCTACGAGTCCGAGGAGCTGCTCGGCATTACCGCCTACGTCGCGCGCCAGTCGCGCGGCGTACCCATCGCGGCGAGCATCGCGGGCTTCGCGCGATCGCATTTCGACGCGGGGGAGGCGGCTTTCCGCCTGCGTCGCGGGCAGATGAACCTGTCGTGCGCGCACTGCCACGAGGCGAACTGGGGCAAACGCCTGCTTTCGGAAACCATCAGCCAGGGTCATCCCAACGCCTACCCCGCATACCGCATGGAGTGGCAGACCATGGGCTCGCTCGCGCGGCGCTTGCGCGCCTGCCTCTCGGGCATCCGCGCCGAGATGCTCCCGTACGGGTCGCCCGAGTACCTCGACCTCGAGCTCTACCTCGCGTGGCGCGCGCAGGGGCTGCCGATCGAGACGCCGGGGGTGCGGCGCTGAAAGCTCGGGACGACGTCGGCATCGTGCGTGTCGGGATTCCCTTACACACTTATCCGTAGATTCCCGACTTGAGTCGAGACCCCTTTCGATTCAGCATGGCCTAGCCACTCAACAAGGTCCCTATTCCAAAAAGGGGTCGGGGGTGGCGCGCCCCGGGGGGGACCATGCGGAAGGCGATCTGTCTGCTCTTAGTCTTGAGTCCGGCTCTATTGCCCGCGGCGGGTGCCTGGGCGCAGTCCCAAGGGCCGTACTTTGGAGCGGGGGTGGGGAGCTCGAACGCGACTTTCAATTCGAGCGATTTCAGCCTGGGACTTCCACAGGTTTCCGAGTCGCAGACCAAGACATCCACCGGAGCGAAGGTGTTCGCCGGATATCGTTTCAACAGGTACGTCGGAGCGGAGGTGGCGTATGTCGATCTCGGCACATTCAAGTACCACTACGACGGAGGGGGAGCCGGATCGGCGGATCTAGACTACAAAGTGTCGGGTTTCACGCTGAGCGGTCTGGTGATCCTGCCCATGTCGGGAGAATTCTTCTTTTTCGGCCGGCTAGGCGCCTTCGGCTCGACCGCGAAAGTTTCCTTTCCCAGTGCGACAGGCAATGTCGGTGCATCGTTTGCCAATGCGGGAAGCGACTCAAGCGGCAAGACGAATCTTTATTTCGGCATCGGCGCCCAATACGACTTCACGCGGCCATTTGCCGCGCGCGTCGAATACGAGAACTTCGGCGAAGTCGGCGACAGCAAGGACACGGGCCGAGCCAAGGTCTGCCTGATCTCCGCGAGCCTGCTGTTCCGGTTCTAGGGGGACTCGGCTAGAATTTCCCTACCATAAGAATGTCGAGGAGGAGGGAACATGTCCGCAGGCCACGGAGCTCACGTCGATCCCGCCAACAAGAAGGTCGCGCTGCTCATCGCGGTGCTCGCGCTGGTGCTCGCTTTTTCCGAGACTCTCGGCAAGGCGGCCCAGACGAGCGCGCTCGCCAATCACATCGAGGCCTCCAACCTGTGGGCCTTCTTCCAGGCGAAGACCATCCGGCAGACGACGATCCGCACCGCGGCCGAGGAGATGGAAGCCCAGTTCGGGCCGAAGGCACCGGAAGGCGTGAAGAAGCAGGTCGAGGCCTGGAAGAAGACCGCCGAGCGCTACCAGTCCGAGCCCGAGACGAACGAGGGCCGCAAGGAGCTGATGGCGCGCGCGAAGGAAGGCGAGGCGAAGCGCGACCGCGCGACGGCGGCCTACCACCACTACGAGGTCGCCTCGGCCGCGGTGCAGATCGCGATCGTGCTCGCCTCCGCGCAGATCATCACCGGCGTCGCCGCGCTCTTGTGGATCGCGTACGCGCTCGGCGCGATCGGCGTCCTTTTCAGCTTGATCGGCCTCCTCTGGCCGACCGCGGTACATCTGTTCTAGCTGGGTTAAGGCGGCTGCGCCGTCCGGGTGAGCTCCGCGCACAAACCGCCGCAACCCACGCCGTCCGCCGCGCGCGCGGAGTCCGGCGCCGCGCCGGCGTCAAGCGTGAGCGTTGCCCTGCTGCGCGAGATACAGGCGCTGCAGGGAATCGGCGATGAGATCCTCGACGCGCTCGCGCCTCGCGCCCGGCTGTTGCAGCTCGAGGCGGGCCAGTGCCTGCTCCGGCGGGGTGAGCCGAATCTGCACGTCTACCTCGTGGTCTCAGGCGTCCTGCGCGTGGAATTGGATGACGGGGGCTCGCCGCTCGCGTACATAAACCAAGGGGAAACGGTCGGCGAGCTGTCGCTGCTCACGGGCAGCCGCACGACCGCGACGGTCGCAGCGGAACGGCCGGCTCGGCTCCTCGTGCTGGACGAACAGACCTTCTGGTGGCTTGCCGAATCGTCGCACGAGTTCGCCGTCGGCCTGCTGATCCGCCTGGCAAAGCGAATGCGCTCGAACAACGACGCGGTACAGGTGAACATCGCCCTGCGCCGGGAATTCGAGCAGGCGGCCCTGAGCGACAGTCTCACCGGCTTCCGCAACCGGCGTTGGCTCGACCAGACGCTGCCTCGCATCGTCCAGCGCCACCTCCAAGCGTCGGAGCCGCTGTGCCTCGCCATCATGGACATCGATCATTTCAAACACGTCAACGACAGCTTCGGGCATGCCGCGGGAGACGCCGTGCTGGTGCAGGTCGGAGACCTCGTGCGCGGCAACTTGAGGCCTACTGACTTCGCAGCCCGCATAGGCGGCGAGGAGTTCGCGCTGGTGTTCCCCCAGACTCCGCTCGCGGGCGGCATCAAGGCCGCCGAGCGGGTACGCGAGGCAGTCGCCGGCACGACGTTCGAATACGATGGACGCCCGCTACTCCAGATGACCGTTTCGCTCGGACTGGTCGAGCTGGAACGGCGCACGAATCTCGGGCAGCTGCTTGCCCGGGCGGATGTGGCGCTCTACGCGGCCAAGCAAGGCGGCCGCAATCGGACCGAGTGGCCGGGGCGGCACGCGCGTCCGAAGAGGGCTAGGCAAACGCCTCGGCGACGAGCCGGTAGGAAGTCCGACGGCTCTCGGCGTCGCCGGTGATGGTGATCGCCATCAGCTCGTCGGCTGCGAACTTTTCCTTCAGCTCCAGGAGCTTCTCGCGCACCTCACCCGGATCGCCGTGCACCAGGCGGGCGCGCTGCTGCTCGACGTACGCGCGCTCCTGCGGCGAGTAGCGATAAGCGAGCGCCTCCTCGGCGCTCGGCACCGGCGCGTCGACGCCCTTCGCCATGTGGAGGCGCCGCAGGTCCACGCTCGCCGCGAGCCGCTCGGCCTCGCCCTTCGTCTTCGCGCAGATCACGAACGCGCACACCAGCGAGCGCGGCTGCGGCTCGCGCTGCGAGGCCTCGAAATGCTGGCGGTAGGCGCGCGACACGACATCGCCCCCGAAAGCGGTGATGAAGTGCGCGAACGCGAAGCGCAGGCCGAGCTGGGCGGCGAGCGCGCCGCCGTAGTCCGAGGAGCCGAGCACCCAGATCTCCGGCGAGGTCTTCCCCGCTGGCTGCGCCCTGACCTTCGCGTAAGGATGGGCCGCGGGCAGCGTGCCGTCGAGGAATCCGATCAGGTCCTGCACCTGCTGCGGCATGCGCTCGGCGCCCGGGTACTCGCCGTCCATGAGTGCCAGCGCGGTGCGCGGGTCGCCGCCCGGCGCGCGGCCGAGGCCCAGGTCGATGCGCCCGGGAAACAGCGCCTCGAGCATGCGGAACTGCTCGGCGATCTTCAGCGGGCTGTAGTAGGGCAGGAGCACGCCGCCGGTGCCGACGCGGATCCGCGAGGTGGCCGAGGCGACGCGGGCGACGAGGATCTCGGGACAGGGGTCGGCGAGCGCCGCGATGGCGTGATGCTCGGCGAGCCAATAGCGGTGGTAGCCGAGCTCCTCGGCGAGCCGCGCCAGCTCAACGGTTTCGGCGATCGCTTCGGCGGGGCTGCGTCCGCTGACGACGGGGGATTGGTCGAGCACCCCCAGAGATACTCTCATCTAACTAGTCGGACATCCACATGACTCCGCCGACCAGGAGGCTGAAGAAGACCGTGATCCATAGAATGCCGACGATGCGCTGCCTGTCGATCGCGGTGAAGCCTTCCTTCTTTTTCTTGGCGAACCGGTACTCGATATACATGAGCGCAACGCCGCCGGCGAAGACGATGCCCATCCATTTGGCGATTTCGTTCATGGGTGGCTCCCGAGGGCCGAAGGGCGCAGTCTACCGGATTTGCATCGGCGCGGAATGTAAGTAAGAATCCTCCCGCGCGACTGTAGCAACATGAAGCTCGAGCACCTTTCCGCACTCAACGCGGTCGTATTGGCCGCGATCGCATCCGCCGCGGTCGTATTGCCGGCCGCCGCCCGCGCCGCCGATCGCGCGTGCTCCGCCTACACCGGGCCGCACACGACGGCGCTGGTCGAGCTGTATACGTCCGAGGGCTGCGATACCTGCCCGCCGGCCGACCACTGGCTTTCCTCGCTCTTTTCCCGGGGGTTCAGGTCCGACCAGGTGGTCCCCCTCGCGCTTCACGTGGATTATTGGGATTACATCGGCTGGAAGGATCCTTTCGGCAAGGGCGAATTCTCCGCAAGGCAGCGCAAGCTCGCCGCGATGCGGCGGCCGGTGCTCGTGTATACGCCTCAGGTGCTGCTGCAGGGTCAGGATTTCCGGCGCTGGGCCAGCGACGACTTCGCGGAGCAGGTGGCGCGCATCAATTCCCGCGCCGCCCGCGCGAGAATCGCGCTCGCGATACGCGCGGTGGAGCCCGTGGCGATCCGGGCGGATCTCTCCGCGATGGTCTTCGATCCCGCAGAGCAGAAGAACGCGGTCGTGTATCTGGCCGCGTACGAGAACAAGCTCGCCAGCGACGTGAGCGCCGGCGAGAACCGCGGCCGGCGGCTCGAGCACGATTTCGTGGTGCGCGAGTGGATCGGCCCGATCGCCTTCGGCGAGAGCTCGAAACTCGAAGAGAGCCGCGCCCTGCCGCTCCTCCCCGGCGCCGACCGGAAGAACCTCGGGGTCGCCGCGTTCGTTCAGAACCGCTCCACGAGCGAAGTGCTGCAAGCGTTGATGCTGCCGGCCTGCCCGGGAACCTAGGATCGGGCCGCGCCGCGCAGCCGCCCCGCGGCACTTGAGTTAGCATAGGCGGCACAAGAATCTGGGTTTCGTTCCGTGGACATTCCTCTCGCCTGGCTGGTCGCCGGCGTCGCCCTCGTCATCGCCGAGTTGGTGACGGGGACTTTCTTCCTGCTCGTGCTGGGAGTCGCGGCGCTGGTGGGATCGGGCATCGGCTACGCGGGCGGCGCGCTGGTGTGGCAGGCGCTCGCCGCGGCGGTGGTCGCGGTCGCCGGCGTCGTCTGGGTGCACCGGTACAAGCAGACGCTGAGTCCGAATCGCATGCAGGGGCTGGACGTCGGCCAGCCCGCCGCCTTCGAATCCTGGGTGAACAAGAGCGCCGGCCACGCGCGCGTGAAATACCGCGATGCGCTCTGGGATGCCCAGATCGCGGGCGACGCCTCGGGCGAGCCCGGCGAAATTCTCTACGTCGTCTCAGTCGATGGCAACACGCTCAAAGTTTCCAAGACCCGGCCCGCCTGATCTCGCGCAGGCGGCGGACGAAATCTCACGCAATTTGGGAGGCAGCATGCTCTTCAAAATCGTCGCGGTCATCATCGCCACGGTCCTCATCTACGGTTACGAGCCGATCCGTCCGTTTTGGATCCCGTTCGCCATCATCGCGCTGGCGGTCGTGTTCGTGATCGAGGGCGTGCGCGTGGTGCCTCAGCAAATCGCCTGGGTCGTCGAGCGCCTCGGCAAATTCCACCAGGTGCTCCAGCCCGGCCTGAACATCATCATCCCGTTCGTCGACCGCGTGGCCTATCGCCACTCGCTGAAGGAAGTGCCGCTCGACGTTCCCGAGCAGGTGTGTATCACCAAGGACAACACCCAGCTCGCGGTCGACGGCCTCATCTACTTCCAGGTCACCGACCCGCGCCTCGCGTCCTACGGCACGTCCGACTACGTCACGGCGATCACGCAGCTCGCGCAGACGACGCTCCGTTCCGAGGTCGGGAAGATGGAGCTCGACCAGTCGCTGCAGAGCCGCGACGTCATCAACCGCCAGATCGTCGCGGTGCTCGACGAGGCCGGCCGCTCCTGGGGCGTGAAGGTGCTGCGCTACGAGGTGAAGAACCTCACCCCGCCCGAGGCGATCCTACGCGCGATGCAGGCGCAGATCACCGCCGAGCGCGAGAAGCGCGCGCTGATCGCCAAGTCCGAGGGCGAGAAGCAAGCGGCGATCCTCACCTCCGAAGGCCAGAAGCAGTCGGCGATCAACAAGGCGCAGGGCGAGGCGACCGCGCTGCGGCTCGTCGCCGATGCGACCGCTGCGGCCGTGACCGCCGTCGCCGACGCGATCGGCAAGG
>JBGQKK010000122.1:0-8622 GCA_041499545.1 Gammaproteobacteria bacterium | reverse complement strand
GGCCGGAGTGTGCGCTTTCAGGAACGCCGTCTGGTAGGCGATGAGCGCGTAGGCGGCGGCGTGCGACTTGTTGAAGCCGTAGCCCGCAAACTTCTCCATCAGGTCGAAGAGGAGGATGGCTTTCGCGCGCGGCAGGTGGTTCTTCTCCGCGCCGGCGAGGAACACGTCGCGCTGCTGCGCCATCTCCTTCGCGTCCTTCTTGCCCATCGCCCGGCGCAGCAGATCGGCGCTGCCGAGCGAATATCCGCCCATCACCTGCGCGATCTGCATCACCTGCTCCTGGTACACCATGATCCCGTAGGTCGGCTTGAGGATCGACTCCAGGCGCGGATCGAGGTACTCGACGCGCTTGCCGTTCTTCCTTTCGACGAACTCGGGGATCAGCTCCATCGGCCCCGGGCGGTACAGGGCGACGAGCGCGATGATGTCCTCGAAGCGGTCGGGCCGAGCGCGCTTCACCAGGTCGCGCATGCCGCGCGATTCGAACTGGAATATCGCGGTGGTGTTGGCGTTCGCGAACACCTGGTAGGCCGCCGGGTCGTCGAGCGGAATCTTCTCCAGCGCGAAGTCGGGCTTGCCCATCGCGCGGATCGACTGTGCCGCCCAGTCGAGGACGGTGAGCGTGGTGAGGCCGAGGAAGTCGAATTTCACCAGGCCGATGCGCTCGACGTCCTTCATGTCGAACTGCGAGATCGTGCTCTCGGTCCCCTGGGCGGTGTACAGGGGGCAGAAGTCGGTGAGCTTGCCCGGCGCAATCAGCACGCCCCCCGCGTGCATGCCGACATTGCGCGCCAGGCCCTCGAGCTGTTCCGCGAGGGCGAGCAGCTCGCGCGTCTCCTCTTCCGCCTTCTCGCGCTCGGCCAGGCGCGGCTCCATCTTGCGCGCGTCATCGAGCGTGATGCGCTTTCCGGGCTGGAAGGGAATGAGCTTGGCGAGCTCGTCGGTGCGGGTGTAGCTCCACTCCATGACGCGGCCGACGTCGCGCACCACCGCGCGCGCCGCCATGGTCCCGAAGGTCGCGATCTGCGACACCGACTGCGCGCCGTACTTCTGCTTCACGTACTCGATCACGCGGTCGCGGCCGCGCTCGCAGAAATCGATGTCGAAGTCGGGCATCGACACGCGCTCGGGATTGAGGAAGCGCTCGAACAAGAGGTCGTAGCGCAGGGGATCGAGGTCGGTGATGCCGAGCGAGTAGGCGACCAGCGACCCCGCGCCCGAGCCGCGCCCCGGTCCGACCGGCACGCCGTTCGACTTCGCCCAGTTGATGAAATCGGCGACGATGAGGAAGTAGCCGGCGAAGCCCATCTTGATGATCGTCTTCAGCTCCAATTCCAGCCTGAGCCTGTACTTTTCCTTGCGCTGCTCGTCGGCATTGGGTCCGTAAAGCGCCTCGAGCCGGCGGACCAGCCCGTCCTGGGCCTGCTTGCGGAGATATTCCTCCAGAGGCATGCCCTGCGGCGTCGGAAAGACCGGGAGCCTCGATTTCCCCAGCTCCAGCTCGAGGTTGCAGCGCCGCGCGACCTCGACGGAATTGGCAAGCGCCTCGGGCATGTCGGCGAAGAGCTTCGCCATCTCGGCTTGGCCGAGGAAATAGCTTTCGCGGGTGAAAGTCCGCGGGCGGCGGCGGTCGCCGAGCACGTAGCCCTCGGCGATGCACACGCGCGCTTCGTGCGCCGAGAAGTCCTCGGGCCGCAGGAATTGGACCGGATGGGTCGCGACCACCGGGAGCGCGCACTCTCCGGCGAGTCGCAGCGCGGCCTCGATGTAGTGCTCGGTCTGCGGGGCGCCGGCGCGCTGCACCTCGAGGTAGTAGCGCCCGGGAAAGAGGCGCATCCATTCCGCAGCGACCTGCCTCGCGCGGGCCGGGTCCTGGAGGAGAGCGCCGCCGACCTCGCCCTGGATCGCGCCCGAGAGCGCGATCAGTCCTTCGCTCCCTTCCGCGAACCAGCTCTTCCTCATCTCCGCCCGGCCGCGATGCTGGTTCTCCAGCCAGGCGCGCGACAAGAGATCCGAGAGCCTGAGATACCCGGCGCGCGACTGCGCGAGCAACAGCAGCCGGTGCGGCTTGTCGCGCTCGGACTCGTTCGTGATCCAGGCGTCGCAGCCGACGATCGGCTTCACGCCCTTCGCGCGCGCCGCCTTGTAGAATTTGACCATGCCGAAAACGTTGGCGAGGTCGGTGATCGCCAGAGCCGGCATGCCGTCGGCCGCCGCGCGCTCGACGGCCTCGTCGATGCGCACGATCCCGTCGGTGATGGAGAACTCGCTGTGGAGCCTAAGGTGGACGAAGGCGGGATTCGGCATTGCGGGGAACTCGCGGCGCGAAAATTTTACCACCCGCACTCGAGCGCCAAGCGCCTCGTTCGAAAAACTTCTGCGGCTTTCCGCGATCCAAGGAGCATCCAGGTGAGGATTTTCATGACCACGATCAAAGGCCTAGTTGCACTGGCCCTGGCGACTGGCATGGCTTCCGCGGCCGCCGAGACGGTGTACAAGTACCAGCGTCCCGACGGCAAGGTGATCTATTCCGACACACCCGTGCAGGGGGCGAAGCTGATCGGACAATTCGAGCTCGTCCCAGCGCCTGTCCAGACGCAACCCGGACGCGGGGAGGCGCCGCGGCGCCCGGCCGCGACCGGCGGAAGCACCGACCGAGCGCAGGCACTCGACGCGGCCGATGCCCGCGTCAAGGCCGCCGACCAGGCTCTCAAGGACGCCTTGGAGCGCCAACAGCAGACGTTCGAGCCGCTGCCCGGCGAGCGGCTGGGCAACGTGGGCGGAGGCACCAGCCGCCTCACGGAGGAGTACTTCGCGCGCCAGCGGGCCGCAGCGGCGGCGGTTGATGCGGCGCGCGTCGAACTCGACGAGGCCTACCGAGCGCGCAACGAGGTACGAGAGTAGCTCTAGGTCCGCGCCGCGGCCGGAAGGCTCAGGGTGAACGCGGTTTCGCGGCCCGGCTCGCTTTTTACGCCTATCTCCCCGCCGTGCAGCTCGGCGATCGATTTCACGATCGCAAGGCCGAGCCCCGATCCTGCCGAGGACCTTTCCCGCGAGCTGCAGGGACGGTAGAACCGGTCGAAGATGCGCGGCAGATGCTCGCGCGCGATTCCCGCGCCGGGGTTCGCCACTTCGACCTCGGCCGAGCCGTCGCCGCGCGCGAGCGCCCTCACGCTGACCGTGCAGTCCCTCGGGCCGTGGCGCAGCGCGTTGGAAAGAAGGTTCCCCACCGCGCGGTTGAGCATGAGCTCGTCCGCCCAGGCGCGGGCCTTTCCGCCGCCTTCGGAGCGCACCTCGAGCGCGAGGCGGATGTTGCGCTCCTCGGCGAGCACCTCGTAGTAGGAGAGGATCTTGCCCAGCGCCTCGCGCAGGTCGATCCATTGCGGCGCGACGCGCGCCTGCGCGTTGTCGGCGCGCGCGAGAAACAGCATGTTTTCGATCATCCGCGACAGCCGCTCGTACTCCTCGACGGCGGATTCGAGCACCGCGCGGTATTCGGCCGCGTCGCGCGGGCGCGACAGCGCCACCTGCGCTTCGCCCAGCAGGTTGTTGATCGGCGTGCGCAGGTCGTGCGCGAGGTCGGAAGAGAATTCCGAGAGGCGCCTGAAAGAATCCTGCAGGCGGTCGAGCATGTGGTTGAAGGCGAGCGTCGATTCGAGGAACTCCTCGGGCGTGTCCTCCAGGGACAGGCGCTCGTTCAGCGCGCTGGCGCTGATGCGGCCCGCGGTGGCGGCGATTCGCCTCGCGCGCTTGAGAACCAGCCTCGCCGCCCACACGCCCAGGGCGGCGGCGGCGAGCACGCTGACGATCAGGGTTTCCAGCAGCCCCTTCCGGTAGCGGGCGAGCAGCTCCCGCGGCAGCGAGCGATCGTAGGACAGCGCGACCAGCGTGGCGCGCTGCTGGCCGATTCCACCGGCGGGAGGGGAAACGCGTGCGAGCAGCACCTGGTACCAGCGCCCGTCGGGCGCGGTCCATTGGCGGCTCAGCCTGCCGAAGCGGCCGCGCAATTCGCGCTCTGCGGCGCCGTCGACCCGGTCCGGAAGCGCTTCGATCGGTATCGCCTGCTCCGGAAGCGCCTTCACGGGAATGCCGAAACCCTCCGATGCGGCCAGGATCCGCCGGTCCTCGTCGAGCACCGCAAGGTCGAGCTTCCGGTAGCCCATCGCCGTCTCCTCGACGAAGCGTGGGCTGTTGAGAATCGACTCTGAAGATCCCATGCGCGCGAGCCGGTCGCGCAGGAGGCTCATGTTGCCGAGCAGAAGGACGTCGTTCGCCTCGAGCAGCTCGTTCGCCAGCATGCGGTCGATGCTGAATCCCATCGCCGCGATGACCAGGGACGAGATCAGGACGAACAGGAGGCTGATCTGCCAGGTGAGCGACTTGCGCCGGCCGGTCACGCCTGCGGCTCCTCGATCGCGTAGCCCACGCCGCGCACGGTGCGGATGAGCTTCACCTCGAAGGGATCGTCGACCTTCGCCCGCAGCCGTCTCATCGCCACGTCCACCACGTTGGTATCGCTGTCGAAGTTCATGTCCCACACCTGCTCGGCGATGAGCGTCCGCGACATGACCTCGCCGCAGTTGCGCACCAGGCAATCGAGCAGCGCGAATTCCTTGGCCGTGAGGTCGATCTTCCTGCCGCCGCGGGACACCCTGCGCTTGCGCGGATCGATTTCGAGATCGCCGACCGTGAGGCGCTCCGCCGGCGCCTTGCCGCCGCGCCGCAGCAGCGAGCGCACCCGTGCGAGCAGCTCCGAGAACGCGAAGGGCTTCACCAGGTAGTCGTCGGCGCCCAGCTCGAGGCCCTTCACCTTGTCGGCGACGTCGTCCCTCGCGGTGAGAAAGAGGACCGGAGTCTGCTTCTTGTCGCGCAGGTCGCGCAGCACGGTCCAGCCGTCCACGCCGGGCAGCATCACGTCCAGAACCACGAGGTCGTATTCGGCGGTCAGGGCGAGATGGCGGCCGTCGGCGCCGTTGCCGGCGACGTCGACGACGAAGCCGTGCTCGGCCAGGCCCTTGCGCGCGTAGGCCGCCGTCTTGGGCTCGTCTTCGACGATGAGGATTCTCAAGGGTTTTTCAGTTGAAAAAGGCGCCGAACTTCGGCGCCTTTTTTGACGGCGGCATCGCCGAAAAGTTCATCCCTTTCGGCGCGCCGGGTGAGCCACTCAGTTGTCGCCGAAACCGCCGTCGTTCAGCGAGGTCCCAACGTAGACGCGCACGCTATGGTCCAGCGCGCCTTCGGGGGCGATCTTGCTCAGCTCAAAGGGCTTCGCTACGCCGTCGAAGTCCCAGTTGAATTCCTTGGAGCCGACCTGGATGTTCACGACTTCGCCGCGTGTGACGTTGATAAATTTGGTCTGCGGCGTGACCACGATGGTGCGGTCGGCGTAGGCGCCAGAGGCTGGCTCGCCGTAGAGGTCGCCGGCCGTCAGTGCGTTGGCCGACAGGCTTGCGACGGAAAGAGCAAGTGCTGCAAAAGCAGGGGCAAAGAGTTTCACGATGTTTCTCCATTCAAGAGTTGGGAAAACAGACAGCACGCTTGACTTACGCATGCTGAATGTGCCGCTACTCTAGGACCCGGCTCCCGACGGGAATCTGACCGGCGGATTACATTTGCGTCATCTTCAGGAGAGCCGCAGCGGCGGCTCCCCCGCCTTGCCCTGCTCGATGCGACCGATCCGGAACACCGTTTCGCCGCTTCCGGAAAGCAGGCGCGTGGCGGCCTCCGCGTCGCCGGCGCCCACGACGAGCGCCATGCCGATGCCGCAGTTGAACACGCGCAGCATCTCCTCGTCGGCGATGCGGCCCTCGCGCTGCAGCCATTGGAAGAGCGGCGGCATGGGCCAGGACTTGCGCTCGATCACCGCCTTGAGCGTTGCGGGCAGCACGCGCGGGAGATTTTCCAGGAGACCCCCGCCCGTGATGTGCGCCATCCCCTTGACGCGCACCTTGCTCGTCAGCGCGAGCAGCGGCTTCACGTAGATGCGCGTCGGCTCGAGCAGCGCGTCGCCCAGGGGCCTGCCGTGAAAGTCGGCGCGCAGGTCGGGCTTCGAGCGCTCGAGGATCCTGCGCACCAGCGAATAGCCGTTGGAGTGCGCGCCGCTCGAAGCGAGGCCCAGCACGACGTCGCCCGGCGCGATGTCGCGCCCGTCGATGATTTTCGTCTTCTCGACCACGCCGACCGCGAACCCGGCGAGGTCGTATTCGCCCTCCGCGTACATCCCCGGCATCTCGGCGGTTTCCCCGCCGATGAGCGCGCAGCCCGCGATCTCGCAACCGCGCGCGATACCCTTGACGACCTCGGTCGCGACCGCGACGTCGAGCTTGCCGCAGGCGAAGTAGTCGAGGAAGAACAGCGGCTCGGCGCCCTGCGTGAGAACGTCGTTGACGCTCATCGCCACGAGGTCGATGCCGACCGTGTCGTGGCGCTCGAGCTCGAAGGCGAGCTTCAGCTTGGTGCCCACCCCGTCGGTCCCCGAGACCAGCACCGGCTCGCGGTATTTCTTGGGGATCTCGGCGAGCGCGCCGAAACCGCCGATGCCGGCCAGCACTTCCGGCCTCATGGTTTTTTTCGCGAAAGGCTTGATCGCCTCGACCAGCGCGTCGCCCGCGTCGATGTCCACCCCTGCGTCGCGGTAGGTGATCGGCTTCTTGCTGGTCAAGACTTGGGCTTGCGGTTAGAGTTACGTGCTGGCCTTCGAAGTTTAATCGAAATGCCCTGCCACTGCCTCGCCGGCTCGGATTGATGCAACAGCTGCTGCTCGAGCTCGCCCCTCCTCCCCTGCCGACGCTGGAGAACTTCTCTCCGGGGCGAAACGTCGCGGCGCTCGAAGCGCTCCGGGAGGCGCTCGGAGGCGGCGAGCGCTTCGTTTTCCTCTGGGGGCCTAGCGGGAGCGGCAAGACCCACCTCCTGCGTGCTTTCACCGAGGCGGCAGCGGCCGCGAAGCTCGAAGCCGCCGCGGTCGACGACGTCGCCCGCCTCGGCGAAGCGGAGCAAGTCGCGCTGTTCGACCTGTGCAACCGGCTGCGCGTCTCGGGCGGGGCGCTCGCCGCGAGCGCCGGCGCGCCGCCAGCGCAGCTCGCGCTGCGCCCCGACCTGCGCTCGCGCCTGGCGTCGGGAATCGTGCTGCAGCTGCATCCCTTGAGCGACGCGGACAAGGCCGAGGCGCTCGCCGCTCACGCCTCCCGGCGGGGCATCGCGCTCGAGCGCGAGCTGATCGCGTACCTGCTCAGCCATTTCGAGCGCGACATGGGCACGCAGATCGCGCTGCTCGACGCGCTCGACCGCTATTCGCTGCAGCGCAAGCGCCCGATCACGCTGCCGCTCCTCAAGGAAGCGCTGCGCTCGCTCGCCGAGGCCGAGGTTCGCCGCTGATGGCCGAAGCGACGGAGCTCGCGCTGTTCGACCTGGACAACACCCTGCTCTCCGGGGACAGCGATTACGAGTGGGCGCAGTTCCTGATCGAGCGCGGCGTGCTCGAGCGCTCCGAGTACGAGGCCAAGAACGACCATTTCTTCCGACAGTACAAGGAAGGCAGGCTCGACATCCACGAATTTCTCGATTTCCAGCTCGCGCCCCTGGCGCGCTACCCGCGCGAGGAGCTCGATCGGTGGCACGGCGAATTCATGCGCACCCGTGTGAGGCCCATCGTCCGGCCGAAAGGAAGAGATCTGGTGCGGCGGCACCTGGCGGACAAGCATTTGTGCGCGATCGTCACCTCGACCAACGCGTTCATCACCGCGCCGATCGCGCGCGAGCTCGGCATCGAGCACCTGCTCGCGACCGAGCTCGAGGTCCGCGACGGAAAATTCACCGGCAAGCCCTCCGGAACGCCCTCGTTCCGCCTCGGCAAGGTGACGCGGCTGGCGGAGTGGCTGGGTGAGCGCGGGCAGACTCTCGCTTCCTTTGCCGCGAGCTGGTTCTACAGCGACTCGCACAACGACCTGCCGCTCCTCGAGCGCGTGACGCACCCGGTCGCGGTGGATCCCGACGAGGTCCTGCGCGGCGAGGCTCTCGCCCGCGGCTGGCAGATCATCAGCCTGGAATGAAAGCCGCTCCGGTCGTCGTACTGCTGCTCGTCCCGGCGAGCCTCGCCCTCGCCGTCGCCTTCGGCAGCGTCGATCTGCGGCCGCCGCAGCTCGCCGACGCTCTCCTCGGCCGCGGCGACGAAATCGCGCGCGAAATCGTGTGGGGGGTGCGCGCGCCCAGGGCGCTCGCCGCGTTCGCCTGCGGCGGGCTGCTCGCGCTCGCCGGCGCGCTCCTCCAGGTGCTCCTCCGCAACCCGCTCGCCGATCCGGCCATACTCGGGGTCTCGGGCGGAGCCGCCGCGGGCGCGCTCGCGGCGATGCTCGCGGGCGTCGCCTCCGCGGGGGTGAATCTGTCCGCTCTTGCCGGCGCCTCGATCGCCGCGGCGGCGGTGTTCACGTTTTCCCTCGGGCGCTCGGGCTGGAACCCCTACCGCGTGCTCCTCACCGGCGTCGCGCTCGCCTCCGGATTCGGATCGCTGGTGGGCCTGATGCTCGCGATCGCGCCCTCGTCGCAGGTGCAAGGCATGCTCTTCTGGCTTCTGGGCGACCTCTCGCCCTCGGGCGATCCGACTGCGGCGCTCCTCGTCCTAGCGGC
>JBGQKK010000121.1:0-8642 GCA_041499545.1 Gammaproteobacteria bacterium | reverse complement strand
CTCAAGGAGATCAACAAGTCCAACGTCAAGCGCCTGGTTCCGATCTGGAACTTCAGCCTGTCGAACGACGTGGGCGAGCATTCGCAGCCGACGATCTACAACGGCGTCATGTACGTGGTCAACGGCAACTGGACCTTCGCGATCGACATCGCCACCGGCCGGCAGATCTGGCGCACGCCGGTGCAGTACGAGCGCGGCGCCTTGCGCGTCGCGACCAGCGGCGCGCTGATGCGCGGCCCGGCGACGATCTACCAGGGCAAGCTCTTCCGGCAGACGGTGGATGCGCACGTGCTCGCCCTCGACATGAAGACGGGCAAGGAGATCTGGAAGCAGAAGTACGCCGAGTGGAAGGAAGGCTACAAGGGCGTGATCGCGCCGATGATCGCCAACGGCGTGCTGATCTCGGGGATGGGCGGCGGGGACAGCACCACGCGCGGCTTCGTCGACGGCTACGACCCGGATACCGGGAAGCAGCTGTGGCGCAGGTGGACGATCCCCGCGCCCGGCGAGCCCGGTTCGCAGACCTGGCCGAACCAAACCAAGCCCGATGCGTGGAAGTACGGCGGCGGGGCGACCTGGCAATCGGCCTCGTACGACCCGCAGCTCGACCTCCTCTACATCGGCACCGGCAACGCCGAGCCGTACAACCCGACGTTTCGCGACGGCGCCGATTGCCTGTATACGGCGAGCATCCTCGCGCTCAAGCCGAAGACGGGCGAGATGGTCTGGTACTACCAGACAGTGCCGAACGACAGCTTCGACTTCGACGCGACCGCCGAAAGCCTGCTCGCCGACATCCGCGTCGACGGCCAGATGCGCAAGGTGCTCATCAACGCGCACAAGAACGGGTTCCTGTACGTGCTCGACCGCAGCAACGGCAAGCTGATCGCCGCGAATGCCTACGTCAAGGTCAACTGGGCCACGCACATCGACCTCAAGACCGGCCGCCCGGTGCTCACCGACCTGCTCGAGCGCGCGATGAAGGGGGAGACGGTCAACGTGTTCCCCTCGCGCGGCACCAACGCCACGCTGATCGCGTTCAGCCCGAAGACCGGGCTGGTCTACGTGAACTCGTGGAATTTCCCGCGGCTGATGAAGTACGTCGACTTCAAGTTCGTGCTCGGAGCAGGTTCGACCGGCATCGAGTCGACCATGGCCACGCCCCCCGGAGAGCCGGCGGGTTATCACATGGCGATAGAGCCGCTCTCCGGCAAGGTGGCATGGCAGGTGCCGATGATGGATCTTGCGAGCTCGGCCGGCATGCTCGCGACCGACGGCGGGCTGCTCTTCACCGGCCTTCTGACCGGTGAATTCATAGCGCTCGACCAGGACAACGGCAAGAGGCTGTGGCAGTTCAAGACCGGGTCGTCGGTCAACGCGCCTCCCATCACCTACACTCACAAGGGCCGGCAATACGTGACCGTGCTCTCAGGGCGCGGCGGCAGCGTCGCGAGCCGCCTGGTGACCGACAGCGTGCCCGCCGGCGGCTCAGTATGGACCTTCGCGCTGATGCAGGACTGATGCCGAGGCCCGGCTTGACTCTCGTGCTCGCGCTCGCCTGCGCGGGCGCCGCCGCGCAGGAGGAGAAACCGTTCCCTCCGGAGCAGATCAGGAAGGGCGCGGAACTCTACGAAATCAGGTGTCAGACCTGTCACGGGCCGCGCATGACCAAGCCCGAGTGGGCGCCGGTCGATCTGCGCAAGTTTCCGAGGCAGGATCACGCGCGCTTCGTCGATACCGTCAACTACGGCGTGCGGAACATGCCGCCGTGGGACGACGTGCTCAAGCCCGACGACATCGAGGCGCTGTGGGCGTACGTCGTTGCGGGGGAAAAGAAGTAGCGCGCCTCGCGTTCCGGGAAATGACCGAAGTACGAAAGTCGCTCGGCCGCTTGCCGCAGCGACGCCGATGGACTAAGCCGCCGCCTGCGCCGCCTGGGCTGCCTGCGCCGCCCTAGAAACACCGAGCGGGAGCGCGGACATGTCTAGGCCGTACACCTTGCATGCATTCGCGGACAGTACTTTCGCTTGCGTCTCCAAAGGCAAGTGGCCCATATCGCGCTGGATGACCTTGATCGAATTCGGCCAGGTCGAATTGGGGTGGGGGAAGTCATTCGACCACATCAGGTTGTCCTGACCCCACCACGCCAGATTGCGGCCGCAGACCGCATCGTTGAAGAAGCAGGAAAAGACCTGATCCCGAACGTACTCGCTCGGGTCCCTGGTGAACGGCGGGGGGTTCACGCCGCGGAAGCGGCGATAGTAATAATCCCACTGTTGCACCGTGAAGGGGAGCCATCCGGCTTCGTTTTCCACCGTCACGAGCCTGAGTTTCGGATATCGCTCCAGCACGCCGTAGAAAATAAAATCGAAGAGCGCATTGGCGACATCCAGGAGCTTCAGGTTGACGCTGCCGCGGTAATGCTCGATGCCTTTTCTTTCCTTGCTGTGGTAGCTGTGGCCGGTCAGGATGTGCATGCTGACCGGCGCATCCAGGTCCTGGGCTGCCGCCCACAGTTTGTCATAGTGGCGGGAATGAAAAGGCAGATCCGGATGGGGCGCCTGCCAGACGAGCGCGCCCTTGAGCCCCGCCTTGCGGCAACGTTCCAGCTCTTTGACTGCATTGCCGACGTCATAAACGGAGATGGCCGGAATGCCGATGAGGCGGTTCCGGTCGACACTGCAATATTCGATCAACCAATCGTTGTAGGCGCGGAAGCAGGCTTCCTGTAGTCCGGCATCGTTCAGCGCAAACAGGCTCAGCATGAGCGTCGGATAGAGCACTTCGGCGCTGAGGCCGTCGACTTCCATCTCCTTGATCCTCGCGTTGGGATCCTGCCCGCCGGCACGCTGCTGGAATCCTTCGCCCAGTTTGTGAGGAGGAAAGAGCGGCGCGGCCTCGCGATATTTTTCCGGCACTCTCTTCTTCCAGAGATCGACCGGCTCCATGACATGGGAATCCGCCGAGATGATGACCCCGTCGATCCCTCGAACCTGACTGGCTGCCGCCGCCACGAGTCGGCTACTCGAAGAACTCGCCGTCGCGGAGCACTACAGGCACGCGCTTGTTCTCCTTCGAATCGCCGGGCATCGGCTCGCCGCGGATATTGAACCGGGCGCCGGCGTCTTGAGGTCCCACGCGGCACCCGATCCGCACCAGCACCAGGGGCTCCCGGCTGGTGGCCTCGAACCAGTAATACGCGCCGGCGGGCAGCATGATCCCCTCGTGCTTGCCGACATCCGTATGGCCTCCATCCGCGTCGTAGTAACGTGCGCTGCCCTGCAACACAATGAAGGCGTGGTCTTCGTTGGGATGCGTATGCAGCCCGTTCTCGCCGCCGGAGGCGTAGACCTTGAGTATCGCCCACATGTTGTCGGTCTTGGCGAGCGGCGTGTTGGTGCGCCCTTTCTCGAGCATCTGGGCGCGCATCTTGAAGAACGACGGCTTCTTTGCCGTCGTCTTTCCGGCCGCGTGCGCGCTGCGGTGTTTGGCGTCCTGGTCGCTTGCCTGCATGGATCTCTCCTTCGCCAAGAGCGCGCCCTCGAGCGATCAGCGCGCGGAATGTCACGATGTTAGATTAGTGCAGTGCCATACTCAAGTTTGGTCCCGCTCCTGGCGTTACTGACGACGGCCTTGAATGCCTTCGCGCAGAATGCGTCGCTCGCGCAGTATGACGGCCCGGATCGCGCCACGAAGCTCGTTGCGGCGGCGCAAAAGGAAGGCTCGTTCGCGCTGTACACGAGCTTTGCCGAAAAGGACCTGCCGAACCTGATCGTCCCGTTCGAGAAGAAATACGGCGTCAAAGTCAAAGTCTGGCGCGCCGGGTCCGAGAAAGTGCTGCAACGAACCCTGGCCGAAGCGGCGGCGAGGCACTACGAGGTCGACGCGATCCACTCCTCCGCGCTCGAAATGGAGACGCTTCATCGGGAAAAAATCCTGCAACCCGTCGTCTCACCGTCCGCGACGGGTCTGATCGGCGGGGCGCTGCGGCCCCATGGCGAGTGGGTGGCGACCTACCTGTCGGTCTGGGTACAGGTCTACAACACCCACCTGATCAGGAAGGAGGACCTGCCCGGGACCTTTCAGGATTTGCTCGACCCGAAATGGAAAGGCAAGCTCGGCATCGAGGCCAATGTCCCGGAGTGGTACTCGACCATTGTCTTGAATATGGGCGAGGATAAGGGTGTCCAGTTTTTCCGCGACCTGGTGGGGCGCAACGGCATCTCGGTACGCACGGGGCACTCGCTGCTCAACAACATGGTCGTCGCCGGGGAGGTGCCGCTCGCGCTGACCGTCTACAACTTCATGGCGGAAGCCGCCAGGCGCAAGGGCGCGGCGATCGACTGGTTCGTGCTGGAGCCGGCGGTGGCGCGCATGAGCGGCATCGGCATCGCGCGCCGCGCGCCGCATCCGAATGCCGCGCTCCTCTTCTACGATTTCATGCTGTCGAAAGAGGCACAGCAATTGTTGCTTTCGATGGAATACGTGCCGACGAATACCGGGGTGGCGTCGCCGCTCGCCCGGCGGCGTTTTACGCTGGTGGACCCGGCACTCGCGCTGGACCAGAGCGGCAAATGGACCCGGTCCTTCGAGGAAGTGATACTCAAGCGGGGCGGCCCTTGAAGGGTGTTTCTTCCGTTCTGGCGTTCGCCGCGTCGGCGGCGTTCGTTCACGCCGCGCATCCGCAAACTCTGCAAAAGCTCGCCGCGTACCAGGGGGAAGACCGGCAGCAGCAGCTGATACAAGGGGCGAGAAAGGAAGGCTCGCTTCTTTTTTATACGACCTTCCCGACCGAGAATACCGATCAGCTGATCGAGCCGTTCAAAAACAGGTACGGCATCAAGGTCGAGGTCTGGCGCGCCCGTTCGGAAATCGTTCTGCAGAGAGTCATCGCCGAAGCGCGCGCCGGCAGCCTTAACGTCGATGTGATCACCATCATTTCGCCGGCCGCGGAAGCGCTGCGGCGCGAGAACCTGCTTCAGGAAATCCGCTCTCCGCATCACGGAGACCTCATCCCTTTCGCCATGCCCGCGCACCGTGAATGGGCTCCGACCCTGCAGCATGTGTTCGTGCAGGCCTACAACACCGGCAAGGTCAGGAAGGAGGACCTCCCGAAGACCTATGAAGATCTGCTCTCGCCCAAATGGAAAGGCAAACTGGCGATAGAAGGCGACGATCACGAATGGATGTCGTCGGTGATCGCGGACATGGGCCAGGCCAGGGGCGTCAAGTTCTTTCGCGACCTGGTGGCGGGGAACGGACTCTCGGTCCGCAGCGGCCATGCACTGCTGACGAACCTCGTCGCCTCGGGCGAGGTGCCGCTCGCGCTGACGGTCTATCAATACAGCGTGGAGCAGGCGAAGAAAAAGGGCTCGCCGATCGACTGGTTCGTGATCGGGCCCGCGGTGAGCATCGGCAACGGGATCGGCGTCTTCAAAAGGGCGCCGCACCCGCACGCGGCGTTGCTGTTCTACGACTACATCATCGGCCCCGAAGGACAGCGCCTATTGGCGAAAATCGGCTACGTCCCGGCCAACGTAAGAATCGAATCCCCGGTCGAAAGAGCCAAGCTCAAATTTCTCGACGCGGAGACCTTGCTCGGCGAGCAGGAAAAATCATTCAGCCTGTTCGAGCAAATCATTCTCAAAGGCGCTGCCCGCTAGCGTGGCCGCCGCGGCTCTTCAGCCGGGTTCCATGCCCTTCGCCTTCAACACCTGTGCCGCGGCCGGCGTCGAGAGAAATTTCACCAGCGCCTGCGCCGCCTCGGTGTGCTTCGCGCCGGCGAAGACACCCGCTGAAAACACGGTGACGTACTGAACCTCGGGCGGCAGCGGGCCCACGAGCTCGGTGCCGGCCACGGACATGAGCTCGGGGATCTGCTGCACCGCCATCTCGGCCTCGCCCCTGGCGACGAGCTCGCCGACGGCACCGCCCGGACGCAGCTTTGCCTTGGCCTTCACCTGCTCGGCGATTCCGAGGCGCTCGAGCAGGCCCGCGAAATACACGCCGCTCGCGCCGGTCGTGGTGTAGGCGACCGATTTGGCGTCGAGCAGCGCGCGCTTCAAGGCCTCGACCGAGCCGATGTCGGGCTTGGGGGCGCCGGAGCGCACCGAGATCCCGACTCCGGAGCGGGCGAGATCAGCGCGTCCACCGACCTTGCCCTGCTTCGCGAGCTCGTCGATCGCCGGTCCGGTGAGGATCGCCAAGTCTGCGGTCTCGCCGCCCTTGATGCGGCCCATGAGCAGGTTGGCCGTGTCGTACGCGATCAAGAGCTTGTGCCCGCTCGCGCGCTCGAATTCGGGGACGAGAACGGACATCGCCGAGCTCATCCCCGTGGAGCACAGCACCCTGATCTCGGCGGCGCCGGCGACGGCCGCCTGAGTCAAGACGATCGCCGCTCCCATCCTCACCGCCACGGCGATGAATGCGCATGCCTTCATGACGTCCCCTTTCCCACGTCCCGACTATCAGTTCCTCGCGCGCGGCGGCCAGTCACTGACGAATCCGTCGCGGTTGGGCATCTTCACCTGCGGCAGCGTCTGCGCGTTCATGACCGCGTCTTCGCCGACGATGCCGTTCAAGAAGAGCACATAGGCGCTCACCGCGTAGACCTCGTCGTCGGTGAGCGAAAGCGGATTGGTGATGGGCATCGCCCGGCGCACGTAGTCGAACAGCGTGGTCGCGTAGGGCCAGTAGCTACCGACGGTGCGCACGGGCCTTGCCGTGGCGAGGGAGCCGGTTCCGCCCACCAGTGCGTCGGCAGGCTTGCCCGCGCCCTTCTCACCGTGGCAGGCGAGGCACTTCGCCGCGTAGACTGCCGCGCCTTGCTTCGCCGTGCCGCTCCCACCCGGCAAGCCGGCGCCGCTCGGCGGAATGCTGATGTCGAAGCGCGCGATTTCTTCCGCGCTCGCCGCGACACCGAACGCCGGCGGCTTGCCCGGCGCAGGTTGCAGGCTTGCGCAGGCGGCGAGGGCCGCGGCACAGATCGTGATGACGGCGTTGCGTTCAGACGTAGACATTTTTCACGCTCCCGTCTGCGCCCACGGCCCAGCTCACGATGGAGTGGTTGTGATAGATGTTGCCGGGCGAGTACTGGGCGAGCCACGCTTTGCGCGCCGGCTGCACCTGTCCCTTTTCGTCGGTAGCGCGGCTCTGCAGCACCGCTTCCTTCCCGGTCCATTCCCAGGGCAGGCGGAAGCGTACCAAGGCCTTCGGGCGCTCCTCTCCGGTGAGCGCGGCGTCGGACCAGGTCGCGCCGCCGTCGGTGGAGACTTCGACGCGGCGGATGCGGCCCGCGCCGCTCCAGGCGAGGCCGGAGATCTCGTAGAACCCGGTGCGCGGCAGCTTCATGGTGGACGAGGGCTTGGTGATCACCGATTTCACGCCCATCTCGAAGGTGAACTGCAGCGCGCGGCCGTCGGCCTGCAGGTCCGTGTACTTGGAGGTTTCGTCCTTGGTGTGCGTGGGCGCCTCGGTAGCCTTCAGGCGGCGCAGCCACTTCACGCTCATGTTGCCTTCCCATCCAGGGAGCAGCAGGCGCACCGGATAGCCCTGCTCGGGCCGCAGGCGCTCGCCGTTCTGGTAGAGCGCGATCAGCGCGTCGTCGAGCGTCTTCTCGATCGGAACGCTGCGGCTCATGTGCGCCGAGTCGGCGCCCTCGGCGAGCAGCCATTTCGCTTCGGGGCGAAGGCCGGCTTCCTCCAGCAGCACGCGCAAGGGCACGCCCGTCCACTCGCTGCAGGACATGTTGCCGTGCATCGCGCCCGCGGGGACCTGGGCGGGCTGCGGCGCGAGCGCGCGGTTGCTGTTGCCCGAGCACTCGAGGAAATGAATGCGCGTGGTCATGGGGTAGCCCCACAGCGCGTCCATCGAAAACCTGAGCGGCCGCTGCACCAGCCCGTGCAGCAGCAGCTGGTGCTCCTTGGGATCGATGTCGGGCGTGCCGCTGAGGCTGCGGATGTTGTGCAGGCCGCTCGGCGTGATGATGCCTTCCAGCGCCTCGATCGGTGCGAGCGCTGCGCCAGTCCCCGGCGCGAGATCGCCATAGGGCCTGCCGATGTGACGCATCACCGGCTGCTCGAAGCGCGAAGGCTGGCCGTAGCCGGTGAACCCCGTGCCATAGACCCGTTCCCACGGCTGGCCCGCGAGGCCCTGCGCGTTCGCTCCTTGAGCGAGCCCGGCGGACGCCGCGCCCGTGACCAGCGCCGCGCCCTGCTTCAGGAAACCGCGGCGGCTTTTTTCCGGCGCCGGGTCCGGCGCTTCGCGGTGCTGTGCATCACCCTCCGACTTCGGATGCATGTGAGACCTCCCTTGTAAGCTGCGAGCGTTATTGTGTTCGGGATGCTAGTCGCGCTCCCCGGAAGGCGTCAAGAGAACCGACCCGCCCGCAGCGGGTTGAGCGAGCCCCTCGTGCCGAACTTTCCGGGAGGCGGATTTCCCTATCGATGCGGGCGGCCGCGGTCGGATTCTTCGTCGTGCACGACTTTCCCGCCGACGACGGTCAGCACCGATCTCATGCTCCTGATGCCTTCGTCCGAGATCCGGCGCGGGTCGAGGAAGTTTTCGTTCAGGACGACGACATCCCCGAACTTGCCCACCTCGATCGATCCGAGCAGGTTTTCCTCTTTCGAGAACCAGCCGTT
>JBGQKK010000120.1:0-8672 GCA_041499545.1 Gammaproteobacteria bacterium | reverse complement strand
GCGGGTACTGCTTCTACGCCTGTCCGTTCGGCGCGCCGCAGTTCCCGCAAGCGGGCGCCTTCGGCCTGCGCGGCAAGATGGACAAGTGCACCTTCTGCGCGGGCGGCCCCGAGAAGGACCTGTCGAAGGAGGAGTTCGCGAAATACGGCTCCAACCGACTCGCTCAGGGCAAGCTCCCGGCGTGCGCCGAAATGTGCTCGACCAAGGCGCTCCTGGGGGGCGACGGCGACGTGATCGCCGACATCTATCGCGAGCGCGTGCTGAAGCGCGGCAAGGGCTCGGAAGTCTGGGGCTGGGGCACGGCGTACGGCAAGCCCGAGCAAAAGGCCGCGCCGGCGGGAGCGAAATCATGAAAACGGCAGGCAAGCTTCTTCTCGCGGTCGCCGCGCTCGCGGTGGCCGCGGGACTCTCGGCGTGCGGCGAGCGCGAGCAGGTGATCGTCTACAAGCAGGGCAAGTATCAGGGCAAGCCCGACAGCAAGCCCTGGGAAAGCGACCCGGCCGCCAGCCTCTACACGTCCTCGAAGTGGACCCAAGGCGACAAGACCAGCTGGGAGGCGGCGGTCAAGACCCGCAACCTCGCCCAGAACGAGTACAACCGGGTGCAATAGAGGAGGAGCACGGCCGATGAAACCGATTGCGGTTCTGGGGCGTCTTTTCGCGGTTGCGCTGGCTCTCGCGGTTCTGCCTGGAAGCTCGCTCGCGCAGCAGGAGACGCAGCAGCAGCGCGCGCAGTCGCAGCCCTACAACAACGCCCCGACCTGGCGCGACGTGCGCTCCGGCAAGCAGGAGTACACGACCACGATCAAGGGGCGGGAAACCAGCGTGCTCGTTCAGACCTACGGGGAAACCTGGAGACAGCTGAAGAACGGCTGGATCACTCCCATCGTGGGCTGGCTGATCGCCGCCGTGGTCCTGGTCATCGGCGGGTTCTAC
Organism: Gammaproteobacteria bacterium; assembly: GCA_041499545.1. Lineage (GTDB taxonomy): Bacteria > Pseudomonadota > Gammaproteobacteria > Burkholderiales > SG8-39 > VBDM01. The sequence continues at coordinate 7,737 of JBGQKK010000120.1, read as the reverse complement.
AAGTGGCGCGGAGGCATCAAGGTCCATGGTGCGGCGACCGGCCGCCTGATCCAGCGCTTCACCCCGCTCGAGCGCTACGTACACTGGGTCGTGGGCATCAGCTTCGCGATCCTCGGGGTCACCGGCCTCGTCATGATGCTGGGCAAGTACGTCCTTCTGCCGATCATCGGCTACACGCTCTTCGCCTGGCTCGCGCAGCTCTCCAAGCACCTGCACAACTTCGTCGGCCCCGTATTCGTAGTGAGCCTGGTGGTGTTCATCGTGATGTTCGTGAAGGACAACCTGCCGCGCCTCCACGACATCTCGTGGGTAATGAAGGCAGGCGGAATGATATCGGGCGAGCACGTGCCCTCGGGCAAGTTCAACGCGGGGGAGAAGACCTGGTTCTGGGTCGGGGTGGTGGCGCTGAGCCTGATCGTGAGCGCATCGGGTCTGGTGCTGAACTTCCCGAATTTCGACCAGGTGCGCGCGATCATGATCGAAATGAACGTCGTGCACGCCGTTGCCGCGGGGGCCGTGATGGCGGCCTCGCTCGGGCACATCTATCTCGGCTCCATCGGGGTGGAAGGCGCGTACGAAGCGATGCGCTACGGCTACGTCGATGAGGCCTGGGCAAAAGAGCACCACGAGTACTGGTACAACGACGTCAAGTCCGGCAAGGTCAAGGCCGGCGCCGCGTCCGGCCTGCCCATGGCCCCGCAGGCCCAGCACTGATGAGGAGGGTGAGCCTATGAACATTCGGATCCTGATCATGAGCATCGCCATGGCGGCGACCGCCGGCACGGTGTGGGCCAAGCTGCCCCCGCCGTCCGACGAGGCGAAGGCGAAGGCGGCCGAGGCCAAGGCGAAGGCGGACGACGCCGCGAAGAAAGACGCCGAGCAGCTCGGCAAGGCGCAGGACAGGGCGGTGGCGAACTACCGCAAGAACAAAGGTATCAAGGCGCCGGCTTCCATGGCGGGAAAGAAGTAGCAATGAGATTCGCTGCTGCCGCCGCCACGATCGCCGGCTTGCTGGCCGGCTGCGCCATGTTCGACTCGGGCGGCGGCCCGACGGCGAAAGCAACATTGCAGCCAAGCAAAGGCAGCAATGTGAAGGGCACCGCGACATTCACGCAGAAGGGCGACAGGGTCGAGGTTACGGCGAACGTCAGCGGACTCAATCCGAACCAGGAGCACGGCTTCCACATCCACGAGAAGGGCGATTGCAGCTCCGGAGACGGAATGAGCGCGGGCGGACACTTCAATCCCTTGGGCAAGGCGCACGCCTACCCCTCGACGCCGGAGCGGCACGCCGGAGACATGCCCGCGCTCAAAGCCGACGACTACGGCAACGCGAGCTTCTCGGCGAAGCTCGACGTCATCACCGTGACCGACGGCCCGACCGGGATCGTGGGCCGGGGCCTGATCGTCCACGCGCAGGCCGACGACTACAAGACTCAGCCGACCGGCAACGCCGGCGCGCGGCTCGCCTGCGGGGTAATCCAGAAGGGCTGACGCGGTCTTCGGCTGACTCGAGGGCGCTTCGGCGCCCTTTTTGTTTGCCGGTACGCTTCGATCAGGCGGAGATGAGCCGGTAGAGGAGACCCGCCGCGCCGCAGCAGAGAATCACGGGAATCATGCCGGTCTTGTAACGCCACAGCGCCACGAGAGCAGCGACACCGACGAGGGCGGAAAACCATTCGAATTTGCCCGAGAATCCCGCCGGCCAGAGCACGTGCCAGGCGAAGAACACGGCGAGATTGAGGATCACGCCGACGACAGCCGCGGTGATCCCCGTGAGCGGCGCGGTGAATTTCAGGTTTCCGTGCGTCGATTCCACCAGCGGCCCGCCGAGGAGAATGAAGAGGAACGAGGGCAGGAAAGTGAAGAAGGTCGCGACCGTCGCGCCCAGGCATCCGGCGAGCGCCAGCGCTCCCGGACCCAGGGCCGCCTTGGTCCACGCACCGACGAAGCCGACGAAGGCCACGACCATGATGAGCGGCCCCGGCGTGGTCTCCCCCAGGGCGAGGCCGTCGATCATCTGGGTCGCCGTGAGCCATCCATAGTGCTCGACCGCGCCCTGGTAGACGTAGGGCAGAACGGCGTAGGCACCGCCGAAGGTGAGGAGCGCGGCTTTGGTGAAGAACCATCCCATTTGCGCGAGCGTGCTCTCCCATCCGAAGAGGGCGACCAGCACGGCCAGCGTACCGCCCCAGATACCGAGGAACACAGCGAGCACGGCAGCGAAGCGCCTCCAGGCGAACAATGCATGCGCGGGCGTAGGCGTCGTGTCGTCGATGATCGCCGCGCCGTAGTGCTTGTCCGAGGGGCCGTGGCCTCCGGTGGCGAATTTGTCCGGGGCGAATCGGCCCCCGACGTAGCCGACGATGCCCGCGCCGAGGACGATGTAGGGAAACGGCACGTCGAAGGCGAAGATCGCCACGAACGCCGCCAAGCTGATCGCCCATAGCGCCGCGTTCTTGAGCGCCCTCGAGCCGATGCGCCAGGCGGCGAACAGCACGATAGCGGTCACCGCCGGCTTGATGCCGTAGAACAGGCCCGCGATCAGCGGCAGCTTGCCGTAGGCGAGGTAGATCCATGTGAGCGCGGCCAGGATCCCGAGCGAGGGCAGCACGAACAGGCTCCCGGCGATGATCCCGCCCCAGGTCCGGTGCATCATCCAGCCGATATAGGTCGCGAGCTGCGTCGCTTCCGGCCCGGGCAGCACCATGCAGTAGTTGAGCGCATGCAGGAAGCGTTTCTCCGAGATCCAGCGCTTCCGCTCGACCAGGTCCTGGTGCATGATCGCGATCTGGCCGGTCGGACCGCCGAAGCTGATGAAGCCGAGCTTGAACCAGTACCGGAATGCCTCGCCGAGACCGATCGGAGCGGGCGGCTGATTGCGATTCGGCGGGGTATCGGTGTCCATGGCTTGTCCTTGAAAATCTTTTCGCGCGCAGCGCTTGGACGGGACACCGTCTGACGGGGCGTCTGCAACCCCGGTCGATGCAATATACTTTCCGGCTCGGCGGCTGACAAGCCTCGTCCATCTCTCATGGCAAAGGCGCGAGCGGAACTCCACCTGCGCGTGGTGAAGGGCAGGATCAGGGCGATCGGCCCGGGAAAGATCGCGCTCCTGGAGGCGATCCGGGACACGGGTTCGATCTCGGCTGCCGCCCGCAAGCTCAGAATGTCGTACCGTCGCGCCTGGGTGCTGGTGGACGACCTCAACCGGCACTTGTCCAAAGCCGTCGTCGAGGCCGCGCCCGGCGGCAAATTCGGCGGGGGGGCCACGCTCTCGCCGACCGGGCACAAGCTGGTTGGCCTGTACCGCGAGATCGAGCGCAAGGCCCTGCGGCACACTTCCGCTGCGACGCGGACCCTCCTCAAGCTGCTGGCTGAATAGCCGCCGCCAAGCCCGGTTGTTTATTTGCATCGCTATATATGTCAGGATACAGCGATGCTCCGGCGTCCCGCCGCACTCCTGACGCTTGCTTTCCTGGCCTTCGCCAAGACGGCAGCAGCAGATACCGTCACCGTGTTCGCCGCGGCGAGCCTCAAGGACGCGCTCGACGAGAACGCCAAGGCGTACCAGCTCAGGGCCGGCGACCGGATCGTCCTGGCCTACGCGGCGAGCCCGGCGCTCGCGAAGCAGATCGAGGCGGGCGCACCCGCCGATCTCTTCATCTCGGCGGACCTCGATTGGATGGACTATCTCGATCAGCGTCGTCTCATCAAACCCGCCACCCGGCGGAATCTGCTCAAGAATCGCCTGGTGCTGATTGCGCCCGCGGATAGCAAGGTTTCCGTGAATATCGCTCAGGGCTTCCCGCTCGCCAGGCTTCTCGGAGACGGCCGGCTGGCCATGGCCAATCCCGACGCCGTGCCCGCGGGAAAGTACGGCAAAGCCAGCCTCGAGGCGCTCGGAGTCTGGAAAGACGTTCAGTCGAAAGTGGCCTCCGCGGAGAACGTTCGGGCGGCACTGGTGCTCGTTTCCCGCGGGGAGGCGCCGCTCGGGATCGTCTATCGGACCGACGCCGCGGCCGATTCGAAGGTTCGGGTAGTGGGCCTGTTTCCCGAAAACAGCCATCCTCCCATCGTCTATCCGATTGCAATGACGGTTAGCGGCAAGCCTCCGGCGGAAGCGTTCTTGAAGTGGCTGAGCCAGCCTGAGGCCAAGGCGATTTTCGCGAAGCACGGCTTCTGACGGTGGGTCTCACACCCGAAGAGCAGGAAGTCCTTTGGCTGAGCCTGCGCGTCGCCTTCTGGAGTGTGCTCGTCAGCCTCCCGTTCGCCGTGGCGGCGGCCTACGTTCTGGCGCGCGCGAGCTTTCCGGGCAAGACGCTGGTCGATGCGGTCGTGCATCTGCCGCTGGTGCTGCCCCCGGTGGTCGTGGGCTTTTTCCTTCTGCTCCTCTTCGGCCGGCGCGGTCCCCTGGGCGAGATCCTCGACCAGTGGTTCGGCATCGTCGTCGCCTTCCGCTGGACCGGCGCCGCGCTTGCGGCAGGCATCATGGGTTTTCCGCTGACGGTGCGCGCGGTCCGTCTTTCCTTCGAAACGATCGACCGCAAGCTCGAGGCTGCGGCGAGCACGCTGGGCGCGGGCTGGGCGGGCGTATTTCTCACCGTGACCCTGCCCCTGGCCCTCCCCGGCATCATCACCGGCGTGCTCCTGTCTTTTGCACGCAGTCTGGGGGAATTCGGCGCGACCATCACCTTCGTATCGAACATTCCCGGCGAGACGCGCACCCTGCCGCTGGCGATCTACACCTACACGCAAACCCCGGCGGGCGATGCGGCGGCAATGCGCCTGAGCGTCATCGCGGTGCTGCTGTCGCTTGCCGCGCTCTATGTTTCCGAGGTCATGGTACGGCGCGCCGCGCGCCGAGTGAGCGGAGAAGATGCTGTCGGTCGAGATTGAACGCCGGCTCGGCGCCTTCCGCCTCGCCGCCTCCTTCCAGGCCGGGGAGGGCGTCACGGCGCTCTTCGGCCGCTCGGGAGCGGGCAAGACTTCGGTGGTCAACGCCATCGCCGGCATCCTGCGCCCGGACCGCGGGCGCATCGACATCAACGGTCTGACGGTCTTCGACTCGGACAAGGCCATCGACGTTCCTACGCCGAAGCGCCGTGTCGGCTACGTGTTCCAGGAGGGGCGCCTGTTCCCGCATATGAGCGTGCGGCAAAACCTGAGCTACGCGGGGCTCTTCTCCCGAGGCATGCCGGCGTCGGATTTCGAGCACGTCGTCGAGCTGCTCGGATTGAAGGACCTGCTCGACCGTCGGCCGGGGAATCTCTCGGGCGGCGAGAAGCAGCGCGTCGCGATCGGCCGGGCGCTGCTGTCGAACCCGCGCTTGCTGCTGCTCGACGAGCCGCTCGCTTCGCTCGACGCCCACCGCAAGAGCGAGGTGCTGCAATACATCGAGCTGATCCGCGATGAAGTGAAGGTGCCGATCGTCTACGTGAGCCATGCCGTGGAAGAGGTGGTCCGGATCGCCGACACGGTGGTGCTGATGTCGGCGGGCGGCGTGCTCGCGGTCGGCTCGGCCGAGGATGTCATGGGCCGCCCGGATCTGCGGCCGGGGGAGGGGGCCTTCGAAGGCGGCGCGGTGATCGACGCGAAGGTCGTCGAGCAGGACGTGGAGCACAATCTCGCCACCCTCGCGTTCGACGGCGGAACGCTCACCGCCACCAACGTGGATGCGCTGATCGGCGAGCCGGTGCGCGTGCGCATCCGCGCGCGCGACGTGTCGATCGCGCTCGAGCGTCCGCGGCGCATCAGCATTCAGAACGTGCTCCCGGGAAGAATCGAGACGGTCGAAGCGGAGCGCGGCGGAATCGTCAATGTCTCGATCGCGGTCGGCGCGACCCTGCTGCGCTCGAGAATCACTGCGCGCGCCGCCCGGCAGCTTGCGCTCGCACCCGGGCTGGAGGCCTACGCGCTGGTCAAGGCGGTGTCGCTCGATCGGTGACGCGCGCGCGCGCCGGGCGCGGGCCGGCAAGGCCTTCCTCGATCTGCATGAGCCGGCCGGTGATGGCGCCGTCGTAGCCCGGAAGCGACGCGAGCACGGCTTTGAACCGCTTGCCGCGCAGTACCGCCAGGAATTTCCTGAGCTCGACGCGCTCGAGCGCATCGGAGCGACACGCGAGCAGATAGCGCTCGCGCACCAGGGGAATGAACCCCAATTCCTGCTGGGCGGCCGCCGCCCGGATTCCAAAACCCACGTCGGCGCCGCCCTGTGCCACGGCCGTCGCGACGGCGACGTGGGTGAGCTCTTCGCGGGGATAGCCCGATATCCGGCTCGCGTCGATGCCGGCGCCCGCGAGCAGCTGGTCGAATACCAGGCGCGTTCCCGAGGCTCTCTGGCGATTGACGAACCGCAGGCGCGTCAGATCCGCGAGGCCCTGGACGCCTTTCGGGTTGCCACGGGCGACGATCAGTCCCTGGTCCCGCAAGGCGAGCCCTATCAAGGTATGCGCGGCGGGCTCGAGCCGCTGCAGGATTTCCGGGGTCCGCCATTGCTCGGCGACGTGAAATCCGGCGATATCGCAGTCGCCGTGCGCCAGCGCCTCGAGGCTTTCGACGCTGCCCCGAAAGCGAAGATCGAGCGCGAGGCTTCCTTCAGCCAGCTCGGGCAGCCGTTCCAGGGCGAGATCGTGGCTCGCATGGATGCTCAGGCCCGGAATGTCCGCGCCGGCGCGGAGCTCGTTCTCGAACTCCTGTATCAGCTCGGCCAGCTGGGGAGCCAGGCGCTCACGCGCGCGATCATCCAGATCCAGGAGCTTCGCAGCCAAAGGCGTCAACCGGGCGCCCCGTCCGCGTTCCAGCTCGACGAGTGCCTGCCCCAAGCGGTCGTTCCATTCCCCGAGCAGATTCCAGACGTGGCGATAGGAATAGCCGACTTCGCGGGCCGCCGCGGCCAGCGAGCCGGATCGCTGGATTGCGGCGAGCAGGGGCACCAGCAAGGGAGCGACGGGTTCAGAGCGGAATTTCCAGCCTGGCGCGAATTCGATTTTCATAGATGAATTAATAGAACATATATGAGCATGAAGCTATGATATATATCCTGAATAATGCATATTATGCAAAATATTACATATATAAGAACAACGAGTCAACCCGTCTCACACCACCATGTCGGATGCCTTTAGCAGCGCGCTCGCGCTCCTGATCGAGCTCGATCCCAAGCTCGTGGAGATCGTCCTGCTCAGCCTGCGCGTGAGCCTGTCGGCGGTCGGGCTCGCCGCGCTCCTGGGTTTTCCGCTCGGTGCCGCCATTGCGGTCGGCCGGTTCCCGGGGCGGAAGACCCTGATCGTGTTCCTGAACGCGTTCATGGGCCTGCCTCCCGTGGTCGTGGGTCTGGTCATCTACCTGCTCCTCTCCCGCGCCGGTCCGCTCGGCCCCCTCGGAATCCTGTTCACGCCTTCGGCAATGGTGTTCGCACAGACGGTGCTGATCCTGCCGATCATCGCCGCGCTCTCGCGCCAGGCGGTCGAGGATGCCTGGCATGAGTATGAGGAGCAGCTGCGCTCGCTCGGCGCGGGCCGCGCCGAGGCGGCGCTGACGCTCTTGTGGGATACGCGCTTCTCGCTGCTCACCACCGTCCTCGCCGGCTTCGGACGCGCCGCCGCCGAGGTCGGCGCGGTGATCATCGTCGGCGGAAACATCGACGGGGTGACGCGCGTGATGACGACCACCATCGCGCTCGAGACGAGCAAAGGCGACCTGCCGCTCGCGCTGGGCCTGGGGATCATCCTGATC
>JBGQKK010000119.1:0-8691 GCA_041499545.1 Gammaproteobacteria bacterium | reverse complement strand
GGGCACGTGGTAGCCGGTGAGGAGCAGCTGCTCCCAGGGCGTCTGTTGCGTCGAGGGATTGCCGTGATCGCCGTACATGACGAATACCGTGTTCGCGAAGTACGGCGCCTGCTTCGCTTTCGCGAAAAAGGATCCGAGCGCAAAGTCGAGGTAGCGCAGGCCGTTGTAGGCGGCGAGGCCGTCGAACCCGTTTGCCGCGAGCGCGGCCGCGTCGACTCGGGCGAGCTCGAAACCGGGGTGATCTTCGGGGATGGTGAAGGGCCGGTGATTCCCCGAGGTCTGGATGAAGGCGAAGAAGGGCCGGGTCTCGTTGTGCAGCACCTGCTGCGCCTTGTCGAACAGCACCACGTCGGAGACGCCCCAGCCGTCGGCCTGGGACGCGGCGTAATCGCCCTCCTCGAACATGCGCAGTCCGGGGATGTTGTGGGCGAGCAAGCCGCGGATGTTTCCCCAGGTCGCGCTGCCTCCCAGGAAGTAATACTTCTGGTAGCCCTCGAGCGCGTTCACCAATGTGTGCTGATTCACGATCAGCGGATTGCGCGAGGCGGTGGTGGTGGGGTTCACGTCCGGGACGCCGGTGAGCATCTCGAACACCGAGCGCGCGGTCGGCACCTCGGGCACGAAGAAATTCGTGAACAGCAGGCCGTCTTTCGCGATCGCATCGAAGTGGGGCGTGCCGTTCAGGCGGTTGCCGAAAGCCCCCGCCTTGAACGCAGCGAAGGATTCGAGATGGATCACCACCAGGTTGTAGCGGACCGCGGGCTGGTGCGGCGGTGCGACGTAACGCGCGAAATCGAGCTTTCCCGGGTCGGGCGACTTCACGCCGAGCAGGGAGGCGGTGTAGGCATAGTGCTCGCGCACCTTGCCCTCGTCGTAGGGCGCCGTGCGGTTCTCCGCCGTGTCGGCGAGGAACAGCACCGGGTTGAGGGCGAGCGCGGCGACCGTCTCGCTCGAGGAGAAGTAAGCCTCGCTCCAGCGCAGCGGATACCACGACCATTTGCCCCAGATGCCCAGAACATAGAGCGCGGCGATGCCGGCGACGGCGGCGCGCCTTTCCCATTGGCGCAGGCGGCCCGCGGGAGGGACCAAGGCGGCGCGCGCCGCGCGCCCCGCCGCCCAGGCGTACGCCGCGGTGAGCAGCGCCAAGGCCAGCACACCCGTCGCTACCGGATAGGTCTCCCACGCCACCCGCGCGGCGACCGCGACCGGGGTCAGGTGATCGATCAGGGTCGCGTTGAGCCGCATGCGGACGTAGGCGTAGTGCCCGAAGTCGACGAAGTAGAGAAACAGCAGCAGGCATTGCGCGAGGGCGAAATAGGCGAGCCACCCGAGGCGCGCCGCGCGCCGCCGGCTCGGATCGAGCAGGGGTATCCATCCCAGGACCGCGAGCGGCAGGCAAACGAGCAGCGCGAGCCGCAGGTCGAACCGCAGCCCGATCGCGAAGGCCTTGAGCAGATCGGCCCAGGACGCGCCGGCGAGCGTGTCCCGGAAAACCGCCCAGAAAACGCCGCGCAAGACCGCGAAGGAGGCGAACTGGATCGCGGCGAGGGCGAGGACGAGGCGCGGCAGCGCCGGGAGCCGATTGAGCATTTCCGGCTTCCTAGGCGGCTCGCGCCGTCGCCTCGAAGCGCGATTTGAACTGCAGGATCTGCTCCAGCGTGTTCTGCCCGGTCTGGTGAGGCGGCATGAGGTCCCACAACTCCGATTGCGGCATCAGCTCCTTCAAGGCCCAGGCCGCCGATCGCGTGTGCCGGCTGTCCGCCCCCGACATGATCAAAGCGGGGATCTGGATCCGCATGAGCTCTTCCCCGCTCGCGCCCGAGGGCATGGTGTCGTTGAAGATCGCATCGCGGCTGCGGGCGCAGATTTCGAGATAGTGTCCGAGGTCCTGCTTCGCCAGCTCGGCGGCGAACTCGGGATAGACCGCGGCGGGCGATCCCCAGGGCCCGATCTCGGGGTCGAGCCAGAAATTCTCGCCTTTCGGCGCGCGCCCGACGACCGCGGCGAGGCCGTTCGCCCGCGCGAAATCCATGTGACGGCGAAAGAATTCGTGTCCTTTGCTCTTCCAGAGGTAGCCCCCCACCGGCCAGTGCAGGATGAGTCCCTTGCACGCCGAGGGGTGGCGCACCGCGAATGCGAGCGCGAGGGACGCGCCCATGCAGCTGCCGAGGAGGTAGGCCTGTTTCGCGCCGGACAAATCGAGGAGCGCCTTCGCCTCCTCGACGTAGAGGTCCCAGCCGAGCGGCTCGACGCGCCCGCCCGAGAGACCGCACTCGCGGCGATCGTAGGCGATGCAGCTGAAGTGCCGCGAAAGCGCGGCCAGCCCGTCCATCTGGCCGAAGGCTTCCTTGCCTCCGGCCGCGGTCCAGCGCGAGATCACCGAGCGCCATCCGCCCGGGGCGAACATCAAGAGCTGCGGGCCCGAGCCCTGGATCAGGTAGTGAATTCGGATGCCGTTGATCGTTGCGAAGGGCATGGGCTATCCTGTCCGCTGTCGCGCGACCGCCTGCGGACGGCGGCAAAAATTATAGCGAGAACCGCCGATGTACGGAGACACTTCGTGGCTGGACACCGCGGGACGGCTTCTGATCGTGCTCTGCTTCCTCGCGACCGGGCTCTGCAACCTCAGCAAGGCCCGCATCCAGGATCACGTCGACCGCATGGCGGCCTCGGGCACGCCGGCCCCGGTCGCGGCGTTCTGGGCCGGCATCGCGCTGCAATTCGCCGGCTGCGCGCTGCTGCTCGCCGACTGGCACGCGAAGATCGGGGTGTATTGCCTGATCGTCTTCACCGTGGCGGCGACGCTCATCTTCCACCGTTTCTGGGGCATGGCGGACGCGGCGAAGCGCAACGTCAGCCGCATCATCCTGCTCGGCAATACCGCCATCCTCGGCGGCCTTTTGCTGCTATTGGAGAACGTGCGATGAAGGCGCCCGGAGAACCCTCTTGAGCGGCAACGCGGGAATGACCCCCGGCACCGAGCTGGCCGGAAAGGTCGCGCTCGTGACCGGCGGCGCGCGCAACATCGGCCGCGCCATCAGCCGCTCGCTCGCCGCGGGCGGCGCCACCGTGATGGTCAACGCGAACACCTCGCAGAACGACGCAAAGAACACGGTATCGATGATCAAATCGGACGGGGGCAAGGCGGCCTTTCATTTCGCCGACGTGACCGACCCGGACGCGGTCGCCAAGATGGTGGATGCGACCGTCGAGCAGTTCGGGCGCCTGGACATCCTGGTCAACAACGCGGCGGTGAGGAGCGAAACGCCCTTCGAGGACATCAAGCTCGAAGAATGGAAGCGCGTCATCGCGATCGTGCTGGACGGCGCGTTCCTGTGCACCCAGTCCTGCCTGCCGCATCTCACGCGGGTGCGCGGCGGATCGATCGTGAATCTCGGCGGCTTGACGGCGCACAAAGGCGCGACCGGCCGCGCGCACGTCATCGCGGCCAAGTCCGGCATCGCCGGCATGACGCGGGCGCTCGCGCTCGACCTCGCGCCGCGCGGCATCACCGTCAACTGCGTCGTCCCCGGAACCATCGAGACCGTGCGCGGCCTGCCGGGCGCGCCGGCCCGCCCGGAGAACCGGCGCGGCCTGCCGCCGATCGGCCGCCGCGGAGAGCCCGAGGAAGTCGCCGCGGTGGTGCGCATGCTGTGCGGGCCGGACGCGCGCTACATCACCGGCCAGACCATCCACGTGAACGGCGGCGGGTTCATGCCCTGAGCGGAAGGGCGTGTCCCGTCACCGCTCGCTCGATACACCGCTGAAGCTGCGCCCGGCCGATCAACGCGGGTCGCAGTTCGCACGCCCGCCGGGGAGGTCGGGGCAGGTCTTGCGGTAGGACTCGTCGCCCAGGAACTCCCGCCATTCCTCGCAGCTCAAGTTGCGCTCGGCGACCCGGCAGGCGCGGACCTGCCAGGACTCGAAGCCGGTATCCCACTCGAAAACCTGCCCGGTCCGGCTGGTTGACTTCAACGTCCTGCCGTCGGAGCTAAATGCCAGTGTCCGCACGGGATCCATGTGACCCTTCAGGGGCCTGCCGAGAGGCGTCACCCCGTATGAGAGAGTAATGCTGTTGTCCGTATTGGCGGATGCCTTCAGTTTCGTGTCCGCACTGAGGATCTCGACGCTGCTGCCATCAGGTGCCGAAGCCGCCTGCGCCGCCTTTGCAGAATCGCCTCCCGGAGAGGCTTGTGCAGGAACCGGTCGACCTTCGCCAGTGGCCGAAGGCTGGTTTCCGACACCGGTTTCGTCAGGGTCCAGAGAACGGCCGATCGGGCGGCGCTTGGCCATGTCCCAGAGAATCACGCTTCGATCGCCGCCGGCGGAAGCCAGGATTCCTCCGTTCGGCGGCAGAAAACTCACGCCGTAGACGGTATCCGTGTGCCCGTCGATAGGCTGTCCTTGCGACCGATGCCTGACGACGTCCCACAAGATGATGGATTGGTCTTCGCTCCCGGACGCAAGGATGTTGCCGTCCTGCCTGAAGTCGACGCTCCATATCCGCCCAGTATGGCCTTTCAGAGGCGGGCCGACAGGGCGGCGCTTTGCCACATCCCACAGAATCACGTCTCTGTCCTCGCCGGCCGAGGCGAGGAGCCTGCCGTCCGGGCTACACGTCACGCTGTAAACGGTATCGCTATGGAGATTCATGTAAGGAAGGATCGGTCGGCGGGTACGCATGTTCCACAGGACGACGGTGCCGTCCTTGTCTCCTGAGGCCAGAATCTCGCCCCTCGGGGGACAGAAGGTGACGCTGTAGACCTTGGCCTTGTGCCTGAGCGGGGCGCCCAGAGGTTTTCGCGTGCGCGCATCCCATAACATCACGGTGCGGTCCTCGCTAGCAGAGGCCAAAGTCCGGCCGTCGGGACTGAAGGCAACGACCCAGATCGTGTCACGGTGACGCGCGAGCGGTTTTCCGAGGGGCTGACGAGTCCCGGCGTCCCAGAGCACGATCTTCTGGTCCTCGCCAGCGGAAGCCACGATGTCTCCAGCGGGGTTGAACGCGACGCTCCAGACCGTATCCTTGTGCTCCTTCCGCCCGCCCAGCGCTCGTCGCTCCACGGGGTCCCAAAAATAGACCGAGCCGTCCTCGCCGCCCGAGACCAGCAACTTGCCATCGGGACTCGAAGCGACGCTGCTCACTTTACGAGGCCCTTTGTGCAGAAACTTGGCTAGATACGGGTCTTGTTGCAGTACCTCCAGCAGGACGCTTCGGGCCATTACGTTGGTATCCATACGGTTGGCTTCGAGAGCAAGCAACAGGGACAGATCGGGACTCGCGGGGAGATAGGCCCTTGCCTGCACCGTCAATTGGCGGGAAAGCGCCGCTTTGCGGCGCTCTTCTGCGATCCGGCTATGACGGTTCGCGATTTGCGCTTCCCAGACGGCCGCCACCGCGCCGGTCAATATTGCCGCGACGGCGACCCAGCTGACGGCTTTCGTGATGCGGTGCTGGCGCACGTCTTCCCCGACGATTTCGTCCAGTTGGCGGCGATGGATCCGCGCGGCGATCCGGCCAACGGGTTTCAGGAAGTCGGGGTTGCGCAGCGAAAGATCGTCTCCGTCACGGGCAAAACGCAAATCCGCAAACCACGGTTCCTCCGGAAAGGCTTTCTCCAGGCTGCGCGGGAGCGCCGTGGTCTTGTTCCAGTCGAAATCGTTGGCTACGCGGTCCCAGACAATCTCGCCCTCTGTCAGCACCAGCATCAGGTTCGTGACGCCGCGCCGCGACAGCCAGAGCCCGACCTCGTCCCGGGTCCATTTCGATTGCGCTGCGGTGGGGGAAGCGAGGAAAAGGAAGTGCTCGGACTCGCCCAGGGCTTTCACGATCGCGGACCAGAGGCCTGGGGCGTCGGGGTTGTCCGTCAGGTTGGATTCGTCGCGGAAGAGGCGCATGGCGCGGAGCTTCCAAAACGGCTTGGCGAACTTGTGCAGAGCGGCATGAAGCTTGGGAGCGAGCTTGCTGTCCGCGGCGTGGCTGTACGAGATGAAAGCCTTGTAACGGTAGCTCTGTTGTCTCACGACGGATCGCCGAGGGAGGGACGGATAGGAAAAGCGCGCTGACGGCGTTCGTCGGCCTCGCTATCGCCCCGGTGGTCGAACCCCGGCCAGCGCCAGGAGTTCGTCCGATACGGGTCGTTTTGCGATGCGAAGATATCGGATCAGCTCACGCGCAATATCCTCGATAGTGCCTTCGGCAGCCAGTGAGGCGACGTACTGCTTCCACATCCAGCGAATGAACCTCGCCAAGCGGGGAGCGTCTCGGGGTTGCCAGCCGGCCCCGTCGTCCGAGTACTGGAAAATGGGCAACTGCGCGATGTTCGAGGGAGGATCGCGCCTCTGCTTGCGCATCACCAGGAAGGTCTGCCGATTTGCGCCGTGCGCAAGTCCGATCTCATTGATGACGTTCAAATTCGAAGAAGCAAGCTCGGCAAAGACGGCCCCGCATCGGGAGATCAGCGTGCCCACGAACGAGTAGTACTCCTCGGAGCTGATGCCTCCCCACGCGCGGACCGCGCGGAAGCCAGCGCGAGCGAGCGCCGGCCGGTAGTAGCTGCCGAAATAGTCGACGAACGGCCTGCGGAAGGGCATCGCGACAAAGCAGGTGTCTGCCTCTGCTTCGAGCGGGTGAATCAACTCATTGACCAGACCGAAGGCGTGGGACAGCAGAGTCGATGCATCTCGCGCGGGCGCCGACTTGCCGATATTCCGGACGAACCGTTCGTACGCGTCCGGATCGACTTGATGGCGAGCAAGGACCGGCGCCCAGCGATCCCGCAGGATCCGTTTCTGTTTGCGAGTTCCCAGCGCGATGCTGGCGGCGTACAGGACCGTCATTGCACCCACGCCCATGAAATCGTGCAGCAACTCGGAACGGGCGCGGACTTGCGCTCTGATCGCTTCAAACAGGCCGCTGTATCCCGCGCGGTAGGTGGCATGATCCGGCGGCAGCCTGGTCTCCACCCCGATCTCGGAGAGAAACTCGTGGACGCGCCCGCGCATCGCCCCGAACCGAGGCCCGGCGAACCCCAGGTTCGAGCCCGCCAGGAATGCACCTAGCGCAAAGCCGTTGAATCGGCAATACAAAGGGCTATAAAGCTGCATGCGCACGCGGCGGTCCACGTGATTTGCAAGCCTCAGGTCCGCCGGAGCAGGTGGCTGACTTAGGGCTTCCCGGTTGTCGGCGGTCGATCGCCGTCCGCCTTCTTTCCATATGTTCCAGACATCACCGATTCCTTGAATCCGTCGAAGCGCGAAAACGCCGCATCGAGATACAGGGACGCAAACATACCGTGACGTCCCAATCATTGTAGTGATGCCAGATGTTCTTGACCGTAGCCTTCCCGGAGTAGCAGGCCTTCGCCCCTTTCATAAGGTGCACTTCCACTGACGACGCCTTCTCGACCGATTGAAAGCCCTCTACGACGAAAGGATCAACATCCTCCTGATCTTCGGTTCCCACCACCAATGTGTGGCCTGCAAGCGCGAGGCACTTTCCGAGTTCTCTGGCGGCCGCGCAGAGCTGCTCACGTCGATCCTGGTCTTCGACACCACGGAGAGAACCGGCAACGAGAACTTTCATTGCGTCTGATCTCCCGACCATATCTATCTTTCAATTCTACCCTCTGTCTCGGCCCTGGGACGTCATTCTCTCCGAAGTACGGGGACTAGCTATTTCCAACGGCAGCGCGCTGCCGCGCCAGCCCTCGCCGCCGGAGATCACCTTGCAGGCTACATCTCTAACCCGGCCCGGAGGACGCCGCCGTGAGGCCCGCCGCCTCAAGTTGCGTTACGAAGGAAATCCACGACACGGCCGATCACCTCCGGATCGCGCAGTATCCGGCGGTGACCGAGGCCCTCGGTGCGCAGGAAGCGCGCGTGCGGCCAGGCGCGGGCGACGGCCTCGCCTTCGCGCCACGGTATATCGCGGTCGTCGCGGTCGTGGATGACGAGCGCCGGTAGCACGGCGCGCTGCGCCATGTCTTGGGCCGAGAAACGCGTCCACAGGTCTTCGCCGAAGCGCCGCACCAGCATGTCGCGCAGGATCTGCACGGTGCGCGCCGACAGCGCGAGCGTGCCCGAAAACTTTTCCACCAGACCCTCGAGGGTCGCGGGTGTGCTGAACGCAACCACGCGCCGCGCGAAACCCCGCTGCTGCAGCGCGAACAGCACGCACGGCACGCCGAAGGAGTGCGCGATCACCGCATGCACGGGACTGAAGTCGGAGGCGAGCCTGAGGATCACCTCGCTTATCTCCGGCAGCGTGGTGTCGCGCCCGTCGCTGCGTCCGTGCGCCGGCGCATCGAACGCGACGACGCGATAGCCGGCGCCGACCAGCGGCTCGACGAACTCGCCGAGCTGCGCGGCGCGCCCGGACCAGCCGTGGACGAGCATGACCGTCGGTCCTTCGCCCCAGCGGTACACGGCGATCCGCTTGCCCGCGTGGCGCAGGGAAACATGCTGCGCGCGCGCGAGCACCGCCTGTTCGCGCCCGGGCGGCCGATGCCGCTGCGGCCGAAACCAGAGAGTGCTCGCGAGGCGCGCCGCGAGCGCGGGTGCCACCGCTCCGGACAACCTGAACAGCAGCCGAAGCACCGCGACCGCCGCGGGCGGCCCGCCGCCCTCGCCGCGCCGCGGATTTTCCGGATGCTGCGGCTGCATGCCGTTTCTCTTGCGGAACTAGGCGAG